>JAETOX010000004.1 GCA_021771575.1 Bacteroides sp. | reverse complement strand
ACGTTCATAGGAATTCCGTTTTTAACCCAATCCAGTAACATAGCAAAAGTAGCATCGCTGATTGTGGAAAGATCTATATCTAAAGCTGTTCCTAATAATTGTTTGATTTGGGCCGGAGTTCCATTCAGTACACCATTGATTAAATTGATCAGGGTTTCGTTGTCTTCTGTTGAACTATTATCGCTCATTGCCTGGGCTATAATAGCTGAAATATTTAATTTAACATATAATTGGCCCTCTTTTTCAAACCAGTAAGCTAAGTTCGAAGAAGATTTTTGATATTCTCCTGTCGGTTGGAATGCTGCCATTGTTTCGACATCAGGAGCAGTGTTAAACATGAACAATTTCATTAAAATACCCATCATTTGCTCTTGATCAGCCTGAATGGGGCCGGTATAATATTCTGCGCGGATATTTCCGTCTGCTTCCAATGTGATAGAGTGTAGCAGTTGAGGTAATAACATACTCCCTAAAGTTCTGAACATTTGTCCATACATGGTCGTTAAAGATTCATCAGGACCTGCCCATGAAAAATATATAGCTCCGCTGGCAGCATTTTCTGTATATTTTTCCAGACTATAAGTTCCTGCCCAACCCTTAGGATCCGGCATCGTCACATTCAATTTCAGGTTCAGTTCGCCCTTTTTGATCGATCCACTATAAGCAATGCTACCGGCAGTAGCTTTGGTCATGGCACTGTTTCCATTGAATGTGTATTCGTTTTCGCCTTCTACCAATTGGATATTATTGATTATCGTTTCGCTTTGTCCGGGAATAACATCCAGCAGAGTCAATGTGGCTGTTTTGTTGTCTTTTGTGTTGAATTTCACCTGTTTGCCGCTGATCGGGCTGTTGCTGTAATTCAAATTTAGAACGGTATTTTCGTCCGTTCCGAAAGTCATATTTAAATCTTCGGCCGGGATGATGGGTGAGTTGTCATCATCCTTACAAGATATAAAGTTCAAGGCAAATACTGCCATTAATAAATAGAGTAGATTTTTTTTCATTGTTGTTTTGAATTATAGAATTAAATATATTAAACCCATTTTATAAGGTCCGATTAAACTGGTTGACTTATTCTTTCTTATTGTTATCAATTATCATCTGACAATTGTCAATTGTAATTTTTGCGGATTTCCACGAAAATTATCGGACATTTTGCCAAATATACAATTCAGACAAAAATTATGCCAAAGATATTCAATAAGTGTTAATCTGCAAAGATTTTTTATATCTCTTCGCAAACCCTCATTTCCATTCCTTTGTATACCACTACGATCTTGTGCAATTGCGTGCAGCCGACAGCTTGTTTTACCGTGTCGGTAACTGCATATCGCTCGGCTTGTGCGATGGCTTCCGACCGTAGTTCCTCTACCCGGTTTTCGGGGTCCCGGTACTTGGCATACTTCAATTCGACAATGTAACTGTGTTGCATGTCGGGATAGATTTCGATGAGGGGACAGAGGAAAATGTCTACATATCCGGCTTGTGTGTCGGCTTCGGAAATGGGACGGTAGAAGCGGTTCTGTGCCGTCATGGCCAGGGTGAAACCGTGGACGAAGAATTCCCCCTTCTGCTTGTCGCGTTGTGAGGCATAACGTTTCAGGCACTCGGCAATATAGCCGAAATAGGCTTGCCAATCGCCTCGGTAAGCCAGACGTGAGGCGAGTTCGTTCTTCTCATAGTTGCTGAAACTCAGATCGGCCTCATTGTAGGTGGTCAGCAGATAGGTGTAGAGTTGTTCTTGCACCACCTGATTAGGAATAGTGAGTTTGGTTTTGCCTTCATACATCCCGCTGATGGTAAGCATCCCGAAATAATACAGCAGACTCACGAAATTGTCGGGATCGGCAATCTGAGTCGCGGGGAACCCTTTTTTCAGTTCGCCGGTGATATACCCTTGACTGACCAGGGTTTGGATGATGGAAGCATCGTGGGCAAACTCCTTATCCTTGCGGATAAGCATACGGAGCTTTTCATAGTCGATGCGGATGTTGTCTTCGATCATATCTCTCGGCGTCTCTCCGGCTAAAATATAGTTTTTCACGAAATAGAGCACCATGTTGGAATTATACAGGGTGGTCCGTCCGAAACATTTTTGGGCGAAACAATAATTGTCGTACCATGGTTTCATGATCTCAATCAGCTCATCTATCGTTTGATTGAACGGACTTTTGGTGGAATAATAAGTCAGCATTTCTCGGACCTCTTCCTCGGTGAACCCCATCATTTCATTGAACTCCGCAGAGAGCGAGTAGTTGGTGCCGATGTTGAATCCGCTGGTCAGATCATCCATGGTCACAGGACTCACGCCGGTGATAAAACAACGCTTGATGCTGGAGTATGTTCCGGCTTTTATCTTATTGAAAAAAGCCCGCAGGTAACCTTCCCGGTGTGTTTCTTCGGTATAACGGTTCAGTTTTTCGGGAGCGGAAAGGATCGCGTTGGTGAAATGGTCGTATTCGTCGATAAAAAGGTAGATGTTCTGACCGGCACGTTCACATTCCGAAACCAGATAATCCAGTTGATTGACTGCTCCATCCAGCTCGTCTAATTTTTCTATAATATTCTGTGGCAAATAATCGGCATAGATATGACAGAAATAATCGAATCTGATTTTACAATGTGCATCCAGTCCCTTGCGGTAATTATGCAATTCCCCCGTAATACCGGAGAAATTGAGATAAAGCACCAGATACGTGTTCCGGCTGTGTGTGGGATGTTTCCCGATATAAAGGTCGCCGAACAGGGCATCGAACTTATCCCGGGTGCGTACATCATAGTAATGTTGCAGCATGTTCAGTGTCAAACTCTTGCCGAAACGCCGCGGACGAATGAAAAAGAAAAAACGGTCTGCATCTTCTATCAGAGGGATGAATCTCGTTTTATCCACATAGTAATAATTATCGAGGCGGATATCCTCGAAATTCATCATGCCGTAGGGTAGTCGTTTTCTGTTCGATGTATTGTATGCTGTCATTCGTTCTGGTGGATTTATATGGAATAGTCCCTTCTTTTACCGGTTTATAACCTTCATAGGAGCAAAGATAATACAATTGGGCTGAATTTCCTTAGTTATCTTCAGAGGATATTTGGAACTGAATAGATTTTCCTTTATTTTTGTACGGTTTTGGCTGAGTAGTTCAATGGATAGAACGGAAGTTTCCTAAACTTTAGATTCGGGTTCGATTCCCGGCTCGGCTACAAATGGGACAAAGGACATTTTCCTTTGTCCCATTTTTTGTGTTTTTGTGCAGTGCAAAGCATGCAAGTATTCCTAGGGAAAGCTCCTACCAATAGGGACCCATTACTAACCCAATAGCAACCCAATAGGCCGGCGGGCAGCAATTCAGTTAGCGATGGGGTGGTAATGGGACGGAGATGGTAGGAGCTTTCTATCAATTTTTATTACCAACCTAAACTAAAGATGCCAATGGAAGCAATGAAATTTATGCGTGTTTATTTACGCAATCTTATACGGGCGGATGTTTTAATTCATAGTGGCGCGGCGACCCCGGTATTATTCAACGATTGTTCCTCACCAGGGAATTTTAATAGCCGTCTTGTTTCAGACGAAATTATGATTATGAAAAAATTGTGCGAAATCGGCGAGCTGGCACAATCCGATCAGCATATGCGTAAGCTGCTGGTCAAATATCTGGATTATGTGTCCCGGATGTTTGTGCAAAAAACGGAGGGATGGACTCATAATTATCTGCATGTTATCCGCGACGATAAGCAGATAGCGGTCGGTTCTCTCGGCAATACCCTCCGGAAACAAATCGCGGAATATGTGCAATGTCAATATGAAGCTTTTCAGCGGATTTATGACATACTTTTGCCTTTTCTGCCTGGGGAAACAGACGACTACAAGATGAATCTCAACCCGACGGAATTTATCGAGCTTTCGCTGATATTTCAGGTTTCCGGAAGAATGGAGTGCACCGGCGGACGCTTCAGCCAGATCGGCATGGCCCGTTATCTGGCGAAAATGCTGGGAGTGGCGTTTCCCAACAATTACAATTCATTGCGGACTCAGCTGCTGGAGCGCAACCGGAACACTATTTTCTGGGATTTTCTTCATGCCTCCTTTATCACTTATTTACGACACAGAAAGTAAATATCGGTGATGCTTGTGTAAATGGTTGATACTCATGTATCCTATTATGGGTATTGTAAATTTGGACTATGATAGTAAAAATTTGAAAATTTATAATTCTTTTTTGTTTCTTCCGCCTGTATAGCGGAGGGAAATAAATTTTCTTTCTGTTACGTCATAAACATTTTTTTCAGTAGAGTCTACCTTAGTTTTGAAGTTTATGAAGGGTGTGAAGCTCATAAAATCGTCGTGATGGACAACTGTTTTGTCTGCGATTACTAACCGGCCGGAAGTACTTCGGCAAAACGTTGCCACTACAGATTTAAGCGGGCCTTGCACAGCTTTATGAATACTTCGTCAGTCTGCAGACAAATGTATTAACTGTAAAAAAAAATGCTTATGGGTATGATTAAAAACTTGGTGGGCGAAATCGGTGGCATCATCGGTAGCCTTTCCATCTCTTCGAGAGAGAAAAAAGAACTCGAAACGGAAGTGCTTCAAACCGTCTACCGGTATGCTGGTGAGCTTGCGTCCGGTCAGGCCGGTATCGTGAAATCAGAAACTCAGGGCAACTGGTTGCAACGTTCGTGGCGGCCATTGGTGATGTTGTCCTTTGCCTTTATTGTGCTGTTGGGTACGGTAATCGACATCCCTTTCCTGAGCGACGATTCGAGGTTCTGGAACCTGATCGAGATCGGTTTGGGCGGGTACGTCATCGGACGCAGCCTGGAGGGACTTAACCGCTGGCTGCCCGGAATGAAGAAAAAAGAGAAACGTTAAAAAAGAAAAGTCATGGCTATTTTACTAGATTCTTTACTGGGCAATCTTTCCGGACGTGTCGGGAACATGGTCTTTTATAACTACCGCGGTAAAACGTGTGCCCGGAGGCGGTGTTGGAAACAAAACAGTCCCGGAAGTGTAGCCCAGCTGCAACAGCGTAACCGTATGCGGGCTGCGTGTATTTTCTATCGGGCACTGGTTGCTGCGGGGCTGAAGGAAGCCTGGAATAAGGCCGCCGAAGGCAGTTTGCTGAGTGGCTATAATCTGTTTGTGCGTTTGAACATACAGGTGATTTCCGGGCAGGGACTGATTACGGATTTTTCCCGTATTCGGCTGGTTTCGGGAGGTTTGCCCTTGTCGGATATGATGGAGGTGAAGCGTCTGTCTCCGACAACCGTTGGGGTGAGGTGGCAACTGAAAGCCTGCTGTTCCCGCAACAGGTTGTCCGATCGTCTGGCGCTGGCTTTTATGAAATCCGAAGGCATATACACCGTACGAATGGTCGACACCGGCGGCGTTTGCCGTTCCGCTTGTGAAGCCCGGATCGAGGTGCCCGAGGAGCTGGCAGCCTATCCGCATTGCTACTGTTTTTTCAGATCGGCGCAAACCGCCGAGACCTCCGAAAGCAGGTATTTTTATTTGAATGTATAACGCGTTAAAATTTATGATTATGGCAATTTTTGAATCTGCTGTATTTACCCGTTTGAGGAAATCTTTCGGGAATGTTACGACTTGTGTAAATCGTGGTGTGAATGTTTTGAAAACAAAAGTCACATTTGTGAACGATCCTAAAACCGCCGGTCAGCAAAAACAGCGTCTCCGGATGCGTAAACTGGTGGAACTCTCTGTTGTATTTGCTGCGGCATCCAAACTGGGATTTCCCCGGCGTCAGGAAGGGGAAACGCCCTATAACGCTTTTGTTCGCAAGAACAAGGAAATGGTAAAGGTGAACGACGAACTCCAGGTGACGGTCGATTATGAGTGTCTGTCATGTTCCGACGGGACCTTGCAGGTTCCTGCTATGTCAGTGGAAAAAAAGGCAGAAACGCATCAACTGACTTTTAGCCACACTGTCACCGAATATGAGGTGGATGCTTTGCCCGACGATGTGATCTACGCAGTGGTGTATGAAAAAAACAGAAACAAAGCGCGTCTTTATCCGCTTGATAAAGTGAGCGACACCGAACCTGTTACCATTACGCTGCCCGAAAATTGGGATTTGGCTCAGGTGATGATTTACGCTTTTACGTTGAGCAACAACAAACGCACGGCTTCGCAAACCGTGATGGTGGGTTCATGATTTTTTAATTAACCCGGGGATCCCTGCCTTTGTTGTGGAAGTGCAGGGGCCCCACAATAAAGGCAATCATGAAAATAACAGAATCCGATTATAAACGTGTAGCCGCTTTGCTTGAAGTGGAAACGGCGGTGGTGAAAGCCGTGGCCGAAGTCGAAAGCGGTGGAAGGGGTGGTTTCCTGTCCGATGGTCGTCCGGTCATTCTTTTTGAGGGACATATCTTTTGGCAGCAGTTAAAACACCGGAATATGGATCCCCAGATTTATATGTCTGGTAACGAAGATATCGTATATCCGAAATGGACCCGGCGGCATTACCTCGGAGGAGCTGCCGAATACGGGCGTTTGGAACGGGCTGTGTGTATCCAGCAGGAAGCAGCTTGGGCGTCGGCTTCCTGGGGCATGTTCCAGGTGATGGGGTTCAATGCCGGACGCTGCGGTTTTGTTTCGGTGGAGGCTTTTGTAAAAGCAATGTACCTTTCCGAAACGGCTCAACTGGAGGCTTTTGCCCGCTTTATTCTTTCCCGCCGTTTGGACTCCTGTCTCCGGGCGCACAACTGGGCCGCTTTTGCAAAGGCGTACAACGGACCGGATTATCTTCGCAATCGTTATCATACCCGTTTAGAGGATGCCTATCGTAAAAACAGTTGATGGTTATTGGTGTGGGCGGCGAAATTCAGCGATTATTTTCAAAACAATGTAAGTGGGTTAAATTTCTGAAAAACAACTGATTGGTTCAATAAACAGCAGGTTTTCCTGCTGTTTGATTTTGTATTCTATATTAAAAAATATTTACTTGTTTCAAAAAATTTAAATTATTATATTTGTAACCAAGATAAAGAAGTAAATCTTAAAAGAAATAAACGAGTTCCGTTCTGAAAATAACGGTCGAATATTTAGGTGAGAATTCGCCAAAATGGAATTGACAATTGTCCCATGTCAATTGACAATGATCGGAAACTTCGGTTCTATTGGAATAAGTAAAATAAAAATGAGAATAAATTATTGAATTAGTATCATGGATAAGAGAAAGATATCTGGTAATAAAAGAGATAGACAATTCTCTTTCCTAAGGGCATTTCATCACTGATCATCTGTTACTGGTTATTAATTTTCCCTCTTAGCCGGGCAAAAATAAGAAAGGCAAAAAATAAAAAAAGGGCAAAAATTAAAACAAAATAATCGACCGTATTTATTGGTTTTTTTGTTTAGTATATTAAATAAGATTTCAATATAACTTAAAATAAATGAGAAAATTACTATTGTTGTTGTGGATGAGTGTATCCGTTTGTGAGATGGTATATGCTCAGCAGGCAGCCGACGTTACGCGGGTGTATTATCGTTTAGGCTACCGTACACTGGACACACTCTACCGTGACAATTACAGAGCGTTGCAGCGGTTGGTGCATTTGATTGGGGATTCCTGGCGGCTTCGGGAGATCGATAGTCTGGAAGTGTGGTCGTATGCTTCGCCCGACGGGAGTATGATGATGAACAGGCGTTTGACCCAATTGCGTTCCGATTCCTTAGTGGCTTATTTGGTACGTCGTACAGGCTTGCCGGAAACCCTGTTCAGGAAACGTCCAGATGGGGTTGGTTGGGGACTTTTACGGAACATGGTTGCGGAGTCGGACATGCCCTATCGGGAGGAGGTACTGGAAATGATTGATTGTACGCCCGAATGTATCTGCAACGAACATGGGCGGATGGTGGACGGACTGAAAAAACGTTTGATGAATTTGCGGGGTGGAGAGCCTTATTTGTATATGAGTAAACATTTTTTTCCGGATTTACGGAGTGCTTCGGCTGTCATGCTTTATTTGAAGGAAGGGAGGGAAACACAAGAGCAAGGCGTGGGTAAAGAGTGTGATATAAAGTCCGATGCTCCCTCTCCAACCGGGCAATATATCGCTGTCAGTGATACAAGCGGGCAGACGATTCCCGATGCCGGGACGATTGACAAGCCGGTTGGCACAAACGAAATGTCTGTCGGGCAAGAAACGGTTGCCGGGATAGCGGAAACAGAGCCGCTTCATCGGCTCGCCGTCAAAACCAATCTATTGTACGATGTTTTATTGATGCCTTCGTTGGAAGTGGAATATCGTATCGACGATCGGTGGTCAGTTAATCTGGAAGGTGACATGGCCTGGTGGAAACGGAAATCCAAACATAAATATTACCAGTTGGCTATGATCAGTCCCGAAATCCGATACTGGTTCAAAACCAGGGAACCCTGGCATGGACATTATATCGGTGCGTTTGTCGGCGGCGGGTGGTACGATCTGGAGAATGGCAAACGTGGCTATCAGGGCGAAGGAGTTATGACGGGATTGAGCTACGGATACATGTGGCCCGTCACCCGTTGCCTGTCGTTCGAAGCGGGTGTCGGTATAGGGTATTTACACACAAAGTATGAAGAATATTTGCCTGAATCAGGAGGACACTATCTTTATCAACAGACGAGTAAAACCAATTACATCGGTCCCTTAAAACTGAAATTCGCTTTGGTGTGGAGAATGTGGGATCTGAATAAGAAGAAAGGAGGTATGCAATGAAACCGGCTCTGAGGGGTAATAAACGGGCAAGTGTGCTGCTCTTGTGCCTGGCAGTTGTACTGTTGGAGGCATGTCGTAAGGATTTATGTTATAATCACTTTCGACAGGCAGAAATTGGTATCGGCTGGGAGTATGCGTGGGAACGTGATTATGGGCGGGATTGGTCCTCGCATTGGGATGTGGAGGCTTACGGCATGGAGTATGCCGATTTGTGTCCTGGTACACCGGAAGGTGTAACGGTTGTCGTGTATGACGAGGCGGGAGAATACAACGAGCGGTTTCTTAAGCCCGAAGGGGGCAATGCAATTCTTTCCGAGGGGACCCATTCGTTTTTGTTTTATAATAACAATACAGAATATATTGTCTTCAACTTTGACGATATGGCGGCAACACTCCGACCGGAGGAGGTGAGGGCCACAACCACTACCCGTACCCGCAGTACGCTGAAAGCGATGCACTCCGGGGAGCGCACGGTAAGTCCTCCCGATATGTTGTATGGGGCATTTGCAGAGAATATTCCGGGTGTCGGTTTGCATGAAAGTGTGGCTTTGCCGGTAGTTATGCGTCCGTTGGTGTATACGTATGTTATCCGGTATGAATTTTCATCCGGCCTGGAACACGTAGCTCTGGCGCGCGGTGCACTGGCCGGGATGGCTGAGGCGGTGTATTTGTGGGATGGCCGGACGAGCGACGAGAAGGCAACCATTCTTTTCGATTGTGAGAAAACTTCCTGGGGAGCGCAAGCCATCGTGAAATCATTCGGTGTGCCGTCATTTCCGGATAGGTATTATCCGAGGGCCAGGGAGGCCGGCGAAGCAGCTGGGCACAACTATGTGCTGAATCTGGAATTGCGGTTACAGAATGGTAAAGTCATAGAGCTGGAGCCTTTCGATGTTACGGAACAAATGCAGGAGCAGCCGAGGGGAGGAGTAATCACCGTACGTAACGTAATTGTACCGGAAAGTGAGTTTGGGGTAGACTCGGGATTTGAAATTATTGTGGACGATTGGGATGAATACAAAGACATTGATTTAGAATTTGGAACCATTCTTCCGGGTAAATAAAATAGAAATAAGTTTTAAAATTAAATGATTTGATTATGAAAAAAACAGTATTGATGCTGGCCGTTGCAGGAATGACAATGGCAGCGTGTACAAATTCCGAAGTGCTTGACTCGGCAACGGAGGCTCAAACGGGGAAAATTACGTTTAATACGCATGTAAATAAACCTACAACCAAAGCCAATTTGTCGACTGAGACACTCGACAAGTTTTGGGTTTCCGGTTATTATACCCACACCGCTGCCGGTTCTAGCAATATACAGGTTTTTAATAAAGCACAAGTGTCTAAAGAGGGTGACAATTGGAAGATGACTGATGAACGCTATTGGCTTAAGGATGCCAAATATCATTTTTTTGCTTATAGCGATGGAGGAAATTCTTATGCCAATGCTAATTTCAACCTTGCTGACGGGAAGTTAGTTATTGCGGATTATGTGGTGAATCCGCAATCTCACGACAAGGATTTGATTTTTGCTGCAACAGAAGAAATTACAGGGAAAGAATCAGGTAATGAAAAAGTTGCTTTGACGTTTCGTCATCTTTTGACAAAAATGCAATTCACATTTAAAAATAGGTTTACCGGCGATTATAAAATAAATATCAGTGATTTGAAAATCGAAGGTATACGTTCAAAAGCGTCTTACAATCAAGCTGCTGCTCCGGGACAATGGACATTTGGTGATGATACGCGTGTGGTTGCAACTTTACCTGTAGAGGGAGATGCCATCAATGGTAATGGAAGCGCAGAGGAGGATAAAATAGTAACGACAGGTTTTAAATATGTGTTGCCGAGGGTTTACGAACAAGCTGATGTAAAGATTTCATTCAAATTTGATGTTTATCCTAAAAGCAATGATGGGAGTTGGAGTACCACACCGATATATGGTAATACCTTATATACTTCTTTAAAACCGAATTGGAGTGTCGGGAGTCAGTATAACTACAATGTAGAGTTGGCTGGCGGTGCTGCTACCGGTTTGGAAAAGATTGAATTTACAGTGACTCAAGTCGATGAATGGGGTAATGTTACCGAAATAACAGAGGGTCTTAATTTCAGTACTACGATTTCGGAATAAAATAATTAATCCATAGATGCTTTCCTTGTCATTGAAAGACAAGACAAGGGAAGCATCAAAACATACGAAACAAAACAATTATGCGGAGAGATATAACCTTCTTCCGGTTTACTTTGACCGTATTGACAATGATTACGTTGAGTAGTTGTGCGAAGACTTCGACAGTCGGCAGTACGGAGGATTTGATGCCAATGCGTTTCGGAGTAGCCGGAATATCTACCCGTGCCGTTATCAACGGGGCAAATGATTTGCAACAAAACGGGCAGGCATTCCAGGTATGGGGAACCTATGCCAAAACCGTCGGTAGCGGAACATCCGGGCAGAACTTCACCGTCTTTGACGGTACGAAAGTAACTTTCAATGGCGCTGAATGGACATATGGTGACCCGCAATACTGGTTTCCGGGGTTTACATATACTTTCCGGGCTCTTTATCCCTCGGATGTTGCGAATGTGACTTCGGGAAAAGATAATTTTAAAATTGAGAACTTCGACGCTACGCTGGGCACTGATTTGTTGTTGGCTGCTCCGGAGCCCATTTCTTGTGGCGTTGATCAAAAAATGGAGAAGGTGGCACTTCGTTTTGGTCACCTCCTTTCGCGTATTGCTTTTGTCGGCCGGTCCGATGAAAAACACCTGGGCAAGGGGCGGCATATCATTATTGATGAAGCCAGACTTTACGGTCTTCATACAACCGGCAATTGGAGCGGCGTGACGGTTGAAGCCGGCACGTGGACTACCGGTTCGGTTATAACAAACGCCGGCAATACGCCTTATGTTATCAGTAAGACAACCTATCCTGACGGGCTGCCCCTCACACCCGAAGGCGTGAGCCTGTTTGCCAACGAATTGTTTATTCCGCAGCAACTGAACAACTGTGTGCTGACGATTACATTTCATTATAACGTCGGTGAACCCAAATCCTTCACAAGGGAGGTGCGGTTAGCGGACGTTTCCACACAATGGGAAGCCGGTAAGAGTTACCGTTATCCTTTTACTATAGATGAGCATATTTTCTTTGAAACACCTCTGTTGGTGCCCTGGGAATATGCACCGGTCCACAATACCGATTTTAACATAGACCATTTACAAGATTAGCCTATTCTTTTTACTACATTATATATCATGAAGCATAGTATATCAAAATACCTGTTATTTGCCTTGTTGGCATTTTCCTTGCCGGGATGTTCGTCGGTGGATGACGGTAGGGACGGAATAACGCCGGAATACGGAGACGATGTTATCCGTTTTGCTGCTCCGACGATAGTCATGGCTGCTCCAGAAGTGGGTACGCGTGCTACACTATTGAATACGGTTACCGAGAACACGACGTTCGGGGTGTTCGGGTATTGTGTGCCTTATTCCCCCACAGAGGATAAAGCGAATTGGGCCAACGGAGTCACCGAATGGGCGGGCAAAAAAAATTTTTCACATGCCGATGTGATGTATAATCAACCCATTTATTACGATGGTGACAAATGTGTTTACCGTGGACATGAGGCGGATTCCGATTTGCCCAGACATTGGTATACACAAGCAGATGCCGGGGCGGACGCTTCCAAAGCAACCATCAATTTCGAACAGTTTAAATATACGTTTATCGCTTATCATCCGTATAATCAGCAAGGAGAGGGCGGTTTTGGTATCCAGCCTGCCGATGCTACTACCCGCGGAGTCCCGAAATTAAGCTATACGATGCCCTACTCTGCAAACACCGACCGCAGCCGGGAACTCGATATCGAGGCTGTCGAAGACGTTATGTGGGCAATGAAGACAGATCACCTGCCGGGGAGTGGGGCTGTGGAACTTGAATTCCAGCATGTATTGACAGGTTTGCGCTTGCAGGTTAATAATTACAATCCGGAGGATGATTCCGGAGCAAATACTGTCACCATCCATGCCATTACATTGGAAGGTGATTTTTACCGCTCTGCTACCATCGATTTTGCACCTGCCTCCCCCGAAATGACTGTAAGTGACGACCGGTATTCCGGTACATTCCATTTTTTACGGGATGTCGCCTGGGAAGTGCCTGCTAATTCGGGGAAGGTTGTCGGTAGCATTCCCGGCAAAACGGATGCTGGTACGGCGATTCTGCTTTTGCCGAATGCCGATGCCAAAGCCTCTGATTCCGCTCCGAACGATCCCATACCTTACCTCGGGGCAAACAAAACCATCACTGTTACTTATAGTTATCCCGATAAGGGCCAACAGACTAAACACGTACGGAATTTCTCTTTAGGAAGAATTCCCGAACAAGGGGTTTGCTACACCCTCAATCTGAATTTTGTCGGTAACCAACTCCTGTTGATGTTCACTGCGGACTCAATCGAGTATTGGGAAGCCGGTTCGGACAACGATATTATCATTAATTAAGATACACATTCTACGCCATGAAAGCATTCAATATATGGACCGACTTACTCATGCTCGGTGCCCTTTTAGTAACTTCCTGTACCGGTGAAGACGAAATGAAGAGCCTGCGGCCCGAAGCACAGCAGGACGGCATTACCATTGCGGCAGTTTGTAACGACATGGTGCCGGAGGCGCTGATGACGCGTGCTGCTGAAATAACTCCCAAGACGGCCCAGGAGAAACAAATTAATACCCTGCATCTTTTCTTTTTCGATCAGGATGGTCAATTTTTGAAGCCTACAAACAGCGATATATTCAGTTCCTATTATCGGTTGAAAGTAAATGAACCGGGTGGTGAGGGAGGAAAACAGGCTGTGCTAACCATTTCCGAAGAAACGTTCGAGGGACAGAGCGGGTTGACCAATGTAACGGTGTATGCCGTTGCCAATGTGTATGGTGACAAATTTCGTACACAGTGGACGGTGGAAGGGGACATTATTTATGGCGATAGGAACGATCCGAAAAAAGAGGTCAGGATCACCCAACTCGAAGATCTGAAAAATTGGTACTACCACCCCACGCCACGTGAAGATATTTCGCAGCTTCCCTTACCGGGAATGCCGATGGTGGGCATTACGACGGGCGTCGATTTAAGCCAGGGGAATAAGACCATTCAAATCGATATGCAGGCGCTTATGGCCCGGGTGGATGTATCGGTGCAACTGGATGCCAACCAAACGAATAATGACGGTACGCTCCCTAAACTTCAGATTACGGAGTACGGTGTGCGCAATATGCCTTATTCCGTACCTTTCTCGGCTGTGCATCCGGGAGATTCTACCATAATTCCCGAGGTGGAAGGTATCGACAAAGATCCGAATCCCTATATTGCCAGAGAGCGGGTAGTGCCCTATAAGGGGGCGGTTTTATACGATGGACAGAAAGCCGCTACTTTCACTTATTATACTTACGAGAATGTGCAGCAACCTACCGGTATTCCTGATTATCCTAAAGGAGTAGATACGACGGACGCGGCGGTTAAACAGCGCTGGAAACGTACGGTGGCCAGCAAAAATGCTTCGGCGGTTGTCCTCAAAGGAGAGTATGTAACCCACCAGGGGTTGGTATATAAGGCCGAATTCAACATCTACATGGGCAGCAATACATACAACAACTTCGAAGTGCGCCGTAATCGTTGCTACAAGAACAATATCAGCATTCGCGGGCTCGACTATGTGCGCAATAGCGACCCGAATGTATACAGTTTTGACGGGCGTGTCAATGTTGTGACCGACAATCCGTTATACCTAGCCATTGTCAACGAACGGAAAGTGGATGCCCATGCTACGGCCTTGCCGATGGACGTGTGGTTGCTGCTACGGGAAGCCGGAACGCCCAATGCCGAACGTCCTACCGTTTCCCATACGACTAAGGTGGTCGTTTCCATTGCTAATCCCGATGAAACCCCATGGATCAGAATGGAAAAAGTGCCCCGTCGCGTAATGGAAGCCGGAAATTTTGCAGCCGGGACAGGTGCACGCACATATTTTACCACCGATTTGGTGACACAGGAATTGGCAGAATCCGGGAAGACCATTACTATAGACGGCAATGAGGACGATTCCCGTACGCGCATCTATTTTTATATTGATGAAAACGTACCCCAAAGCAGTAATGCAGAAGTTCCCGACCGCAAAGCATACATTAACGTACATTACGAGAATTCCCTCGGTGAGGTTCGTGACCGCGTGCTTGAAATCGAACAGCGCGGTATGTTGCGGGTAGCTCAAGGTCACACAGGAGGATATGGTACCTTGGATAATGTTTATATCGAATATTATGAAGAATACCTTTCCCACAACGATCCTTTGGACCAGCATTTGCAGCCGGGAGCGTATTATGAAGGGTTGCCGTGGGGACAGAATGGTAGTTATCGTGATGTTACGGCAACAGGTCGTCTACCACTTGTAGGAACACTAACAGGCCGAAGGGATGTTGATGAGGTGTATGATGATGGTTTGGATATGACTCAGCGAATTATAAAAAATGTGCTTAATTTTGATTATGTAGGTCCTATTTCCAATGTTCACCTTTATATGGAGCAAGCTCCCGAATCGGCGTTTCATTATTGTTATGGGAAGAATAAGCGGAATACTGACGGTTCTGTGCCGGATAATGCAGGAGGATATTGGTATATGCCGGGTATCCGTGAATTGGAGAGGGCATTGGTAGAGCATTATCTTACCTTTTCCGATTTTCAGGGTAAGTTCTATTGGTCGGCCTCGGCAGCTAAAGGTGTTGGTGTTAGGGAGCAGACCGACAGAGCGCGTGCAACAAGAGCCATTGTTATTCCGGGAGAACCCGTCAATTATGCAGAAAGTGGTTCTACAAATGATAGGGATAATTATAGTGAAGGTGGAAAAGGCGGTCGGGCATTGCGTTCCGAGCCATTGCGTATCCGTGCATTCTACAAGAACAACCGATAATAGTGGACAGTTTATAGCCTATGCAAGCCCGGCCTTTTTTCAAGGCCGGGCTTTCCTATGAATAGAAATGTCTTTTATCCTGTTTTTTTGCGAGAAATTGGCAGGAAACTTTATTTTTGCATAAAAATCACAACCATTATCAGGAGTATGTTTGAAGTCAATCGGGGGAGCGGGATACAAACAAAACAAGAATTCAGAAAGTTTTTTGAGGATTTTTTTCCGGGTGTATATTTTTTGTTAACAAAATACACGAAAGAAAAAGAAACAGCCTGGGATTTAGCTCAGGAAGCTTTTATAAAAATATATGAACGATGGGCTGATTTCGAAGATACAGAAAGTGCCAAAGCATTTGTTTATACGGTGGCCAGAAATCTTTTCATAAATCATTACAGGCGCGAACAATTGCGATTGAATATATATAAAAATCTTGAACTTCCGGATTTCGATACCAATGGATTTTTGAAAAATGTGGCGGCAGAGGAGACTTTACGCATACTTTATGCTGCTATCGACCAGTTGCACGAGCAAACACGTACTATTATTTATTTGGGGTTGAAAGGCAAAAACAATGCAGAAATTGCTCAAATTCTGAATGTTTCTGTCAATACAGTCAAGACATTAAAAAAAAATGCTTACCGTACATTAAGAAAGTTGCTGCGAAAAGATCATTTCTGGATTCTTTTTTTACTATTAAATAATTAATATTAGAAAATTTTCACCTTCATTCACCCACTTGTTTTTTCTGTTTGTTTTAAAACAAACGAACAGGAAAAGAAATGGATGGAATAAAAGAATATTTGAAA
Source organism: Bacteroides sp. (assembly GCA_021771575.1). Classification (GTDB taxonomy): domain Bacteria; phylum Bacteroidota; class Bacteroidia; order Bacteroidales; family Marinifilaceae; genus Odoribacter. The sequence continues at coordinate 58,540 of JAETOX010000004.1, read as the reverse complement.
TTGGCCCGCTGGCTTGCCGGCGATATATTGGATACCTTGCCAGAGGAAGAGCGGGCAGAATTCAAGACATGGCTCGGGGAATCGTCCGTCCGTCAGGAAGAATTGCGGGAAATTCGTGATTTGGTTGGACAACGGGAGCTGGATAACAACCGGGAGGAAATTGCCAGAAAAGGTTGGCATGAATTTGCCGGGAAGACTTTGGGGCAACGGCGATATAAACAAGTATTGAAATATGCGGCAGTGATAACCCTTCCGATAATAGTAGCCGCTACCTGTTTGACGATATATCGTTTCCCCGATAAACAACAAGTACAACAAAAACAAATTCAGGCAGGAGGCACCAAAGCCATCCTGAAATTATCGGATGGGCGGACTTATAACCTGGAGCATCTGATAAAAAAAAGTAAAATCACCGAAAATATAATTGCGGATAGTTGTGTATTGAACTATGTGTCGCCGGATACTCTCTCGGGACAGGCTCTTGTTTATAACAAACTTCGTGTTCCTCGGGGAGGTACATTTCAGTTAGCTTTGGAAGATGGAACAAAAATTTGGTTGAACTCCGAGTCGGAATTGACCTATCCGGAAGTGTTCGTAGGAGAAAGCCGGGAAGTTTATCTGGATGGCGAAGCTTATTTCGACGTAGCAAAAGATGCATATAGACCTTTTATCGTGCATTCGGGAATACAACACATACAAGTATTGGGTACCACATTCGGCATAACCAATTATTCCGATATCCGGGAAGTAAGTACAACCTTGGTCAGTGGAAAAGTACAGGTGAAATTTCCGGAAATTTCGGATGAAATTTTTCTGTTGGAACCCGGTTGCCGGCTATGTTATGATCGAAAAGATCAGAAAATCAGAAAGCAGATGGTAAATGCCGATGAATATGTGGCGTGGAAAGACGGTAAATATGTATTTAACGGAAAACCTTTGGAAGATATATTAGAAACATTGGCCCGCTGGTATGATTTTCAAGTTTTCTATCAAACCCATTCAGTTAAAGAAAGACTTTTTTCCGGCGAATTGATGCGTTTTGAAAGTTTCCGGGATATTCTCGGCATAATCGAGGAAGTAAGTAATGTAAAGTTCTCCATCAAACAACATACGGTGATTGTGGCGGATAGATAAACATCGTTTTCGGATCAATAAATAAACCATATCTTAAAATAAACAAATTATGAAAAAAAGGTTGATTGCATATTGGTGGATCATGTTCCTGTTTTATGCCTGTCATTCGGGAAACGAAGAAAAAGTTCCTGCTTTTATTGAAGTGTCTCCGGGGGGACCGCTTATATATGAGTATGCCGGAGGCAGCGATACGCTGGTTGTCAATAGTAGCGCAGAATGGAAAATAACCGGAGAAACCGAATGGTGTTATATGGCTCTGGTCCCGAACACGCAGCCTCAGCAAATAGTGGTGAATGTGAAACAGGCAGACGGAACAGGTGGACGTTCCACCTCCCTGGTTTTTTCGTGTGGGGAGAAAGCCGTGACTGTGACGGTACAGCAATTCGGTGACACAGAGACCGGTTATGCGGATATGGGATTCGATAGCCCGGATGTAACGGTGGTATATGATAAAACCACCGGCAAGGTTACTGCTGGGTATACCCAAAGTGTTCCGGCTTTGCCCCGGGCCGGAAAAGCCATCATCTTACCTGCAAAATACAATTATGAAATCAGGGTGATAGAATCTGCCAGAGAGTCCGGAAAACAAATTATACTGCAAACATTGCCGGGAAATATGTGTAATTTGTTTCGTCAGGTCGATTTCACACTGACTACCGATCCCTCTTTAGGTCAGGGGAATGTGATTCTTCCTTCGGAAGTGGGTTACCTGACTCAAAATGGAGAATACCACCGCTTGGAGATGACAGACAAAAAGGCGGCTGAGTTTTTTTCATTTCAAAAAAATTTCAGTGATGGCGAACTATATAATGAGGAAGGAAATCGTCTGGTTTGGGAAAAATGTTTGCTTGAAGCAAGATTGAAAGGAGTATTTCATTTTAAATTCGGAGAAAAAGAAGAAAATACAGGAAAGAAGGGAGATTTGGAAGAATTCGGTTGTGCTGTAGAAGGTTTATTTCATTCCGATTTTCTGCTGAATGCTGAGTTCAGGCAGGAGATCCGGAACCAAATAGACGAAATTATACAAAAAAATTTGGTACAGCAATTCGTGTATCGTTTTGAGGTAGGGGCTACACCTGTTATCATACTGACCAATATTCATTTGGGAAAACAGCTGGAAATCGGTGCCGGGGCATCGGTCAGTGTGAATAGCGGATTCAGCATGAACGGGAATATAAAAATGGGAATAACCTGGAATAAAAACGGGGAGATCAATTCCGTCCGGGAATACGTTCCGGCTTTTTCATTATATCCTCCGGTTCAGGAGGTCAAGGGAAATCTCGATGCAAAAGTGTCTTATTATCCTGTGTTGGAGTTTGAGGTATACAATTTTTCCGGGCCATGGCTGAAACCGTTGCCTTATTTGAAGCAACACATCGAAAGTGAGGCAAAAAAAGAACCGGGTGATTACTATATCTGGAAGTCGGATATTTATGCAGGATTGGATTTACAAATGGGGCTGAACTTTGGTTTCGGACTTAGCGGGAAAGAAAAATGGGATTCGGAACACCGACAGGTAATGGAAGAAAAAATAGTTGAAGCGCCTAAAAAAATAGAATTACTTGCCTCTTCGGATAGCATCAAAGTGAAAGAGAACGAAGTCATAAAAGCGAAATTTCGGGTGAAATCTTACAGTCCCGTTACCGGACAATATGAGCTTTGTCCCGGTGCATGGGTGGCTTTTGAAGCTCCGAACGGCTTAACCCAATATTTCGGGATGTCTGACCGGCAAGGAGAAGTCACGGTAGAATGGAAACCTGAAAACCTCGAAAAGAAAGCGGTGCTGACTGCCGGTATCGTGGGAAAAGATCAGGTTTATATCGACCAGGTTTCGTTGACTGCCTTGTTGAAAGGTGAAGAGCTGCCGGCCCAGCCTGTCGATTTAGGGCTTAGTGTGAGATGGGCCGGATGGAATGTGGGAGCCGCTTCGCCCGAAGAATATGGAGATTGTTTTGCCTGGGGAGAAACAGAAGAAAAGACAACATATACCTGGGAAACATATACTTTTTGGAAGGACCTGGATCATGACGGAAAAATCACCTGGGATGAGGTGGAGGATATCGGAAATATCGAGGGCACCCCATACGATATTGCCCATGCTCGTTGGGGAGATACGTGGCGTATGCCCACTTCAGCGGAAATGGATGAATTGTTGAATAAATGCACCTGGGAATGGACAAGTTATAAAGGGGTAAGCGGGCGTAAAGTTACCGGTCCTAACGGGAATAGTATCTTTTTGCCGGCGACAGGACAACAGGATGAAAAGGGACTACACTTGAGGGGAGCCCAGGGATTTTATTGGTCGGGTTCTTTGACCACTGGTTACTCGAATTGCAGCCGGGCGGACAGGCTTTATTTCTGCCAATCTTATTGCCGCTGGCAGGCTGATTACCGTTGTTGCGGAGGTTTTATCCGCCCTGTTACCCCATAGATCATATACTACTCTTACTTTTTAATACCTTATCAAACATGAATGAAAAAAAACGAAAAATGAAACCTTACATTGAAAAAAAATGTAGGTGTTCGGGAAGAATTTCCGGGATGGTTTTTCTTCTGATTTGTCTATTGACTTTCAATTCGAGATTAAGTGCAAATGTATCTGCACAGTCGTATCGGTTGAGTGTTCAATTGAAAAATGTCACACTGGAGGATTTTATTTCTGTAGTTAAACAAAAATGTGAAGTAGGCTTTATTTATGACACCAAACAGGCTAAAGAGATAAAGGAAATCACCGTTTCTGCCGAAGACGAAACTTTGGAAAATGTGTTGCAAAAAGCGCTGAAAGGTACGGGATTCATTGCCCAAATTGAAAAAAATACGATTATTTTGAAAAAAAGTACCTTGCCGCAGGAGGAAAAGAATTTAAAAGTCATCAAAGGAAAAGTAGTTACCCAGCAACATGAATTATTGCCAGGAGTGACTATTATGATCAAAGGGACTACGCTTGGGACGGTGACAAATGAAAAAGGAGAATTCCAATTGTCTCTTCCGGATCCGGTGGGAAAAATCCTATGCTTTAGTTTTGTCGGAATGGCTTCGCAGGAAATAAAAATCAAAAATGAAGAACCGTTGAAAATTGTCATGGAAGAAATGGCTTCGGAAATGGAGGCTGCTATTGTAACCGGCATTTACAGTCGTAAAAAGGAAAGTTTCACGGGGTCGGCTCAGACCTATACCAATAAAGAGTTGAAAATGACCGGTTCGATAAATGTTTTGCAAAGCCTCAAGACCCTTGATCCGTCTTTTGCCATTATTGAAAACGATTTATACGGTTCCGATCCTAATAGAATGCCCGAAATCAACATCAACGGACAAAGTTCGATCAAAGCCCTGCATTCGGAATACGACAAGGACCCTAATGCTCCGCTTTTTATTTTGGATGGGTTTGAGACTACTTTAGAGATTATTAATGATTTGAGCATGGATCGCATCGAAAGCATCACTTTGCTGAAAGATGCGGCTTCTACGGCTATTTATGGAGCCAAGGCGGCCAACGGAGTGGTTGTGGTGGAGACCAAAGCTCCTGTTGCGGGAAAATTACGTGTGAATTACAATGGTAACTTTCAGGTTGCATGGGCCGACTTGGCCGACTATAATCTGATGAATGCTGCTGAAAAACTGGAATTTGAAAAACTATCGGGATATTACGGTACTTATGATGATGAAGGTTTCTTTGCTGATAAATCTTTGGAAAAGAAATATTATAGCCGCTTGTCCGAAGTGCTGAAAGGGGTGAATACTTATTGGATGAGTGAACCTTTGCGGGTTGCTTTTACACATGGGCATACACTTTTCATCGAAGGAGGGGACAATATTTTCCGCTATAGCCTCGGTTTGTCATATCGTAATACTTCCGGAGTAATGGAGGGTTCCAGCCGCGATGCACTGAATGGAAATATACGAATGATTTACCGGTATAAAAATTTGTCCTTCACCAATTACCTGAATATTGACCAGGGAAATGCCATCTCGGAAAATGCCAATTTTGCCGACTTCTCCCGGGCCAATCCTTATTACAGAAAACGGAACGAATACGGCCAGATTACCAGAGTCCTGGAGGCTTTTCCCACGCTGAGCGATGAATACGAAAGGGTTTATAATCCGCTCTATGATATGCAACAGAACAGTTTGGGACGTACCAGGAATTTTGCATTCAGGAATAATTTTAGTATAGAATGGAAAATCAAACCCGTATTGACATTACGGGGACGTTTCAGTGTGTCGAAAACAATCGCAAAAAATCTGAATTTCAAGTCGCCTAATCTGACTCAATATCTGGAAACCGAGTTGACCGAAAGAGGATCGTATGCCGAGACAAACTCAGAAAAAGTAACTTACGATGGAGATGTTACCTTGAATTTCGGCAAAGTATTTGCAGACAAACATTTACTCAATGCGGTGGCCGGAATGAATTTCCAGTCCAATTCCTCCAATAATTCGGGCTATAGTGTCAGAGGATTTCTGACCGACCGATTTGATAATCCCGCTTTTTCAAATGGGTTTCCGGATGGCGCCAGGCCTGCTTATGGAGAACTCATAACAAGATCTGCCAGTTATTATTTTAACAGTGGTTATACCTATGACAATCGTTATTTGCTGGACTTCAATTTTCGGATGGACGGCACATCGGTATTCGGGGTAAACAATCTGTTTACTAAAACCTGGGCGGCAGGGATCGGATGGAATATTCACAATGAAAGTTTTTTCAGAAAGAGCGATCTGATCAGCTATTTGAAACTCCGTTTTTCCATCGGTAATCCGGGAAACCAGAATATGGATGCCAAAATGGCGAATAATGCTTACTCTTACATAACTTCTTATCCTAATGTATTTGGGTTGGCTGCTGTTGTCGATACCTGGGGAAATAAAAATCTGGAGTGGCAAAAGACCCTGAATACCAACTATGGGATAGATATGGAAATTCTGGACAGGTATTTGAAAATAACCTTGGAATATTATCAGAAAAAAACCGATCCTCAGGTGATAGCAATCGATTTACCCCCTTCGACAGGTTCCGGCTCTATGCCTTCTAATTTGGGGGGGCTGAAATCTTATGGGGTTACGATGAGTCTTCATTTATATCTGATGCGCAAAGAGAATCTGAGATGGGCGATCAATACCAATTTGCGTCATTCCCGGTCGGAGTATTATGATATCGGTGATGCTTTGGCTGAATATGCCAATACAGACGGCAATATCAGTAACAAACTGATGCGTTTCTACGACGGTGCGAGCACAACCGACCTATATGCTGTGCGTTCTGCCGGAATCGATCCGGCAACCGGGCGCGAAATCTTTATCAAAAAAGATGACGGGACGCAAACCTATATTTATGATACCAATGATCAGGTAAAGGTTGGAAACTCTACGCCGAAGATTGAGGGGATCATAGGTACCTCTTTATATTATAAAGGACTTTCGTGCAGCATCAATTTCCGGTATAGGCGGGGAGGACAAATCTTTTTGCAAACCTTGTACGATAAAGTTGAGAACATTGCTGAAAAAGATTTACGCCAGAATCAGGATAAACGGGCCTTGTACGATCGTTGGAAAAAACCCGGGGATAATGCCAAATTCAAAGCCATATCTTTAACCGAAACCACACCCATTTCTTCCCGTTTTGTTGCTGATGAAAATACATTCAGTTGCGAATCCATAACCGTTAACTATGAATCTCAGGCAAAGTGGCTCAGATATGCGGGTATTACGTCTTTGACGTTAGGAGCTTCATCCGGCGATATTTTCAGAATATCTTCCGTGAAAAATGAAAGAGGATTGAATTATCCGTTTCAGCGTAGTGTCAATTTTTCTGTCGGGCTTAGATTTTAACGAAATAAGGAATAACTATGAAAAAGTATATAATGAGAAAATATATTTACGGGATTCTTGGGATGGTCCTGGTATTGACTTCTTGTGAATCCTGGCTGGAAGTAAAAATGAAAGACAAAATTCTGGAAAATGTTCTTTTTGAAAATCTGGAGGGATATACAACTGCTTTGAACGGCATCTATGCCGAATTGAATTCTACGGAAATTTACGGACGTAATTTATCGATGGGGGCAATCGACGTTATGGCACAGTACTATGATGTTTTTTCTTCCAAAAACCATAACATGCAGGATTTCGGGAAATATGAATTCGGGCAAAATACTTATAAAAGCATGTTTTCGGCTGTATGGACAAAGTTGTATAATCTGTTGGCTAATATTAATTTACTGCTTGAAAATTGCAACCGGGCGGATGCTCCCCTATCGGGTTCTATGAAAGAATTGATCACTGGAGAGGCTTACGCTTTGCGTGGCATGTTGCATTTTGATCTCTTGCGCCTTTACGGTCCCTCTTACCGGGAAGATACCAAAGACGTAAAAGTGATGCCCTATATGGATGCTTCCGATCGTAGAATTCGTCCGATGATGAGCGCAGAAGAAATACTGAACCTGGTGATTGCCGATTTGCAACAGGCGGCGGGGTTGTTACGGAAATCGGATCCGATTATTGAGGAAGGACCTAAGAACGAGGCTTCTGTGGAAGATGTGAATAATGAATTGAATTATCGGCAGTACCGGTTAAACTATTATGCAGTGACAGCTTTGTTGGCCCGGGCCTATCTGTGGGGTGGGGATAAAATGAATGCCGTCCGTAATGCTTTGGAAATTACGAAAGTGAGCGAGGGAGAAGGAGCATGGTTTCCATTTACTTCGAAAATGGCTGTACAGAACGAGGTTCGGCCCGATAGGATATTTTCTACCGAGGTCCTTTTTGCTTTGTACAATACTTCCCGAAAAGACATCTATACAGGGCTGTTTTCAAAAGATATCGGTGTGGCTACCCGATTGACTTTCTTCGGAGATTATATGGAAGGACGTTTGAATACTTTTTTCGGCGATGAAGGTGATGTGCGTTATTCCCTGTGGCGGAGTGAAATGGTGGATACAGTCGATGTACTTTATTCTACACGCTTTCAACCGAATAACGATCCTAAAAATCAATATATGCTTCCGTTGATCCGCACGAGTGAGATGTACCTGTTATTGGCTGAATGTGCAGAATCCGATCAGGCAGCGGCGGATTATATCAATAAAATTCGTTTTGCCCGTAATGCATTGGATATTACGATTAAAGATAATGACAGAGATAAATATATAGCAGAAGAATTTGCCAGAGAAATGATAGGGGAAGGCCAGTTGTTTTTGTTTTATAAGAGAAAAGCTATGGCAACTATTCCGGACGGGCATTCGGTAAATAGTTATATAGACATGCCTTCGGTGAATTATGTGTGGATAATTCCCGATACAGAAATAGAAAATCGCCCTAACTTTTAATTTTTGAGATTATGAAGAAGATTCGTTTATTGATGATCTTGATTCCGCTTTTGGCTATGCTGGTGGGATGTGAACAGGATTTGATGGATTTTAAGGAAGAGAATACGATTTATTTTGATGTTCGGCGGGGAAACGAATGGCGCGACAGTTCCTTTTGGGCCAGACATTATTATACGCAGATCAATTTTATCGACAGAGTGGGGGATACGGCCGAAGTGGTTTTGCCTGTAGCGATTTCCGGGCAGGTGACAGACTATCCCCGTTCATTTGTTGTCGAAGTTGTCCGGGATAGTTCGAGTGCTATAGAAGGGGTTGATTTCGATTTCCGGCGGGAATGGACATTACCGGCCGGGGCGGCTATCGGCGAAGTGAAACTTCAGGTTTACAGAAAAGATTATCTGGAAGACGATTTCCGGACAATCGTTTTACGGGTGAAAGATAATGAACATTTTTCAACCCGTTTAAACTTTGATCAAGACCTTTCGGGACGGGATAAGCTTTTGGATGAAGATAAAAAATACAATCCTGATCCGCGTTTCCATACTGTTGAACTGACTTTAAGTGTGAACAAGCCGGAAGATTGGTGGGGAAATGATTTACCTGAATATCAGCTTGAGGCACAGGTATTCGGCGCATTTACTTCCAAAAAATACCTGTTAATATTGAAAGTATTGAATTACACAGAAGATGAATTTTGTGAAATCATTAAATCCAAAGACAGGGCCAGGGTTGTTGCAGAAGTATTTGCCAAATATTTAACCGCACAATTTGAAAAAGGAGAACCGGTATTGGAAAAAGACGGGCGTTTAATGTGGGTGGAATCTGTTGAAAAATGGAAACCTTATCAATATGAATGGTAAATTATAATCTTGTAGGCTATGAAAAAGATACTATATTTTTTGGCAGGTTGGATGATGTTAGCTTCCTGTTTCGATGACAAAGGCAACTATAGTTATGGACCCATCAATGAAGTGTCCATTCGGGGATTCGGGAACCGGGACACAACGTTGTCGTTGCTTTATTTGGTGGATACACTTCGTATTGCCGCTAATCTCGAATGTTCGATGGATCGCGAAGTATCGGATGAAAATTATACCTGGCGTTGGGAATTGGAAGATAAGCAAAACTTCCATAAAAAAATTATTGCTGAAACCCGGTTGTTGGAATTTCCTATGAACGTAACACCGGGAAAATATGAACTTCATCTGAGAGTGAAGGATAAGCATACTGGTATTGTACAGTCGGTGAGTGAGCCGTTGAACGTAGAACTCACTTATTCAAAAGGTTTGCTGGTATTAGGCGACCGGGAAAATGGAGATGTACAATTGGACATGGTGGCGATGATAGAATCGAAAAACGACACGATCATCCTGAGGGATATGTTGAAAGATACGGATTTGCCTCCAATGAAACATGGTATCAACGTGTTTCATACCGGAGAAAACGACAGTCCCGGCAATGTACGTTTGTGGATTATGAGCGAATCCGGTTCCTGGTATTTGGAAAGTGCTACGATGTCCGGAAATTCCTCCAACACTTTTGATCGTTTGTTTTATACTTCCCTGGATGTTCCTGCGGATGCACATCCGGTAGAATGTTATCCCAGAATTGCCATGGGACGGGAAAGTGGTACGACGAGCGGATTTGTCAGAGGCTTCAGGTTAAATGACGGTTCATTTGTGTTTTGCGAACATTTATTGACCGAATTATATAATAATCCGATCAATCGGTTGAAAAATGAACCGAAAAAACTATTGAAACTTTTTCCGGGATGTCTTTATGCTGCAAGATATCTGAAAGCTATTTTGGTGTATGATCTGGAAAATGAGAGATTTTTAGGGAGTAACAGACCCGAATATTCACTTTATCTGGATGTATTGCGGGATATGCCGGGAGATCGTTTCCCATTCGATCAGAGAAATTTAGGAAGAACGCTGGTACACATGGAAAATACTCGTAATCCGATAAATGCCGACAGAGGACGTTCTTATGCCCTTATGAAAAATAGAAATGACGATTATTTTATTTATTGCTTTTATATTACCGACCGCGTAATCAATAATATGTCTTTGAAGAAAGGATATTGGAGAGTAAATAAAAATTTGGCAGAAAATATCGATCAGGCTGAGAAATTTTTATTTTCTTCAACCAGTCAGGCATTCTACTATTTGGTCGGAAGCAAAATATATTGTTATTCATTCAATGCTGTCGGAAGTGAAAAATGTGAAGTTGTTGCCGATTTCGGTTCGGACGAAGTGACCTGGTGGGATGTCGATTTATGGACAGAAACCACTTTTGATTATATCTGGGTGGCTACTTATAATCCGCAAACCGGAGGCACCTTGACTAAATATCAGGAATCGGAAGACCATAATAAACTGGAGTGGACAAAAACTGCCATTTCCTGGACGGGATTTCCGAAAATCAAGAGTGTAGGCTGGCGCAATTGTTCCTATTGATATTGGAAACCCCGGAAGGTTATATCCTTTTGGGGTTTTCTGTTGCTTGTAGTTAGTTGTAAACAGATATTTGTTAGCGTATGAAATTCTTTTATATCGTGTTTGTGTCGCTTTGTATAGCTTGCCAAAATCATACAGAGCCTGTCTTTTCCGGTAAAATATCGGCAGGCGAAAATGTTTCCAGGTACATGCTTAAATTGCAAGGCGTTGACACCAGTTTTATCATTAAACCGGATGCTGAAGATCATTTCAGCATTGTATGTTCGGAGAGTACACCTTTTTTTATGCTGGAAGGGAAAGTTTGGGACCGGAACAAAGAGCAATGGAATTTTGTTTCTCCGGTATATTTACAGCCGGGAAAATCCGTAACGGTCAATCTGATGTGGAAGGATGGGTATATGGAAATCGATACAGATGATAAAGTAAACCGGACGATTCAGGCATTTCGGTTATATCACGGGCAAATCATGAAAGAATTGTGGGAAAATCCGCCCTTATCCGGGGAATTGGAAAATTGGGTTGCGGACTATTCCCGGAAAGCGGTAGGTATTGTCGAAAAGAGAAGATATAATGATGAAGTCCGGACATTTCTAACTGCTTGGCGACAAATAGAATATATAAATGTTATGAAGGGAATCCGGTATCTTTTTCCGGAAGATTCCACTTTCCGCTTGCCGGAATCATTGACGGGTAATTTGCCTGATATTCCGCAAGTTCTGGATAAACCATACTGGAAACTGTTTCCACATAGCGAGAAGGATATTCTTTTTTACTTGCAGGATTGCGAAGAAGAGCCGGAAGGACAGCTCAACGTGTTAAAAGAACGGTTTCAAACAGAAAGCATACGGCAAAATATTTCGAAACAAATCATTATGCAGTTTTTGAAAAGATATCCTTATTCGGAAGCGAATCGGCAACGTTTGATCGGCCTGTGTAGAGATAGGACCGATGAAAAAGAAATAATAGCACTTTACGAAAAGAAGGCGTTTATTTCGGCGGGGGCTTCGCTGCCGGATGTTACATTTGAAGATTTGAATGGCGCTAAGCGCAGCTTATCGGAATTTAAAGGAAAATATGTATATATAGACGTTTGGGCTTCCTGGTGTGTGCCTTGTTGTGCTGAGGTACCTTATTTGCAAAGGCTGGAAAAAGAATTGAATAACAAAGACGTGATTTTTGTCAGTATTTCTGTCGATAAGAACCTTTCGCAATGGAAGAAAAAAATGCAGCAATTGAATATGCAAGGAAACCAATGGATTGTTACCGACAGTGTTTTTAGCGAGTTGATGAATATCAGAGCAATACCCCATTTCTTACTGTATGATAAAAATAGTAAGCTTTTGGAATACCATGCTCCCCGTCCGTCGAGTGCTGTATTGAAAAATAAATTGCAGCGGTTACCTTAAACTTTATAAACTGCAACTGCTGCATCCCCCATAATCTTTACCGGGTTTGCCATGATATTCCGGGTGCCGTTGCAGCCACACGACAGCATAAGAGCAGGTAGCGACAGCAGCCAGGTGTTGGGAAAGGGCGTAATCGTATGCCGATTTGACGAGTTGGGCGGCAATACCGCGTCCGCTGATTTCGGGCGGTACGATGGTGTGCCGGATGTCCAGTTCGCCATGGTGGATCGAATAACTCACATAGGCGGTGTAACCGTCGACGTTGGTTTGAAAGATTTGTTCTTCAGGACGATGTATAATTTCCATAGCTCAATTATTTTTACGAAGATAGAAAATATTTTTTAATTACGGTATATTCGGTATATTTGTCAAAACGATAAATGATCGGTCTGAAAGGAAAGCATATAATCATATACGATAAACAATCAAAATTAGATTTGTATGGAGAATTTTATTTTTCAAAATCCGACGAAATTGATTTTCGGAAAAGGAATGATCGCCCAATTGGCAAAAGAAATTCCGGCAGGGAAGCGGGTGATGGTTACTTTTGGCGGCGGAAGTGTAAAAAAGAACGGAGTTTACGATCAGGTGAAAGAAGCTTTGAAAGGTTTCGATGTAACTGAGTTCTGGGGAATTGAAGCGAACCCCAAAATAGAGACGCTGAGGAAAGCCATACAATTGGGAAAAGAGAAAAAAGTGGATTTTCTGTTGGCTGTAGGAGGAGGTTCTGTGCTCGATGGAACGAAACTGATTTCTGCCGGGTTAATGTATGAGGGAGATGCCTGGGATTTGGTGTTGAAAGGTAGCTATCGGCATACCGTACCCCTCGGGGCTGTGTTGACCTTGCCGGCTACCGGTTCGGAGATGAATAGCGGAGCGGTGATTTCGCGTTTGGAGACAGCCGAAAAGTATCCGTTCTATTCCAATTTTCCGGTATTTTCTGTTTTAGACCCTACGGTTACTTTTTCTTTGCCGGTTTACCAGGTGGCTTGCGGGATTGCCGACACCTTCGTACATGTCATGGAACAATATATGACAACTCCGGGCCAATCGCGTTTGATGGACCGCTGGGCCGAAGGAATCTTTCATTCGCTGATTGAGATTGCTCCGGAAATTATAGAACGCCAAGACAATTACGATAAAATGGCCGATTTTATGCTTTGCGCTACCATGGGCCTCAACGGATTTATTGCCCTGGGGGTAAAGCAGGATTGGGCTACCCACATGATCGGGCATGAACTGACCGCTTTACATGGCCTGACTCACGGAGCTACACTGGCTATCGTATTGCCTGGGTTGCTCCGCACGCTGAAAGAAAAGAAACGGGCTAAATTGCTGCAATACGGGGAGCGGATTTGGGGAATCACCGAAGGCAGCGAGGAAGATCGCATTGAAGAAGCCATTGCCCGTACGGAAGCTTTTTTCAAAAGTTTGGGCTTACCGACCCGTTTGGGAGAGGCTCAGATCGGAGAGGAAACCATCCGGGAAATTGAAAGACGGTTTACAGAACGCAAAGTGGCTTTTGGAGAAGATCAGGATGTGACGGCAGCAGTGGCCAGACAGGTGTTGGAAAATTGTAAATAGTCGCGGATAATGTAGATGAGACGCTTATTTTAAAAATTCGGCGCTTTCCGATGATTTTCCGCCTTCTTTTGTTAATTTAGCAGCTTTCAAATCAAAACTTAAGACATGTATACGATTGAACAGCTTCGGGAAATTATAAAAGGGGAATTAGACAAACAGGAATACATCGAAATACCTTATTCCTTATTCGAACCGATAAAATATATAATGGAAGACGGCGGAAAGCGCTTGCGTCCCGTACTTACTCTGATGGCTTATAATCTCTATCGCGATGACATTCAGAAAGCTCTTAAGTCGGCCATCGGGATAGAGATTTTTCATAATTATACTTTGCTGCATGACGACGTCATGGATGATGCGGAATTGCGCCGGGGCAGAATGACGGTACACAAAAAATGGAATAGCAATGTGGCTATTTTGAGTGGGGATGCTGCAGCGATTACCGCTTATAAATACATCGAAACCTGCGAAGATGCTTATCTGCGAAACGTGATCGACGGTTTCAACCAGGTTGCTATGGATGTCTGCAAGGGACAACAATACGATATGGAATTCGAAACCCGCGAAGAGGTGAGCGAAGAAGAATATATCCACATGATTTACCTTAAAACCTCTGTCTTAATTGCTGGAAGTATGCGTCATGGAGCTTTGATTGCCGGAGCTCCGAAAAAAGAATATGATGCACTTTATGATTTCGGAGGCTATCTGGGACTTGTATTCCAGTTGCAGGACGACTATCTGGATGTATACGGAGATGTAGAAGAGTTCGGGAAAAAAATCGGCGGGGATATCCTTTGTAATAAAAAGACTTATCTTTTGATCAAAGCTTTCGAATTGGCGGGAGAAGAAGACCGGGCCCTGTTAAAGCAATGGATGACGAAAGGACATTTCGATCCGGAGGAAAAAATCAGGGAAGTGACTGCCATATACGATCGGGTTGGAGTTAAAGAGGCTGTCATGGCTAAAATAGACGATTATCTGGAAAAAAGCCGGATTGCTTTGGAAGAAATAGAAGTGCCTGCGGAAAGAAAAGTTCGTTTTCAGGAAATGATCGCTTATATCGGAGGACGTAAAAAATAATTATGGAAGAATCTCCAAAACAAAGATTATTGGATGAACGGTATTTACGGATGGCCCGGATATGGGCCGAAAATTCGTATTGTAAACGCCGTCAGGTAGGGGCTTTGATTGTGAAAGACAAATCCATCATATCAGATGGTTACAATGGTACTCCTTCCGGTTTCGAGAATTTATGCGAAGATGAAAACGATCGGACAAAACCTTATGTATTACATGCCGAGGCCAATGCCATTACCAAAGTAGCGAAATCGGGCAATAGCAGCGATGGGGCTACCTTATACGTAACGGCTTCCCCCTGCATCGAATGTGCCAAACTAATCATTCAGGCCGGTATCGTCAGAGTGGTTTATTCTGAATTATATCGATGTTACGATGGAATCGAATTATTGGAAAAAGCCGGAGTGAAAGTCGATTTGATAGAAATAAACTTTTAGAATAAATAAAGATGTACAATAACAAGTTGAGAGCGATTATTTTGCCGGTGATCATTGCATTGGCCGTTATTTTAGGCATGGTGCTCAATACCTTTTTCGACCGCCGGGAAGTGGTAATGGGTAAACAGGAACTTTTTACGCCGGTGCAGGGAAGTAAGTTGGATATGATCCTGAATATGATCAATTATTCGTATGTCGATTCGGTCGATATCCGGGAGATCGAGGAAAATGCTATTCCGCAGATCATTCAGGATCTGGATCCGCATACTGTTTATATTCCGGCCAAAGATATGCAGCGGGTGAATGAAGAAATGGTCGGAAATTTTGGAGGGGTCGGTGTACAGTTCTATAAATACCTGGATACCGTGACCGTCGTGAAAGTTGTTCCCGGAGGACCTGCTGAAGACGCTGGTTTGAAAGATGGCGACCGCATTATCAAAGTCAATGATTCGGTGGTGGCCGGAAAAAATATGGACACAGACCAGATTATGAAATTAATGCGTGGAGAAATCGGGACAAAAGTCGATCTGACCCTGGTACGCCATGGAGAAAAACAACCGCTGCTGAAAAAGGTGACCCGCGGGAGTATACCCATTAAGAGTATAGATGTGGCTTACATGAAAGACGATACCACCGGGTTTATCAAGGTGAAAACGTTCGGAATGAATACTTACGACGAGTTTATGGCTGCGCTGGCTAAATTGCAATCCCAGGGAATGCGGCGTTTGATTGTGGATTTGAGAGATAATGAAGGAGGTATTTTGCCTATCGCTATCCGGATGATCAATGAGTTTTTGCCCGAAAATAAACTGATCCTTTACACCCAGGGAAAAGCCTCTCCCCGGATGGATTATCATTCTAACGGTAAAGGAAAATACCAACAGTTGCCTTTGACCGTGCTGATCAACGACTTCAGCGCTTCGGCCAGTGAAATATTTGCGGGAGCTATCCAGGATAACGACCGGGGAAATATTATCGGACGCCGCTCTTTCGGAAAAGGGTTGGTGCAGGAACAACGGTTGTTACCGGATGGGTCGGCACTGCGTTTGACAGTAGCCCGCTATTATATACCTTCGGGGCGTTCAATTCAAAAGCCATACGATCAAGGGAAAGAAAAATACTACACCGATATCTATCAGCGCCTATTGCATGGGGAATTTTCCCAAAAAGACAGTATTCGTTTCGACGAGAATCTCAAGTATGAGACAGCCGGAGGACGTACTGTTTACGGGGGAGGCGGTGTGATGCCGGACGTCTTCGTGCCGGAGGATACTGTGGGATTTTCGGAATATTTGGTGAACGTTACCCGCAAAACGGCTTTCCTGTATGAATATACTTTCGACTTCATGGATCGGCATCGTGCTGAAATGCAGAATATCCAGGATTATAAACAACTGTTGAAATACTTGCAAAAATTTGATCTGGTGAATGAAATGGCGGATTACGCTGCCCGCAGAGGAGTAAAAAGAGATGAGAAAGGCCTCCGTACTTCCCGCAAAATATTGGAAACTTCCATTAAATCGTTTATCGGACGCCACGTGTTGGATGATGACGGATTTTATCCGATTTACTATTTAGACGATAAAACGGTAAAAGTAGCGATAGAAGAACAAGGTAAAGGAGTACAGCTATAATCATGAAACGCCGGCGTAAACGGAAAAGTAGTTTAAAATGGTGGCTATTATTGGGGATCTTTTTGATCCTCGCCGCCATTTTCTTTTATAATCGATTCAGAACCGAACCTTCCCAAACTGCTTCTATTGTAGAGAAAGCTCCTGTGGCATCGGAAAAATCTTCGATCATACAGGAAGAGATAACAGAAGAAGACATGGAATATTGGCCTGAGAGTGAAGGCGAAGTTGTCCGGCATACCTATTATACCCTGAGTTTTAACGAACGACACAAACAGGCGAATTGGGTGTATTACCGCCCGCGTTTGAAGACCGGGAAAGAAGGAGCACCCCGTACGAATAATTTCCGCGAGGATCCGAAAGTGGCGACCGGTTCGGCAAAACCTTCTGATTACACCGGAAGCGGTTACGACCGGGGACATCTTTGTCCTGCGGGGGATATGACCCTTTCGAAAGAGGCCATGAGCGAAACGTTTTACATGTCCAATATGTCGCCGCAGGAACCTGCCTTTAACCGGGGCATTTGGAAACAACTCGAAGAGCAGGTTCGCCGCTGGGGAAAAAGAGAACCGATATACGTCGTAACAGGTCCGGTTTTTAAGCAAATGAAGGGAAAGATCGGATCGAGCCGGGTATCTGTACCGGGGCATTATTATAAAGTGATTTACTCCCCTTCACGCCGGCAAATGATCGGGTTTGTACTTCCGAACGAAAAATCCCGGAAAACCATAGAAGAATACGTCGTTGCAGTCGATTCGGTCGAACGGTTGACCGGAATCGATTTTTTCCCGCAACTTCCGGATACGCTGGAAAACCGGCTCGAAGCCCGGTCGGAATATGGAAAATGGTAATTATTCCTTCAAAAGCCCGTCGATGACCTGGCACATTTCCTGAAATTCTTCCGGATCGTACAGACGGGTCATGAAAACGATTTTCCCCTTTTTATCGATGATAATATTGCGTGTAACCCCGGCGCCCTGGGCTGCATAAGAATAGAAAGCTTTTCCTTCGGGATCCAGCGTCAGGGGATAAGTGATTTTCAGTTCTTCGGCAAAAGAAATCGTCTTGTCTTTACTTTCTTTCAAATCGATGCCGATAAGGGCAAAATCCGGATTCTTTTTGTGCTTTTGCCAGATATCTTTTTCGATAAAGGGCATTTCTTTCCGGCAAACACCACACCAACTGGCAGTGAATTGAATCATGACGATTTTCCCCCGAAAATCCGATAATTTTTTCTGTGTCCCGTCCGTATACCGTATTTCGATATCCGGCGCCTGATCTCCTACCTGGACGATATATCCCCGGTCGTCTTGTTGTGCATGGGCACCAATACAATAACTAAGTAATGTGATTAAACAAAAAAATTTCATATAACTGGAGTTTAAAATAATAGTACAAAACTACGAAATATTTTACCTTTGAGCTTTAGAATAAAAAAAAATGACAGACCTTTCCCTTTATCAATTGCATTTTGCTCCTTTACAGGGATATACGGACCGGATATTCCGGAACGCTTTCGACCGCTGCTTCGGTGGAGTAGATGCTTATTATACTCCTTTTATCCGGGTGGAGAAAGGAACCTTTCGCAATCGCGACTTGCGGGATATAGATCCGCAAAGTGAACAGGTTGAGCACCTGGTTCCGCAAATTCTACCCGGTAGCGCCGAAGAATGCCGGATGCTCATAGATCTTATACAAAGTGAAGGGTATAAAACCATTGATATCAATTTGGGATGCCCTTTTCCTTTGATTGCCGGGAAACGGAAAGGGGCTGGCATGTTGCCTTATCCTGAGCTGGTGGAAGAAGTACTCTCTCCTTTGGAAGCCTATCCGGAAATCGATTTTTCGTTGAAAATGCGGTTGGGGTGGGAGAATGTTAGCGAATGCATGGATCTGGTTACGATATTGAATTGCCTTCGCCTTACACACATCACGATTCATGCCAGAATCGGAAAACAGCAATATAAAGGTAAGACCAACCCGGAAGCTTTCCGACAGTTTTATGAGTCTTCCCGACACCCTCTTTTTTATAACGGTGATCTTTGTACAATCGAAGAAATCAAAAAAATCCTGTTGGATTTTCCGGCGCTCAGAGGGGTTGCTGTGGGTAGAGGGTTGTTGTCTTCGCCCTTGATGGCAAAGGAATTTCAGAAAAATGAAACTTTTTCTGAAAAAGAATGTATGGCTCTTTATTTTTCCTTTCACGAAGAGCTGTTTTCTGCCTATTCCGAACGGTTGGAAGGCGACAGTCATCTCTTGATGAAGATGAAAACACTTTGGGATTATTTTTTACCCGAAACCGATCGAAAATGCTTGAAAAAAATCAAAAAGGCCACTACTGTTTCGCTTTACCGGCAAATAGTAAAAGAAATATTTTGTCTATAGACGAGCTATGAAAAGAGTATTGTTTATTGTCATAGGGATGATTTCGGTGGTGCTGGGTGTAATCGGGATTTTTGTACCGGGCTTGCCCACTACACCTTTTCTGTTGTTGAGTTCCTGGTTATTTTATAAGAGTTCGAAGCGTCTGCACGATAGATTGCATCGTTCCCGTTTAGGCAAGTATATCCGGCATTACGAATCCCGGGAAGGAGTGAGCCGGCTATCGAAAGGTATTTCGATAGCTTGTATGTGGGGGATGATTTCCATATCCGCTTTTTGGATATTGGAAAATTTTCATATCCGCATTTTACTTTTAGTGCTGGGCGTAATCGGTACCTCCAGTATTTTGTTTCTGGTGCCTACGGCTAAAAAATAACCGGCATCCCTAGAGAGGAAATGCCGGTTGTGATACCTTTGACCGGGTATGGTCAGATCACCACATTGATAATCTTCCGGGGAACAATGATCATCTTGCGGATTTCTTTGCCTTCCAGCCATTTGGCCGCTTCCGGAGCTGCTTTCACTGCTGCTTCGATATCGGAGTTGGAAGCGGTTAAAGGCATAGCCAGTTTAAAACGAACTTTGCCGTTGAACGATACCGGATACTCGAAACGATCTTCGGTGAGGTATTGTTCTTCCCATTGCGGGAAAGTGGCTGTAGTGATGCTTGTTTCATGTCCTAAACAATGCCATAGTTCTTCGGCGATATGCGGAGCGTATGGAGCGATGGCAATGACCAGTGGCTCCAATATGGCTTTTTTGTTACATTTCAGAGCTGTCAACTCATTTGTACAGATCATGAAGGCCGGAATAGAAGTATTGAACGAAAAATTCTCTATGTCGTATTCGATCTTCTTCAAGGTTTTGTGGAGTACCTTCAGTTCTTCACGTGTCGGAATTTCTTCGCTGACACTGAATGTTTCCCCTTGCTGAAAAAGCCGCCAGAATTTACGCAGAAATTTATATACTCCGTCGATTCCCTGAGTGTCCCAGGGCTTGTGGGCTTCCAACGGTCCGAGGAACATCTCGTACAGTCGCAAAGTGTCGGCGCCGAATTCGGCGATAATATCGTCCGGGTTGACGACATTGAACATGGATTTGGACATTTTTTCAACAGCCCATCCGCAAATGTATTTGCCGTCTTCCAGAATAAATTCGGCATCGGCATATTCGGGCATCCAGCGACGAAAAGCTTCCAGATCCAGCACGTCGTTGTGTACGATATTGACGTCTACGTGAATCTCCGTCGTTTCATACTGGTCTTTCAATCCCACAGATACAAAAGTATTGGTCCCGACCACACGATAGACAAAATTAGAACGCCCTTGGATCATACCCTGATTGATCAGTTTTTTGAAAGGTTCCGGTTCGCATACGATGCCCAGGTCATAAAGAAACATATTCCAGAAACGGGAATAAATCAGGTGGCCGGTGGCGTGTTCGGCACCTCCCATATACAGATCTACATCACGCCAATAGTGATTGGCTTCATGGCCCACCAGCGCCTGATCGTTGTGAGGATCCATGTAACGTAAATAATAGGCGGACGAACCTGCAAATCCCGGCATGGTGTTCAATTCGATGGGATACCCTTCTGCTGTTTTCCAATTTTTGGCCCGTCCGAGCGGAGGTTCTCCTGTTTCGGTGGGCAGGTATTTATCGATTTCCGGTAATTCCAGCGGTAAGGCCGACTCGTCCATCATATAGGGCATATTTTCTTTATAATATACCGGGAAAGGTTCCCCCCAATAACGTTGGCGGCTGAAAATGGCATCGCGTAAACGGTAATTGATCTTACTGCGGCCGATCTCGCGTTTTTCCACTTCGCCGGCGATAAAAGCAATAGCCTCTTTTACCTCCATCCCGTTGATCAGTTCACTGTTGATCAGCGTTCCTTCTTTGGCATCGTAGGAGCTTTCGCTCAGGTCGATGGGTTGGCCGTTATCAATTACCGGTACGATCGGTAAATTAAATTTACGGGCGAAAGCATAGTCGCGGCTGTCGTGTGCCGGTACCGCCATGATGGCTCCGGTGCCGTAACCGGCCAGGACATATTCACTGATCCATACCGGAATGGCTTCGTTGGTAAAAGGGTTGATTGCATAAGAACCGGAAAATACACCGGTCACGGTTTTCACTTCGCTTTGCCGTTCCCGTTCGGTACGTTTAGCTACATAATCCAGATATGCAGTGACAGCTTGTTTTTGTTCTGCCGTCGTGAGTTGCTCCACATACTCACTTTCCGGTGCCAGTACCATAAAACTCACTCCATAAATAGTGTCGGGACGGGTAGTGAAAATTTTCAACCGAATATCCGAATCTTTGACGTCGAAAGTGATATCGGCACCCTGAGAACGTCCGATCCAGTTCCGTTGAATATCTTTCAAGGAATCCGACCATTCCAATGTGTCCAAACCATCCAATAATCGTTGGGCGTATGCAGAAACACGCAATGACCATTGCCGCATATTTTTTTGAACAACCGGATAGCCTCCCCTCACCGATAAACCGTCTTTTACCTCGTCGTTGGCCAGCACCGTTCCTAATTGCGGACACCAGTTGACCATCGTATCGGCCAGATAAGCGATTCGGTAGTGAAACAATAGCGCTTGCCGGGCTTTTTCATCCATGGCCTGCCACTCTGCTGCTGTAAATTCGGGCACATCTGCTCCGGCTGCATGAATATTCCGGTTGCCTTCCTTTTCGAAACAAGCCACCAGCTTACTGATCGGTTCCGCCTTTTGAGTATCTTTGTTGAACCAATGATTGAACATCTGGATGAAAGCCCATTGAGTCCATTTATAATAATGAGGGTCGCAGGTTCTGACCTCACGGTCCCAGTCGAAAGAAAATCCGATTTTATCCAATTGTTCCCGGTAACGGGCAATATTTTTTTCTGTCGTAACAGCCGGATGCTGACCGGTCTGGATGGCATATTGCTCCGCTGGCAAACCGTAGGCGTCGAAGCCCATCGGATGCAGCACATTAAATCCTTTCAGACGTTTGTAACGGGAATAAATATCGGAGGCAATGTAACCGAGCGGATGCCCGACATGCAGACCGGCCCCGGAAGGATAAGGGAACATGTCGAGTACATAATATTTGGGTTTTGACGGATCGACTTCTACTTTGTAAGTTCGATTCTCTTTCCAGTAGCTTTGCCACTTTTTTTCTATTTCCTTAAAATTATACTCCATTGTGGTATCGTTTAATGTCCTGATGTGTTGATATACTCCATGCAACAAGTGTACAAAGATAAAACTAAAAGAGAAAAGGGAAAAGGTAAACGATAAAATGTAAAAAATAATTACTTTCGTGCAATCGTCTATATTTAAACTATGATTTATGTCTGCGGGGCTGGTTTTATTCATTTTAGTGGCTTATTTCGGGCTGTTGATTTTAATCGGTTATTTTACGACACGAAAAACCGATAACGAGACTTTTTTTACGGCTAACCGGACTTCTCCCTGGTATCTGGTGGCTTTCGGAATGATCGGGACTTCGCTTTCCGGGGTGACTTTTATTTCTATTCCCGGTGAAGTGGGTAGTACTTCCTGGACTTATCTCCCTTTGGTGGTGGGAAATTGTATCGGTTACATCGTCATAGCGGTAGTTTTACTTCCTCTATTTTATAGGCTGAATCTGATTTCAATCTATTCCTGGCTGGGAACACGCTTCGGCGAGAAAGCACGGTTGACAGGCTCTTTCTTTTTTATCATTTCGCAATTGATCGGTGCTTCCTTCCGGCTTTTTCTGGTTGTCGGCGTATTACAACTCGCTTTTTTCAATGCTGCGGGGGTTCCTTTCGGCGTGACGGTATTTATTACTCTGGCTTTGGTATGGATTTACACCTATCGGGGAGGCATCAAGACCATTGTCTGGACCGACACCCTTCAGACAGTTTTTATGCTGACCGCTGTCGTTTTGACGGTAGTGGCGATTTGCAGGGCTTTACAATTCGATTTTCGGGGGATGGTAACAGCTATACAAGACAGCCCGTATTCCCGTATTTTCGATATGGACTGGCGATCTTCACATAATACGGTAAAACAAATCTTGTCAGGTATTGCCATCACGGTGGCCATAAATGGACTCGATCAGAATATGATGCAAAAAAATCTGACTTGTCGTACTCTGAAAGACTGTCAGGTGAATATGTATTCTTTTTCTTTTTTATTTTTTCTGACTAATCTGCTGTTCCTTGCCATGGGGGCATTGTTATACATTTTTGCAACAGTGAAAGGGATCGGGCTGCCGGTGAAAACTGATGATGTATTTGCCTTTTTATCTCTGAATCATTTCGGTATCGTGACCGGTTTGTTTTTCTTGCTCGGAATTACAGCGGCTGCTTATTCTTCTGTCGATTCTTCGTTGACGGCCTTGACCACCTCTTTCAGTATCGATTTTCTTCGGATCGATCCCAAGGATCAAAATCAGAAACGCAGGCGTATCCTGGTTCATCTCACTTTTTCTTTATTGATGGGCTTTATCATTATTTTGTTCCGGGAGATCAACAGTAGCAGCGTAGTCAATGGTGTATTGAAGGCTGTAGGCTATACTTACGGTCCTTTGTTGGGAATGTTTGCCTTCGGACTTTTCACTTCCTGGCAAGTGAAGGAAAAATATCTTCCCTGGATATGTTTGCTTTCACCTTTACTTTCATACCTGATCCATTGTCATTCCGAAGCCTGGTTATGGGGATATCGTTTCGGTTTCGAAATTCTGCTGTTGAACGGTTTGCTCTGTTTTCTGGGATTATGGGGGATAAGACGGAAAAACAGCTGATTAAATCGTTTTGGGATTTGTTTGTTAAAATTATTATAAATACTATCTTTATCGCCGATATAGCGTAATAGTGAAAGAAATAAATTACAACACGATGAGAGTGATAGTTATTTTGTTGACAGTATCGTTGCTAGGCGCCCTTACTTCTTGTAAGGAGAAGAGGCAAAAAGAAGTGTTCACTTCAAAAAAAGTCGAAGTGAAGGAAGTGATCAAGCAAGAACCGGTAGCTCCCAAAGAAACATCGAAGCCGGTTGTAAAACAAGTTAATTACTATTTGGTTGCCGGATGTTTTAAAATTCCTTCGAATGCCGAACGTTTACACGACAAACTGGTGAATGAAGGATACGATTCGAAAATCGTACCGTTCTACGATATGAGTATGGTTACTTACGGTGGATACGAAACCCGCGAAGAAGCACAGGCTGCCCTGAACCGTATTGTACAGGAAGAGGGAAAAGAGCTGACGTGGGTTTATCCGGTGAAATAATCAAAGTTGAATACCTGTCAATGCACGCAAGGCATAGCCGATAAAAAAACTGATAGCGGCTATGCCGATACTGATTATGGCCATTTCTGCAAAACGTCGTTTGAAACTTTCGTTTTTTACCACCGAATAATAATAATTGAAAATGGCGATGACGACGAGTGCTCCGGACAAGCAAATTCCTAATCCCCAATAAACATTCGGCAGCAGGACAAAAGGAATAATCAGAATAGCTACGGTAATGATATAGGCAATGCCGGTATAGATGGAAGCTTTGATTGCATTCTTCCCGGGATTTTTTTCTGCACGGGTGGACAAATATTCGGAAGCAGCCATAGATAAAGCGGCTGCAATACCGGTAATAGCTCCTGTAAGGGCTACCAGTTTGGAATGTTGTAAAGCAAAAGTGTAGCCGGCCAATGCTCCTGTAAATTCTACTAAAGCATCATTCAGACCCAAAACGACAGAACCCATATAATTCAGTCCCTCCTCATTGATGAGGCCGATCAGTTTCTCTTCATGAATCTCTTCGTCGTGCGCAATCTTCCGGAGGTCTTCTACGGGCATATTCCGGTAAGTCTGTTGAGCAAACTTTTCTCCTTTTGCTATCAGTCTGATGCTGAATGTCAGGCCGAGTAACCGGGCTATCAGAAGGTAAAATCCTACTTTCCGTTTATTGGCTGCCGGATTTTTTCCTGTATATTTTCGGAGTATCTGATAATGGATTAATTCCTCATCAGATAACTCCATTAAAATCTGGCGGTTCTGTTCGTTTTTTTGGAGGCCTGCCAATTTCCGGTAAATCTGATATTCGGTGATTTCATTAATTTGAAATATCAGTAAAGGGTTGTGTTTGTGTCTCTTCATATTCCGGTATTTTACAAAGTTAGGATTTTAATACATGCCTATACCGATGTCCCGTTTAGGAATGTGATATTTCATTAGTACGGATTGGAAGCGGAAAAGTCGAAAAGATGGCAGAGTCAAAAAGTCTGAAAAAAGATTATCAATAATATAATGAGCCTATAGCACAGCTTTTCGGGAGAAATGTGCTGTTGACTCCGAAAGGATAAATGAAGCAATAAAAAAAAAGCGAAGTCTTTACTTCGCTTTTTTTAGTGTTATCGGATTATTTTTACATGATAAAATGATCACTGATAGAACGGTGTTCTACGACGTTCCGTATTGTTTCGGCAAACATATCAGCTACCGAAATGATCTTTATTTTCGAACATTCCTGACGTAAAGGAATAGAATCGGTAAAAGCAACTTCGTCAAGTGCCGATTTTTCGATGTTTTCGTAAGCTTTCCCCGAAAGTACGGCATGAGTAGCAACAGCTCTCACCGAAAGGGCTCCTTTTTCTTTGAGAATGTCGGCAGCTTTACAAATTGTTCCGGCTGTATCGATCATATCGTCTACGATAACGATGTTTTTGCCTTCGACATCTCCGATTACTTTCATATCAGCGATTTCATTAGGTCTTTCCCGCGTTTTATGGCAAATAATCAATCCGGAATCGAAAAATTTCGCCCAGGAATTAGCCCGTTTCGATCCGCCGATGTCAGGCGAAGCAATAGCCAGATTATCTAATTGTAAGGAACGGATATAGGGAACTAAAACAGTAGAACCGTATAAATGATCGACGGGGATATCGAAAAATCCCTGAATCTGATCAGCATGAAGGTCCATTGTCATGATGCGGTCCACACCCGCAGCATGAAGCAAATTCGCTACCAATTTGGCACCGATAGCAACACGGGGACGGTCTTTTCTGTCCTGACGGGCAAAACCGAAATAGGGAATGACGGCGATAACCTTGTAAGCTGAAGCTCGTTTGGCTGCATCGATCATCATTAATAACTCCATGAGATTGTCACTGGGCGGAAAAGTGGATTGTACAATGAAAACATGGTCACCCCGGACTGTTTCATCGTAAGCTGTCGCAAATTCTCCGTCACTAAAACGTAATAAAGTCTTTTGACCGAGTTCTAAACCGATGGATTTAGCGATTTTCTCAGCAATATACTTGCTGTTTTCCCCGGAAAAAATCTTAACTTCGGAAAGATCTGACATAATTTAGCCGTTTCAAATATTTGTGTTAAAAGACGCACCACTCATCTCTGTAAATAGAGTAGTTATGATTTGGCAAAAGTAAGTAATTAATTGAAAATTGGAAATTGAAAATTGAAATTTATTTATAGCTTTTAATTTTCTCTTTTTTGTGTTACCTTTATACCCGAATGAAAGTAATTAGTAATTTTTTAATTTCGATTTTTAACTTATGGAGCAGATAAAGAAATACATTGAAGAAAATAAAGAGCGTTTTTTGAACGAATTATTCGAGCTGATCCGTATTCCGTCTATTTCTTCGGAGGTGGAACATAAACCAGATATGTATAAGTGTGCTGAGAAATGGAAATCTCTTTTATTGGAAGCCGGAGCCGATCGGGCAGAGGTATATGAAACAGAGGGAAATCCTGTTACCTATGGAGAAAAGATCATCGATCCTGCTTTACCGACGGTGCTGGTTTATGGGCATATGGATGTGATGCCTGTTGATCCGGTGGAATTATGGCATACGAATCCTTTCGAACCGGTGATCAAAGATGGAAAAATCTGGGCTCGGGGGGCAGATGACGATAAAGGCCAGTCCTTTATGCACGCCAAAGCTTTCGAATATATGGTGAAAACCGGGAATCTGAAATGTAATGTGAAATTTATGCTGGAAGGAGAAGAAGAAATCGGTTCTCCCAGTCTCCCGAAATTTTGCCGGGATCACAAGGATATGCTGAAAGCGGATGTGATTTTAGTATCGGATACCAGTATGATTGCTCCGGATGTTCCTTCTATTACTACCGGTTTACGTGGTTTAGCTTATTGGGAAATTGAGATGACCGGTCCCAATGCCGATTTGCATTCGGGTATATTCGGTGGAGCTGTAGCTAATCCCATCAATGTGTTGTGTAAAATGCTTGGAGAAATGATCGATGAGAAAGGACACATCACTATCCCCGGTTTTTATGACGATGTGTTGGAAGTAAGCGCCGAAGAGAGGGCGAAAATGGCCAAGGCACCTTTCGATCTGAAAGCATATGAAAAATCATTGGGTGTAAAAGCGGTACACGGTGAAGAAGGATTCTCTACCAACGAAAGAACAGGTATCCGGCCTACTTTCGATATTTGTGGGATTTGGGGCGGTTATACCGGCGAAGGGGCCAAAACCGTACTACCTTCGGTGGCTCATGCTAAAGTTAGTTCCCGTTTGGTGCCTAACCAAAAACACGACAAGATCGCCAAATTATTCCAGGAATATTTCGAATCCATAACTCCTGAATATGTGACTGTAAAAGTAAATTATCTCCACGGAGGCCCTTCTTATGTTTGTCCGATCGACTTACCTGCGTATAAAGCGGCTGAGAAAGCTTACGAAGAAGTATACGGAAAACAACCGATACCTGTACGTTCGGGGGGAAGTATTCCTATCATTGCAACTTTCGAAGAGGTGTTGGGAATAAAATCTGTTTTGATGGGCTTCGGTTTGGGATCGGATGCCATCCATTCTCCTAATGAGAATTATCCATTGGAGCAATTCTTTAATGGAATGACTACTATTCCTTTGTTTTATAAATATTTTACGGAAAAATAATCCGGCTTGAAAAGAAAAAGAGGGGGCACAATTTCGGAAGTGCTCCCTTTTTCTTGTTTCTTTATAAAGTAGTATATACGAAAAATTGAGTTCCTTTGCCCTTGGCAGGGATTTCCAGTGTTTGGTTGTCATGTGCTCCTTGAGGGTCGCTGAATTGTAATTCGATTTTATTGACGGGGGCACTGAGAGGAATCCGGGCATAAGAAATGGAATAGGGCAAAGTTTGCCAATTACGGGTATCTGCTTTTTCTGAAAAGGCATTAGCCAAGCCTACAGCAAACCCTAACCATTCATTTTGTTTAGAGGCGGCATACCGGATACTTTGTTTGACGGCAACCCGTAGCAAGGATCCCGAGAGTTCCCTGACCATTCGGTCGTGTAACGTTTTGAAAGCAATCTGGTTGATATCTTCGGCCAGTTGAAGGGGAAAATTAAGATTATTGTATTTGAGTAAGGCTTGGGTATAGACCCGGGGACGCTCTACGTATTTGGGAAAAACAGCGCGTACGACATTCACGTCGGCAAGAGAATTCCGGTCGTCCTCGTTAAAACCCTTGCCCCAGAAAAAGGGGAAAGTAAGACCCAGTTCTTCATTATGAAAAACAACGGCACCGTCGCCCCGATCGATTTTGGTAAAAGTAATTCCCCATTCTGCTTTTACCGGACCGAAACCATTCAACCAGAACAAAATTAACTGGCCATCCGGAGAAGGCCGCTGAGGGGTATATTTTATGCCGAAATCTCTTTCGTATTGGGCTAACTCTGTCTTAAAACCACATTGGTAGGCTGTCCGCAGCAAGTCTTTTTTTAGTTGCTCCGGAGCAGTTAAATTAAAATTCCTGATATAATCGCTTTGGTAGGTATGATAGGCATTCCGGTAAGCGATAAAGGCGTTGTTGGCATCTCCTGCCGCATCATAAATCAACCCCATCAAGAGTTGAGCGAAAGCATCTTGTTGATAACGATTTTTATGATCCGGGTATTTGTCATTGAGTTGTTGGAGACGGATATTGATTTTGCGTACTTCTACTAAAGCATCTTCCATATTATTTAGCCGGAGATAATTCAATGCCTTATAAAAATTGATCATGATGACCTCGAAATCTTCCGGTTTATAAGGGCGTATCTCAGGATTCGATATGAGTACCGCCGCTTCGGTCAGTATTTTCCGTTGCTGGTCTTCGGTGAGCTGTTCGGCTATCTCGAATGCCTGATTGCTTTGTTCCGGATGACCTAACATAAATTCGATGTATCCCTGATTGAGGTAGTAAAGAATCCTGTTTTTATCTTTTGCCTGTTTTTTGTCTTTCTGTAGAAGCTTTTCCGCTTGTTCGAATTGACCTTGTGTTACAGCTTCCTGAAAGGCTGCAGTGCGTTGATACCATGTTGCACAACTACTGCAAACCTGACAGAATACAAAGAATATGAGCAAACGGAATAGCATAGAAATAATAATCGGTAGGTGGATAATCGATTCGTGTTAAAAAGCACGGTCGCTTACTTGTTTTTTTATCTTTTTATCTCCCATCCATACTACTTCATTCGTTTCCAGGTCTGTGAGTTCGAGGTCGATCTGGTAATAAACGACTTTCTCTTTTTTATAGCTATCGACAATACTATTGATCGTTCCCTGGAGCATAAAATCGGCACCGAGTTCCAGACCCCATTTTTTGGCTGTTTCAGGAGAGGTATATCCTTGATTTTGTTCGTCCCGTTCGGTACGCAATTCCTGACGTTTTTCGCCGGCTTGTACCAAACGAACGCTTCCATTGCGGATAATGGCTTTCTCGATGTCCTTGATGAAAGTCTCGGAATTGATGTGTTCGTGGCTCTTATTGGTAATTGTTCCGACCACTAATACAGGCCGGGCGTTGTTGTGGCGGCTTTCATATACCGGTAACCAGCGGGAACCGAGAAGGTCGGTGATCATTGCTTCGGAAACCAGGCGGGAATCTGTGTCATTCCATCTGCCGCTGAGGTCGATGACTTGATCGGTATTTACTCGTGCAACTTTTCGGTCGGCACAACTGCATATAACCAAAATAAATGTTAGGGTAAGCAGGGGGAGGAAATTCTTTTTCATAATATTCTTGTTTTAACGTTGTAAAATCGCTGAACAATTCTTATGCCAATTTGTTTTTTTACTTTTCTGTGCAAATGGTTTTTATCGCCCGTGCCACCATAATACCGCTTTGCGAAGAGATTCCCTCCATGTATTCTTGTAAAGGTACTTCAGTGAGGGTTACTTTTTTACTTTTGCTGGAAGCATGCAGTAAATAAGTTTTACCCCCTTGCTTGTAAGCGAAGCCCAGATGGGAGGTGTCTAATCCTTTTATATTCGTGGTAATCAGAAGGACATCACCGTTTTTGATTTTGTCGCAGGCCTGGTCGATACTTTGCTTCGGAATAAAATGATACGTTCTTCGGTTGATATCGGTTTCGATGATTTTCATTTTTTCCTTTAAAACAGAATCCTTTTGAAGAGGAGGATAGCGCATGAAATTTTTAGACATATAATTAACCTGGTTTGGATAAACGATACCTCCGGTAAAAGCGGTGATATCGGTTAACAAGTGCTGTCGTTCCATTTCGTATAACCAGTCTGATGAATAGTGTAGACGGGAGGTATAATCCAGGATTTCTCCGTTTCTGTATCTGAGTCGGATAATGTTGTTTACGAATTTGTCGGCAGCCTGAGCATGATATTCCGGTAAGTAGGCCAGGGCAAGAACATTTTCGACAAAAGTAACACAATCGAATTCGTGTAAATTGATCACTGGTAATTCTTCCCGTTTTGCTTCGAGTGTATTGCTTCGATAGGGAGTATCGATAAAAAATTCGGCAATGAGCGGGATTCTTTCATTTACAGCTAAATCTGATAGATGGGTGGCCTCTGCATACTGCCAGAATTTTTTTAAAATTCTTTGATCTTCCGCAGAGATCCGCTCAGCCAGGCAACTGTTTATAGACAGCTGCAAGAACAACAATAAATATATAAATAGTCGAATCATGTTGTAAATATCGGGATAATCTTTCGGAATCACAAAACTATCCCATCCGGCTCTGTTATTTTTTTATTTTCCGCCTATATTTTTTAAGTTTGTGCATAAATTCGGAAAAAATCTAAAACGATGAAAAAAATTATTTTAGTGTGCTGTCTGTTTGTAGCAGTAACTTCCTGTGTATCCAATCGAAAGTATATGATGGCAGAGAATGGCCGTTTGGCTGCCTTAAGTCGTGAGCGGGTATTGAATAAAAACCTGGCAAAAGAAAAAGAAGTGAATACGGAGCTAAGAGAGCGGATTGCTGCTTTATTGAACGATACGACGCGTATGGGAGAAGCCATTCGGGAGTATCGTCGTTCTTTGTATTCCAATATGTCGGAGCAGGAAAAGCTAAGCCTGTTGTTGCAGGAAAAAATGGATAAACTAGCTGAACGGGAGAAAACAATTCAGGATTTGCAGGACGAAATCCAGGCACAAACTTCCCGTCTTGAAAATTTGATGAGTAGTTTGAAAGATGCCCTATTGGGATTTAATAGCGATGAATTGACAGTTACTCAGAAAAACGGTAAAATCTATGTTGCCATGTCTGATAAATTGTTGTTTGAATCCGGGAGTGCTTCTGTAAACAAACAAGGAAAGGAAGCTTTGGCAAAATTAGCGGAGGTATTGAAAAAACAAAATGACATCGATGTGTTTATCGAAGGGCATACCGACAATAAACCGATCAGGACAGTACAGTTTAAAGATAACTGGGACCTGAGTGTTATCCGGGCGACTTCCGTGGTGCGGATTCTGACAAAAGATTATGGGGTAGAGGCTTTGCAGATTCTTCCTTGTGGCCGGGGTGAGTTTATGCCTGTCGATAGCAATGATACGGCAGAAGGACGTGCACATAATCGCCGGACAGAAATCATTATTGCACCCAAATTGGATAAATTGCTACAGATGCTCAGGTGATCCGTGCAGGAACCGCCCTATCCGTGCAGGACAAAAAATTGCCGCGCTGGGGTTCATCCGGCGCGGCAATTTAAAATTATTTTTATTTTAGATGGCTGCGGTGAACTGTTCAAGGAAACGAATATCGTTTTCAAAAAACAGCCGCAGGTCTTTGATCCCATATTTTAGCATAGCAATACGCTCGATGCCCATACCTAAAGCGAAACCGGTGTATTTTTCTTTGTCGATTCCATTCAGTTCCAGTACATTGGGGTCAACCATGCCACAACCCATGATTTCGAGCCATCCGGTGCCTTTACATACATTACATCCTTGGCCGTGGCAAAGGCTACAGGATACGTCCATTTCGGCTGAGGGTTCCGTAAAGGGGAAATAAGAAGGCCGGAGGCGTATGCGGGTATCCGGACCGAAAAATTCTTTAGCAAAATAAGACAGGGTTTGCTTAAGATCGGCAAAAGACACGTTCTCGTCGATATACAAAGCTTCGATCTGATGGAATATGCAATGTGCACGTGCAGAAATAGCTTCATTCCGGAATACCCGGCCCGGAGTGACCAGGCGAATCGGAAGATTGTGTGTTTCCATATCCCGGACTTGTACCGAAGAAGTATGGGTGTGTAACAAAATATCCGGGTTTTTCTCTATAAAGAAAGTATCCTGCATATCGCGTGCAGGGTGCTCTTCCGGAAAGTTCAGCGCAGAAAAGTTATGCCAGTCGTCTTCAATTTCAGGACCTTCGGAAATCGTAAAACCCAATTTGTTAAAAATGGAAAGTATTTCGTTTTTAACAATAGAAAGGGGATGGCGTGTACCGACTTTCAGAGGATCACCGGGCAAAGTCAAATCGATATCCGTTTTGCCTTGCTCGTTATCAGAGAGCTGTTCTTTTAGTTCGTTCACTTTAGCCAGCGCTGCAGTCTTTAAATCGTTGAGTGCTTTCCCGATTTCTTTTTTCTGCTCTACCGGTACGTTCTTGAAATCATCGAACAAAAGGGCGATGGTCCCTTTTTTGCTCAAGTGCTTAATTCTGAATTGTTCAACCTCATCTGCCGAGGTAGTCGTGAAACCTTCGATTTCCGATATGATTTGCTTAATCTTGTCTAACATGGTCAGCATTTTTGATTATCGAGGTTACAAAACTACTTTAATTAATTGAAAATTGAAAATCGGAGCTTGAAAATTAGCGTAATGAAGGGAAAATCCTTCTACTGAGTGGAAAACACAAACAACCGGCTATTCCTCCCAGTATGTCGGCCAGCCAGTCCCAGACGTCTCCTCCCCGGTTAAAAAAGTAATGTTGTAATAGTTCGATCGCGCCTCCATACACCAAAGCTGTTGCAATGGCGAGCAGATAAATTGTCCTAAGGGGTAAGCGGGTTTTAGCTTCCAGGACATACGCCAATAAAACAGACATGATAAAGAACATGCCGAAATGTACAACCTTATCCAGGTGTGGAATATTCAGGCCGGGATTGGGTATGTCTTCACCGGGAATGGCACAGAGGATAAAAATAATCAGGGCCCAAACGATATTGCTCCATAAAATCAAACGTAGTAAAACAGGTTTCATTATTCATTTATTATGCTGACTTTAATTTTTACGTCGTTAAGGGGGCGATCGTTTCCATCTGTAGGCAAAGAAGCAATTTTATCAATGACATCGAAACCCTCGATCACTTCACCGAAAACCGTATATTCTTTATCCAGGTGGTGGATACCTCCCTGTTGGATGTAAGCCTCTTTTTTATCGTCGGGTAAATAAAGTTTTTCTGTATTGGCATTCCATTCAAAAGCGATATCGTGTTTGATTTTGTCGGCAATTTCCCTGAATTCTTTTACTTTCTTTTGTTTGCGTAAAGTGTCGAGGATAGCTTTTTTTTCCGGAGTATAGTATTTCCGTTGAATGGCTTTCCGGATAGGAACATTCACTTGCTTTTCCAAAATTTCCAGTTCTTTCGGATCATATTTTCTTCCCTGGACAATATAAAATTGGGAGATGTCCGATTCTTTGAAAAAATTTACCCGGTCGGGTTGACGGGGAGCTGCCAGGGCTCCTTTCTTATGATAATGTTCGGGCTTGATTTCGGCATCGATGGTGATCGGCTTCCCGTATCCGATGGCAGCTCCTTTGATCGCTTTTCTGCTATCGGAAGATCCACCCTGTATGACAAAATTTTTAATAACCCGGTAAAAAAGTGTGCCATCGTAATGTCCTGCTTTAGCCAGACGGATAAAATGATCCCGATGCAGAGGTGTATCATTATATAATTTCACTGTCATGTTTCCGACATTGGTTTCGATAACAGCTTTTATCTCTTTTTCCTGGGCAAAAATACCGAAGGTTAAAAATAACAGGTAAATAAAACAAATGAGTCTTTTCATACATTTATATTTTTTTCTTTCATACAATTGCTTCTTGTCATTTAGCCAATTTGTTGATCAGATATCTGACAGGGAAATAAGATGCTGCATAGCCGATCATCAATACAGTGAGCATAATCCACCAAATATCACTGAATACTATTTTGACCGGATAGGCTGTTATAATATAACTACCGTCCCCTAAAGTAATAAAGCCATATTTTTCTTGTAACAGACAAAGCGTGACGCCCAGAACCAAGCCGATGAAAGCTCCTGTCGAAGTGATCAAATTACCTTCTGTTTTGAATATGGCAATCATCTTTCGGTTAGTGAGGCCCATGGCTTTGTAAATACTCAAATCTTCTTTTTTATCCAAAATGAGCATAGAAATGGAACCGATAATATTAAAAGAAGCAATGAGTAAAATAAATAGTAAAATCAAAAAAACAGCTAGTTTTTCTGATTTCATCATGGCGTAAAAAGCTTTGTTCAGCTCGTATTTGTCCTGTATTTTATAACGATCGGCCAATTGGGTTTGCAGTTCCTTTTTGATTTCGGGGATCCGGCCGGATTCTTTCAGTTTGATTTCTATTTTTGAAATCCGGTTGCCGATTCCGAAAAGTTGCTGGGCAAAACCAAGATCTGTCAATACATATTGGCCGTCTATATCCTGTTGTGAAGAAAAGAAAGCCGAGGGATAAAGACGTTCGGTGTTCAGCGCGGCTCTGCCGGAAACTGCTTTTTTATCCGGATAATAGAAAACCATCGGTGTCAGAAATTGAAGACCAATGCCTAATTCAGCAGCTACTCCATAGCCCACTACGGATTTATATCCCTCTTCTGTTTTTAATTGAAATTCTCCCTGGACAATATTGTTTTCGAAAGCGGTGTGTTCGGCATAATCGGCTTCCACCCCTTTTACCGTAACAGGAGATAACTTGTCGCCGTATTTTACCAGTGCCTTTTCTTCGACAATATTGTTATAATAGACCATGGCCGGATTGTTCCGCAACAGAGAATAAACAGCACTGTCGAAAGAGGTATATTTCCCCTGGAATGGAGAAATTACCAGATCTGGTGTAAAACTGTCCGTGCTTTTTTGTAACAAAAGATCGATACCATTGAATACCGAAAGAATAACGATTAACGCCGTGGTGCCGATCATAACACCTACGACGCTGATGGCAGAAATAATATTAATAGCATTCTGTTTCTTTTTGGAAAACAGATAACGTTTCGCTATAAAAAGAGGCAGATGCATAAATAAGTGTTTGCTTATTTCAACAATTCATCGATCTTATTGATATAATCCAGACTATCATCTACAAAAAATCTCAGTTCCGGCACAATGCGCATTTGTTTTCCTACTTTCTTTCCGAGCATGAAACGAATGTTTTTGTTATGGTTTTCCAGGCTTTTCATAACTATTTCTGTACGATCGGAAGGAAAAATACTGACATAAATCTTAGCGTACGATAAATCCGGACTTACCCTTACCGTAGTGATCGATAACATGGCGCCTTCGGCAAATGCCTGACACTCATTCCGAAACATCTCGCTTAAATCTTTTTGAATCAGTCTTGCTACTTTATTTTGTCTGATAGAATCCATAACTTAAAATTTACATGAAAAAAATTTCAACAAATATAGTACTTTTTATTGAGACTTTTATTACATTT
This sequence comes from Bacteroides sp., assembly GCA_021771575.1. GTDB lineage: Bacteria > Bacteroidota > Bacteroidia > Bacteroidales > Marinifilaceae > Odoribacter. The sequence goes on along the minus strand of JAETOX010000004.1, from coordinate 22,190 downwards.
GCAACCGCAAACGAGATGTAGCGCAGTTGGTAGCGCGCCACGTTCGGGACGTGGAGGCCGCTGGTTCAAGTCCAGTCATCTCGACAGAAAATAGGACGCACTGATTTTCAGTGCGTTTTTTGTTTAAAGTTGACAAATTTCTGAGGAGGTTGACAAAGAGTATACGTTATCGTGTTGAGTGTAGACATAAAAAGTCCGCCAACGGATTGAGGGCGGTCTATCTCTGGCCTTGGTATGATTAAGCACTGTAATAATACGGAAATTTTTGAAAGGGCAAAGAAAACCCCGGATTTCTCTGAGGTGTCGAATAAAAAGTATCAGAACCTTATGGCCTTTACTTATCTCATTTATTACGTTTTTTAATAAAAAGGCGTCCTCCAAATATTCCATTTAATACGATAAATGCTAAACCTAAAACATTTACAGTAGTTGTTGCTAATAGTGTAATGCATACAGAATTATCGATGTTGAAATTTAATATTCTATTGAAAGCGATAATGAAGAGGACACATAATAACCATCCTGTTACTACAAACATTACCCAATGAGCTAAAATTTTCCTATATTTGGTATCTTGGCCATAACGTTTTTTTTCTGTTCTTCTAAAGATAAAGTATCAACATCCCCAGTTATAAAATTGATAGACTGTTGCTCAGTGTGGGATGACGGTTTTATTTTAATAAAAGAAAAATCATTCATGCTCAATCATTTTACTAAAATAAGACCGAATTATATCGTCATCAATACGTTTTCCCCAATTAAATTTAGGTGAAGATACGGTTTCCTCCCATGGAGATCCGGATTGATGAGACCATTCACTAAGCTGACTTGCACTAAGCTTCCCAAAAGACTTAAAAATAAGATTTAGGAGAGATTCTATTTCTTTGTCTTCTTTAAGATTCCTAAATTCTGGATCATCTAATGAAATGGTAGTTAAGTCTAATTTTAATAACTTATTCCGTGTGGTAGGAAAAACAGGTCCATATGGCCATGCTTGTGGATGTTCATTTAATAAGCGAGAATTTTTGACAGCAAGGTATAAACCATATGCAATATATAGTAACTTTTGCAACTTAGTCATATTTATTGTGATACATTCTTTATGAGCATAAGCCACAATAAATTTTGCAACGGTAACACTATTATATTTGTATGTTTCTGTGTCCATGCTATATTGCCTGTCTCTAGGTCAAAGGTATGGAAAAATACTTAAAAAACAAGGTGTATATAATATTTTAGATATGTATGTCTATGATTTAAACAGAAAAATAGTAAAAATCATATCTTTAAAGCAATATAAAAATATTTATCCAAGAAAAAAAGCCCAGACAGAGCTAATGTAATAACAAGCGCCCAGCACCAATTCCCAATAAATAGCATAATCAAAAGTACGACCGGAACTACTCACCAACCAGGCCAGGCAATAGCTATTTTATATCGCAACATTTGACAATTCCAAACCAATTTTCCGGATTTCATCCAGAATCAGTTTCTCCCTTTCCGGAGAAGGTTTTTTAGTCCCGTTAATATACTGTGCCAATAAACTCTGTTTCATTCCCAAGTGACGGGCGATGGCCGAAGCATTCAGCTCCGGATGAGTCAGAAACAAACGACTAATTCCCTGAGGTTCGGGCTGGTCATAGGTAAAACTCTCGAAAGATATGTCTTCATCGATGCTTTCCCATCGAATTCCCAAACGATTAGGTAAGCATTACGTTCTTCCTCTGTTGCATTCTTTAAGCGCGGATACCATAAAAAAGACTGCCAGAGGACTTTCCCATCCCCGGTCTGAATGAAAATCTTTTCATCCTCAAACCATAGTTTTTTCATTGTCATATCCATCGTCGTTATTTATTTAGAACCGAATACTTTCATCCAGTTTCAGATCCTCTGGTTTTAAGCCGTTATTTTCAATTAATCGTATTTCATTTTCAATTTCAAACTTTGCTATACCGTCGCTACTTTCAACATGTGTATGCATCGGTTCGTGGTCACGTATATAAAATAGAATCTCAGTCCAAATAAAATCAATAGTTTGGTATAATTTAATTCTTTATAGATACATATAAATGTAGGTTATAAAATTATAACCCACAAATTTTATCACCATCGATTTGAGCGTACTCAATTCTGGGGAGATGGTTGGACTGGGCGTATGATAAAAAATTGTCAAAAAAAATAAAAATATGATCCCGATTTGTATCCTTTGTTTTTTGTTATAAGCAAATATTTTCATAAATTAGCTTGTGCAAATCTTGGTGTCATGGGCGCTGACAAAGTATATAATTTTTATTGTGATGAAAGCTGTCATCTGCGTAATGACGGAAAACAGTTTATGATTCTTGGTTATATCTCGGTTCCTGATTATCGGACATGTAGCTTGAAAAAAGAGCTGAAGATTTTGCGGACAAAATATAAGAATACCCTGGAAGTAAAATGGACTTATTTGAATGAGTGGAATTTTGAATTTTATTCCAGGCTGGTGGATTGGTTTTTTAGTCGGTCGGATATACGTTTTCGGGCGATCATTGTGGATAAATATCGCTATATCAAAGACAAGTGTGGGGATGACTATGATAAATTTTATTATTTGATGTATTATCAATTGATTTATCACATGTTGGATACAGGAGTAAACTACAATATTTATCTGGATATCAAAGATAATTTGAGTCATCATCGGATTACCGAACTGCAAAAAATATTGAATGTACAAATGGGAGTGATAAAGAAAATACAGCATGTCCGTTCGCACGAGTTGGATTTACTTCAATTGTGTGATTTGCTTATCGGTGCTATCTCTTATCATTTGAATCATACAGCTAAATCGTCTTTGCCCAAACTCCGGTTGATCGAAAAAATCCGGAACCGTTCACGTACCGATTTAGAAAATACGACAGGAAAAAGCTTTTATAAGTTCAATTTGTTTCGAATCAGAATTTAAGATGCCACTTAACTTGCTGCAACAATATAATGCTCTGTTGGATATAGATGCGTTAGAAGAACCGGAACGCATCGATTCCCTTATGGGAATTTTTAAAAGGGACTTTGTGGAGCATACCAATCGATTTCGTCAAAAAATAATTTTACCTACTTTACAAGACGGAAAGCTGACATTAAAAACGCTTTTCGAACATCTGATCACTACGGCTGAAAATAAGAGCCTGCATCGGGTATATGACCCGGAGCGCGCCAGGCGCTTGCATTGGATTCGTTTTCATCTGGCGGAAAAAAATTCTCAGACATTGTATGTATTCTCTGTGCAAGATAAAAAGGCTATCCGGACCTATCTTTATGATTACTGGGAATCCTATGTTATCGTGCTGGAGCCCCGCGGAAAGAATCGTTACTACTTATTGACAGCTTATTATGTAAAAGGAAGGAATAGGAATAAAATCTGGAAAAAGTGGTGTAGAAAATTATCGTCGGTTTATTAAGACAGGAAACGACAAATACAAAGATTTACCGTTTCCCGATTTCCTTTCTCCTTTGGAGAATGAACTCTTTACAAAGATATAAAAAATATGGATAATATACCAAAAGTACATCTATAGGCTTGTAAACGTGAATGTTTCATAAATAGTACAAAAGCGCGGTTCGATATAAAGGAAAAAAAATTATTTTTACGTATCAAATAGAAAAGTTTTATCTATTTGATCTAGAGGCGATGAAGAGGGGATTTTATCTGATACCTGTTTTGGTTGGAGTGGCTGTTATGACAGAAGGAGTGAAGATCGAGAAAGATTTGAAGTATGATCGTCATACATTGGAAGATGCTTATACCTATAAAACTACAGAACGGGCATTTCAGTGGGAGAAAATAGCTGGTAAGATCGATTCTTTGATTACATTTGAAAATGCAGCGAAAGAATTTGCTGCATTGAGTAATTACAAAAATCGGAACGGAGTAGCTCCTCTGGCTGATTCTGCCAGTCGGGACGCTTACCGGGCAATTCAAGACAAATATGGGGTTAAGCGGGATCAGTCCATACCTTTATATTGTCCGGGTAATTTGGAAATTCCGGAACGTTATGAGAGAGATGGAGCTCTGGTGAGTGTGATAAAAGACACGGCTGATTACTTAATGGTTGAATCTCCTCTTTTTTCGGGACAATGGTTAGTGCCGGCTAAATATGCGGAGCGTTTGGGGGGAGTGGATTTCCGGAAATTGATTTTTGTCGATCGGACGAATCAAAATATCGCCACATTGGAGCAAGGGGATTCTACCTGGTTGGTGAGAAGTATGAATCCTGCAACAACCGGGGTACAAAGACCCCCTTTTAAACGGGAAACGCCTCTCGGAATTTATGTGATTCGGACAAAACTCAGATCGATGGCCTATCTCAGAGACGGAGGAAAAGGATTAGGAGGGCATGCTCCCTGGGCCAGTCGTTTTACTGGAGGTGCTTATATTCATGGAGTGCCGACGGCTTATCCGAAAACGGTGCAATATGAATTCAGCTGGTCATTGGGTACTGTGCCGAGTTCACACATGTGTGTTAGAAATGCCACTTCGCATGCACAATTTGTCTATGATTGGGCGCCTGTGGGGGAAGCATTGGTGATTGTTTTTGATTAATATTAAATTAAGTGGATGTATAAAGCGTGGTTGTTTATTTTATTGGTGTGCTGTGTTAAAATTGGTAAAAGTGAGAAACATGTTTTTCCGGAAACGGAGATACAGCAGCTTTACCAGAAACTGGCATTGGCTGAAACGGTTTCTTATCAGGCTTTTCAGCAAGCATTGAGGGGATATAACAGGTATATCCCGGAGAAACCATTGTTAGTAGTAATCGATTATTCCCGGCCTTCAACCGGGAAACGAATGTGTGTCATCGATTTATCTTTCAAACAGGTGTTGTTTGAATCCCATGTTGCTCATGGTAGAAATAGTGGAGAAAATTATGCCGTTTCTTTTTCCAATGAACCGGGCTCTTATAAGAGTTCCCTGGGTTTTTTCCATACAGCCGAAACCTATTATGGCCGTAACGGTTATTCGCTGATGTTAGATGGTTTGGAAAAGGGACGCAATGATAAAGCCCGGGAACGGGCCATCGTTGTACATGGAGCTCCCTATGCCGATCCGGGAGTAGTGCGGGGACAGGGACGGCTAGGAAGAAGCCTGGGGTGTCCGGCTTTGCCGCCTGCAGTGAGTAAGCAAGTAATAGATACCATAAAGGAAGGGGCCCTTCTCTATATTTATGGTATCGATCGAACAATATTAACCGATAAGTAACTTCCTGTGTTTGAAATCGTAATAATTTTCAATAGACACCTTTTAATTGTCGATTAATTCCCTTAGATTTGCACGGATTTAGAAAACCTTAATATTATCGATTTCAACACAAAGAGATGAGAAAATGGAGTATCGACGATTCAGCAGAACTGTATAATATCAACGGTTGGGGGCTGAACTATTTTTCAATTAACGAAAAAGGTCATGTTGCTGTAACACCCAAGACCAATGGTCCTTCGATTGATTTAAAAGAATTGATGGAGGAATTACAGGTCCGGGATGTAGAAGCTCCGGTGCTTTTAAGGTTTCCGGATATTCTCGACAATCGGATTGAAAAAATCTCCAATTGCTTTCAGGCTGCTGCTCAGGAGTATGGATACACTGCTAAAAATTTCATCATTTATCCGATTAAGGTGAATCAAATGCGGCCGGTTGTAGAAGAGATTGTCAGTCATGGTAATAAATTCAATATCGGTCTGGAAGCCGGTTCGAAACCGGAATTGCATGCCGTATTGTCCATCGATATCGACGATGATGCCATGATCATTTGCAATGGCTACAAAGATGAAAGCTATATCGAATTGGCTTTATTGGCCCAAAAGATGGGAAAAAGGATTTTTCTGGTTGTAGAGAAATTAATGGAATTAAAAACCATTGCCCGTTTGGCGAAAAAGATGAATGTAAAGCCGAATATCGGTATCCGCATCAAATTAGCGAGCTCCGGGAGTGGAAAATGGGAAGAATCGGGAGGAGATGTTAGTAAATTCGGAGTCAATTCGAGTGAATTGTTGGATGCTTTAGATATTTTGGTGAAGAATAAAATGGCTGATTCTTTACAGCTGATTCATTTTCATATCGGCAGTCAGGTGACTAATATCCGGCGCATTAAAACAGCCCTGAAGGAAGCTTCACAGTTTTATGTGGAATTGAAACGAATGGGTTATAATATTAATTTTGTGGATATAGGAGGAGGACTTGGAGTAGATTACGATGGTACCCGTTCGGCTACTTCCAACAGTATGAACTATTCGATTCAGGAGTATGTAAATGATGCCGTATCTTCTATTGTGGACGTCTGTGAGAAAAATGAATTGCCGCAACCGAATATTATCACCGAATCGGGACGTTCGCTGACCGCCCATCATTCGGTTCTGGTTTTCGAGGCTTTGGCCAGTACCAGTTTACCGGCTTTCGATGAAAACGAAGAATTAGGCGAAGGTGCTCATGAATTGGTGAAGGAATTATACGATCTTTGGGAAAACCTGAATCAGCCCCGTTTGCTGGAGACTTGGCACGATGCTTTGCAATGTCGCGAAGATGCTTTGAATTTATTCAATCTGGGATTGATCGATTTGCATACCCGGGCACAAGTAGAACGTCTTTTCTGGTCCGTTGCACGGGAAGTATACGAAATGGCAGAAGCGACCAAACATGCTCCCGATGAATTGAAAAAGATAGCCAAGATGTTACCTGATAAGTATTTTTGTAATTTCTCGTTGTTTCAATCCTTACCCGATTCCTGGGCGATCGATCAGATCTTTCCGATCATACCCCTTTCGCGGTTGAACGAACAACCGACGAAATCCGCTACGATTCAGGATATTACGTGTGATTCGGATGGAAAGATCAATAATTTTATTTCTACTCGTAACTTTTCTTACCATTTGCCCGTGCATGAATTAAACCACAAAGAACCTTATTATTTGGGGGTTTTCCTTGTTGGGGCATATCAGGAAATTTTGGGTGACCTGCATAATCTGTTCGGAGATACAAATGCGGTGCATATCAAGGTCAAAGGAAATGAATATGTGATCGATAAGATCATCGAAGGAGAAACTGTGGCCGATGTATTGGAATATGTTCAGTTCACACCCAAACGGATGGCCCGTACGGTAGAAGTATGGGTGACTACTTCGGTGAAAAAAGGAATCATCTCGCCTGAAGAGGGACGCGAATTTTTATCGAATTATCGTTCGGGATTGTATGGGTATACATATTTAGAATAGCAGGCTATCCATCTCTTCGTATTGAACTTCGGAAACAGGTGGACAACCGATATTTTTTGGGCGATTTGCTTCATAATAGGCATAAAGTATAAGGATCGCGATCATGATCAGCACGATTATGAGATCCTTATACTTTTTTTTATTTTTCGTTTCCAATGCCATATATTCTTTTTATTTCCAATTAAACGAACGATAAATTTTGTCGGATTTCCAACAAAATAGAACACACAATTAACAGATGACAATCAACAATGAGGGAAAGCTTTGCTTCCGTTGGAATAAGAAAAAAGAAACAAAAATAAAGAATGAAAATAAAGAAAAGAAATGGTGAAATTGTTGGTATTAAGGTAAATTGATCAATTCGCTTTAACCAAGGGAAAGAATAGGCAATTGTCAATTAGCAATTGTTAATTCTTTCCCTTGGCTGGCAAAACAGATTAGGGGGGCAAATGAAAAGAAGAGGGGAAATTAGAACAAAAAAAATCGTTCGTTTATTTCGGAGTTAACAATCTAGAAATTCATCAATAATGAAGCAAAAATATATTTTAATTCTATTATTTACAATCTTTAGCAAAAGTTACTTAGTTTGAATTTGGTCCATGGACTTTTCCTTGTTTTTTTTAAATTTCATTATTGTTTTATATTCAATTACTTACCTTTTGTTCTGAACTCTTTATAATATTGGGCAACTCTCTCTTTTTCCTTATTATCCGGTAATATGGCCATTGCTTTTTCTCCGGCATCGGCCAGGCGTCGGTAAAGTGCCGGGGTCATCTTCCCATAAAAGGAATCTATCAGAATGGTGTAAGTAAAAAGATCGTCTGCAGTGAGCTTGCCTACTCGTTTTTCCATATCGGCAACAACAGCTTCTGTTAATTGGGTACCTAAGTCGACAATATGCTGTGGTACTTCTTTATTTTCGGAGCCCCAAATCATACCGCGGAATCCGAAAGCCATCGTTTTCAATTCCTGGACGCTCATTTCCGGTAACCGTTTTTTAATTAATTCCGCTAATTCGTCCGCCTTTTGATGATAAACCAGATCCGCCAGTTCCAGCATTTTGTTCAGTTCGTTCTGTTGTGCCACTTTCAACAGCGGAACATTTCGTTGCAGTGTTCCGAAAGGCACATCCTCTTTCCGGGCATATCCCATGACATACAGGCTCAGTGCATCCCAATATTTTTCTGTCAGATATCGGTCGACCTTTTCCTTGCTGTTTTTGGTACGCAACACGTCGAGATGCGTTAGCATGAAGTCGTGCATCGGCGCGCCGATAGTGCATCCCCGTGTTTCGTAAAGGTTCCAGTAAGCAGCTTGCGTTTTTTCTTCGTTTGTCAACAGGTCCAGCAATTCGGCATACACCTTTTCCGCCCGGGCATCCTCGCCGGCTTCCTCCAATGCTTCCCAATAGCGGAATAGTTCGGATTTAGACAACCCGCCCTTTTCGTAACGGCGGTGCAGGGCGGAAAGATTGTTTTGTTCGTCGAAACCTTGCTCCACACGGGCAATAAAGGCTTCCAGACCGTCTCCTCCCACTAAGCGGTGTTGCACACTACCGTCCGGGCGAATCATCAGGAAAGTGGGATAGGCGTGCACTTCAAATTTTTGGGCCAACTCCATACCCGCACCTTTTTCCATGTCGTATTTCACACATACGAAGCGAGGATTGAAGTAATCGCCCGCTGCTTTTTGCGGAAATATTTTATCTGCCATATTCTTACACGGACCACACCAGGAGGTATAGCAGTCCATAAAAACTAATTTGTTTTCGGCTTGCGCCTGTTTTAAAGCCTCTTCAAATGTAATGTCTCGAAAGTTCACGCCTTCCTGGGCCATCGTCATACTCCAAACCAACAGTCCGAGAAGCAAGGTGTAAATGTGTTTCATGTTTTTGTGATTGATGTTTAACTTTTTAGTTTGTTTAGTATTAAATTCACTACGCTTATAAAAAATAGTGCAAATAATAATGTTTTCATGGTTTTCCAATATAAACCGTAATCCGAATGCGTGGAAAATCGCACTTGCTCATAAAGCGGAGTGCGCCCGGACAGTATTTCGGTAAATTGGTTATAAGCAATATCGTTAATCTGTAAATGTTTTTGCAAAAGTGCGGTATAGCGGTTCGTAACGTCTGAAGGGAAGGGCGGTTCTTCTGAAATATTCTCTTCCATGCAGCTTTGTCCCAGAAGGACAAAGCCAATGAAAAAGACAACCGTAACATGTGTTGAAATAGTCTTCATTAGTTGTAGATTTAGAAGAACAGGGTGTTACAATTTCTCCAGCTGTGCATCCAGATCATTACTGTCATGACCGGAGAACAGGATACCTCCGTCCGGGCCGATGAGCAGGAATGTCGGGAGGGAGGTGATTTTATATTCCTTGCCGATGGTGCGGGAGAAAGAGGGTGTGGCACAATATTGCTGCCAGGGCAGTTTCTCTTCATCCATAGCCTTGCGCCAGTCGCTATCGTTTTTATCGAGAGAGACACTGATGAACTCTACTTTTTTCCGGTTGGCTTCGTAGGCCTTGCGCAAATGCGGGAAGCTGGCGCGGCACGGTCCGCACCACGATGCCCAGAAATCGATCAGCGTATAGCGCCCGGGGGCAGCGCTCAGGTCGAGCGTATCGCCCTGGGGATTATACACTTTGCCTCCTGCGAAAGGTTTGCCTTGCACATAAGCCGAGGCGGCACGGTAATCCTCGCGGAATTTCCGGAGAGCTGGCAACGTGTCGGTGTAGTCGGTAAAAAGCGCTGTTACGGCATCGAGATCGGCTTGGGTGTAGGTAAACGGTTCCATTTCCAATACCTTAGCTAAATGCAGGTTGACACTTAAATGGCGATTGGCGGCGATAAATTCGCGGGTCGCCTGACGCAGTTCGCCGCGCATGGCAGTGATGGCTTTGGCATCCGGTTCGCGTTTTTCCTCCAGCGTAGCGCGTTCTTCGCTACGGAGGCGGTATTGCAAATCCAGGGTTGCCCGGCGGTAACGGTCGAAAACGGCATGGGCGGCAGAGCCTGACAGGGTGTAATTGTTTTCGCGGCGGATGTCGTAACGCCAGAACGATTGCGGAAGACTATCGATGTGGGGGGTAGTGAAGGTCAGATTACCGTTTTCCACAAAGATATTAGCTTCGACATATTTCACTGCTCCTTCCTCGCGGATGCTGCGGCGTTCGGCCACATCGCCGTTGTTCATGCTCAGTCGGGCGTAAAAACTTCCGACAGGCAGTTTGCCCGTTAATTCGAATTTGCCGTCGATGATATAACTCGTTATCGGTTCGATAACCCGATCTTCCAATCGTAGGTCTACTTCCGTACTATCCATGGCGCCCGGTATCGTACCGTGCAACACGAAATGATCGGAGGGCGTGCTGCTGCAAGCAGCCAGTAAGGGCAGGATAATTATAGAATAAATTCGTTTCATTGTTTTTGATTTTTTAAGAATAAATACAATTTTCTCTAAGTTTGTGAGGATTATCTCAGTATTTCTTCCACTTCGATTTTGATTTCCTCGGGCGAGAAGGTATTGTACACTATATGTCCCTTTTCATTGACAAGAATCAAGTTGGGAATGCTGTTGATATTATAGCGCGAAGTCAGTTGTTCGTATCCCCTGTTGCCGGCAATGAATTGCGGCCAGGGCATCTTTTCTTCTTCGATGGCTTGTTGCCAATCCTCTTTTTTCTTGTCGAGCGAAATACTGATGACGTTGAACCGATCACGGTCGTAACGATCATAAAGAGTCTTTACGGCGGGAATGGCGGAACGGCACGGACCGCACCAGGACGCCCAACAGTCGATTAAAGTAACTTGTCCCGGATGGATGTGTGCAGAGAGGAGGGGGGTGTCGAAAGCCGTTGTGTAAAACAGTACATCCGAATAGCGGACATCCTTGCAGAAATGGCGGGCACAACTGAGAAAGCCTATATAAAACAATATAGATAGGTAAAATTTCATAATGGAATGTGATTCTTTTGGTTTTTATCTGCACAAAGTAAATGAAACGGCTGCCGGAGCAGCCGTTCGCATCGTTTATTTTGCATCGCGGACACATCGCACACGCATCAGAATATTCAAAGGAGTTGTGCCGCGATAAACAGAGGATTGGGTAGCCATGATTTTCCGAAAATAAACGGTAGGAACTTGCAAACCGTTGTCTTTCACTTCGGTGTCCGCCCAAAAATAGCCGCATTCGTCGATATTTGTCAAAATAATATCAAACCCATAGGCACCCGATTGCCAGGCACAGCCGGAAAGTTGCAGCCCCATGCCTAAACCGTCTTTCCCTTGCCGGAGTAAGGTCGCTTCCTGATCGCCACGCCACCCTTCCTTGTCGGCTTCTTTCTGCGACATACCTAATGCCATTTCGAGATTTTTCCAGTCCTCATCTGTCGGCACACGCCACCCCTCCGGTACCATCTCTTCCAACTCTTCCCACATATACAGATTGCCATTCGTTTTAAAATCAGCTTGCATGTCAAAATCTATAAAATTGGATGCAATTTCTTGAGTATTTCCATAATCATCCATAAATGCTCCTCCATATTCCCTTTCGAAATAAGGCGTTCCATATTTCAGGTTGGAAGTCATCCATTCCAAGTTGCCGATTCGTATCCATTCGTACACACGCCCATCCCGCTCGTCTACAAATTTGTTGGCAGCTGCCGGTCGGATATTCGGCAAATTGTCATCATCACACGCAGAAAAGGCGATGACGCTTAGTATAATTAATATCAAGTTTTTTCCCATAGCTTTAAAATTTAATGCCGGTTTCGTTTACCAGTGGTTTAAGAATATTGTATTTCCGCATAATGTAATCATAGTCTCCATACAAGTCTTCAAACTCTTTTGATGTCATCTTCATGCAAGCTTTGATATATGAAATGGCGTCTTCTTTTGCTGTAGGAGTATATTTTTCATCGGTATTTATTAGAAACCCTTGCTGTTTTAATTCCTCCATGCCTGTTTCTCCCAATCCATAAGGTATATCCAAGCTGCTTTTATTGTATTCATATCTACGCCTGACTCTAAAAAAACTTTCAGCTTTGCTGCCTGAATAATCATAATCTGCATTTCCTCCCCAAGTGGTGAGTATCATTTCACAACATAAATCCTGGGCGAGTGTTTCCCCATCTTTTTCACCTTCCCATAATTCACTCAGATTCAATGCCAGGCAATTGATATTGGAAGCAGTCAATGGTGATGCCGAATATTCCCAACTATCTTCTGCATGAGTGTATTGGTTGATTTTTCGAACAGCTAATACGGAGTATGGCAATATATCCTTGACATAAGGAAGCAGGTATTTAGACAAAAATTCGGAAGCCCTTTCCTGTTGTGTCGGTTCCAGATATTCAAAACGGAGATGTGCATTTCCGACAGCCGTCATGTTCCAATTCAAATCAACTAATTCCGTTTCATAATACGGTTTTCCGTAAGCGTCCAATCCTTTGTATTCATGCCTCAATGTGTCATTGAACAAAAGGTAACAACCCGTTGCTTCGTAAAACGCCTGACGCAACTTGGAAGTTTGGTCTGTGGCACCAGGGACAGGAGCAAAAGGCGAAAGCGTTCCGCTCGGTTCCAGGTCATCTTCTTTCCGACAAGAAAATAAACATCCTGCCAGCATCAATATAAATATAACCGTTGTAATTTTCATAATCATAGAATTTTAATCTCCATAGAAAGTTTCATCATATCCTTCACTAAATCCACCCCTCCAATCATTATAAGCGTCTTCATCTTCGTCCTCATCGTAAGGATTTTCGCTTATTCTTCTATTCCATCCGTCATACGAATCATTTTCAAGGTCATACAGTCCTGCTGTTTTCCCTGCTTCGTAACCGGCCCAATAAGCTTCACTCATCGGTATTTCCGGGATATCGGGAATAAAATCACTCCCACTACGAGCTACACGATGGTTTATACCCAACGTATTCCGGAATTCCAGCACCTCTTTCGGCAAAGCCAATGTATAAGCCGGATCATTGGGGGGCAAGATATATTGTGTGGAATATTCCGGTTCTTCGTAGTTGAACTTCGTATAATGATGGATAATGGTTTTTGTGTAAGGATATTTCTCCCGCACCATGTAGCGCCGCAAGTCAAACCAGCGGTGACCTTCCAGGCAGAGTTCCCGCTGGCGTTCCTCACGAATCAGATTGATCAACGCTTCCCCGCTTTCAGTAACCGGATGACTATCCACCAAACGATTGTCACGCAATGTCTGTAACAATCGGCAGGCTTCTCTTTCCTGACCGTCCAAAGCGGCCGCTTCCGCTCCATTCAGATAGGCTTCTGCCGTGCGGAACAGGAAATGGTCCGATACTTCCTTATACCCGAGCTCTTTCCAACCTTTCACTTTAGCGAATACCCATCCCGGTGCATAATTGGTATATTCATACCCTCCACCAATGGAATCTTCTTGAGAAATGTAATATTGCGTTCTCAAATCATTGTCGCCTTCCTCGAAAGCTGCTACTAATTCATCAGATATCAGATAAGCAGGTAAATTTATTAACTTACCGGACCTATAATATTTTTGGTGATAAATTGAAGTTGATAATAAATGTCCTCCCATAGAGAAAATAGTTTCTACCGATGCTTTGGTCAACACATCTTCGCTATTATTGGATAATGTATTCAAGTCCAACAGACCGTCTTTTTTCTCCAACGCTTTTTGTGCATACTCGTAAGCCGATTTCCAATTCTGCATATACAGATATACCCGGCTTTTCAACAAATAGAGCGCTGTGATATCCGCCCGATAAGGATGATTTTTGGATGTTTCCTGGACAGAGAGACAAGTCTCTGCCAAATCCAAATCTTCCAGTACCTGATCGTACACCTCTTTTACAGTGTTGGTCGTGTAGGCTTTATCCTCCACCACTTCGCTCAATTTCAACGGTACGGCAGGTTTATTGAGGTTTGCAGAAGAATAGGGCTCACCATAAAGGTTTGCCAAGGTGAAATAATACAATCCCCGTAAAAAGGCTGCCTCTCCTTTGACCCGCATTTTTTCCAACTCCTCCCTCTCATTCTCTGCCTTCTGTTCATCAATCAAAGCCAATACCATATTACAGGTATTGATACAATGATATGCCTTGTTCCAATCTTCATCCTCAGCCACGCGTGAATTGCCTTCTGCTGCCTGCCCCACTTCCCTTTGCCAGGTATGCCAACCGAACATCTTTTCTTGTATACTCATCCTATCTCCATCCCCATCCCATGAAAATACATCCAATTCATCGGACATGTAGTGTACGGCCTGAAAATATTTGTTTTCAGTTCTATAAGAGCTATTGGGGGTATAAATCCTTCCCATTGGCAGGTATCCGTCTCCTAACAGGACTTCATCCAAGTCCGTATAGGTTTCTACTCTTGAAAGGTCTTGCGAATACTCCTGCAAGAAATTGGAGCAGGAAGCCAACAGCAAAACTAAAAATATGCCATATATGTTTCTCATAATTCCATGTATTTAAAATGAAACACTCAAACCGAATGAATAATTCGGGCGGGCGCTCAACTGAATCGTAGTAAATCCGCTTTGCGTGGGTGTCTGTCCGTTCAATTTCTTGGAACAGATAGTGAATAAATTGGCACCTGATAAGGTCAATGCCAAACGTGACAACTTCATTTTGTTTAGCAATTCTTCACCGAATTCGTAAGTCAGACTGAGATTCGAACATTTCAGGTAATTGCCGCTGACTACCCGCTGATTTCCATAATCATACATATCCCAAATTGAATTAGCTATTAATTGTACATCGCTATACGTACTTTTATCTGTCCAGTGACGATTATATTTGTAATACGATTCGCTACCTTGACTGATGATGGCAGGAATGTCCGTGTGGAGTTCGTCGCCCGGTTTTTTCCAGCGATTCAGGAAATCTTTGCTCACGTTGTTTTCTGCCCGGATTTCTTCGACGGACATGGTTGCATCCCTTTGTCCTGAATACATGGCGAACAGACGGATTTTATTTCCTACGCTATAAGCAAACGAACCGCTTAGACGCAAATTTTTGTAACGCACGGTCGTGTTCAAACTACCAGAAATGCTTGGATCGCGCCGTCCGGAGGCTTCCAAAATGCGGGTATAGGTGGCTTCTTTGCTTAAACCGCGCAATATTTCTTTGTTGTCTCCTCCGTCATCGAACATCGGACCTCCGTCCACCGGGCTCAGTCCCAAAAATTTGTAAGAATAGAACGTGTTGACAGTTTGTCCCCGAACGATGGCCTTGCCGCTTAGGAAGTCATCCAATTCATATTCATTGGGATCGGGATTGCTTTTTATCTTGTTGAATGTCTTGGAGAAAGAAGTGGATAAAGTCCATCGGACATCTTTCCGGTTGATCGGCGATACGGTCAAGGCGATGCTGTATCCGTGATTGTCTACATTCCCACCGTTGACTACATACGAATTGCCTTCCACTCCATTCATGGAATCAATACTCTTGGTCATGAAAGCATCTTTGGTATGCTTCCAATAGTAGGAACCTTCTACCTTCAATTTATTCCTAAACAATGAAAATTCCAGTCCCAGATTATAGGATGTGGTCTGTTCCCATTTCAAATCGGGGTTAGGATAGCGTTCCACCAATGAAATATTTTCGCCGAAATAAGCATCCAACGGTTTTTTGGAAATCAGCATCACAGGAGTTTGGTCGCTCAACATGTTGCCTTGATATCCGAACGAGAACTTCCAGCGCAGCATATCCAACCAATCGTTTTTCAGCCACTCATGTTCCGTCATATTCCAGTTGGCGGATGCCGACCAGATAGGTAGCAATTTGTCGTTACTCCGGTCGCCGAATCCGTTTGAACCATCAAGACGCGCATTGACATTTACCGTAAAGTAATTATAATAGCTATAAGACACGGAGGCGTATGCGGATAGCGTATTGGTCAATGAATTCGTTAAAGACGGAACATTTGCCGCAATCCACTCTTTATAAGCGGGATAATCGTCCAGGTTGATGTTGTTCACAAAACTCATCCCCCGGTTTTTGTAATAGCCTCGGGTTGTATTGCTGTATGACTTGTATTTGGTGGAATTCATTTCATAACCGAGCGACGCATTGATATTGTGTTGGCTGTCCATCCCGAAATACTTATTAGCATTCAACTGAAAGCGGGCTGTGTAGGAACGGTTGTTCGATTCCTGACGACTCAATTCTCCGCCATAAGGCAAGGTGCTGTAAGTAGCATCACCGTCCCAGGATTCCCAATAGTCGTCCCATTCTCCTTTGTCTGGCATTACTCCGTATTCTGTATGCCTCAATAAAGCAGCATGATAGCTTTTTTCGCCCCACCATCCCTCGATGGTGGTATGGGAAGTGGAATAGGAGAAAATCGCATTGGCATTCAGCCAATCGGTAAATTTGAATTGCAGGTTGGTGTTTACCGTCAAACCGGAGCCTTCCTGTCCGTACGTACTGTTATCCAATTCATTCAGGATGTTGTAATCGTAGAATGTGTAGTTATTATATTTTTTTTTGTAATAGAAATATTCCCCGTTTTCATCGAAAGCAGGGATTGCCCGGCTGCTTTTGTAGGCATAGTCCATCGGAGCGATTTCATTCTGATAATAGTCTCTGGAGGAAACATTTCCGTTGAGTCCCAATGAGGCTGTCAGCCACGGGGTCAGGTTGGCATCCAAATTTAAGGCTGCCGTGAAGCGTTCATTGTGGTCGTCCATAATCACGTCGTTGTCCCGGTTGTAACCAATGGAGGCATAGTAGCGTGCCTCTTCCGAACCTCCCGATACGCTTAAAGTATGCTGATGGGAAACGCTGTTCTGTGTCAATAGGTCGAACCAGTCCGTATTGACTGTTTCTAAATAAGCGACCTCGCGATTGAATTCCGCTTCTGTCAGTTCATGGTTATAAA
This sequence comes from Bacteroides sp., assembly GCA_021771575.1. GTDB lineage: Bacteria > Bacteroidota > Bacteroidia > Bacteroidales > Marinifilaceae > Odoribacter. Next base: position 5,056 of record JAETOX010000004.1, on the reverse strand, counting down.
GTTTGGTCAACAGGTTTTCATATCCCACCAATGCCATATCATCTGCAAATTGGTATTGGCTTGCTATCAATTCTCTGGAAAATTGGATGCGTTCTTTGGAATTCATTACATTGACAGAGCGGTCTTTATAGCTTGGGCGTTGGCGCAACGTGGTCGTCATGGAATAGTTGATAATTGGACGTCCCACATGTCCCTTTTTAGTCGTGATGACAATGACTCCGTTTGCCGCCTTGGTGCCGTACAATGCAGTTGCAGCGGCATCTTTCAATACGTCTAAACGTTCGATGTCTTGCGGGTTAATGCCGGCGATGGCGTTACCGATACGGTTGATGTAATCGGGGTCATTCAACTCCTCCGGAGAAATATCTACGGGATCTTGTACGATGATTCCGTCCACTACCCAAAGCGGTTCGCGGTTACCAATCAAAGTCGAGGTTCCGCGGATACGAATCTTGGGTACAACCCCCACTTCACCGGAGTTGGTCATCAACATCATGTCCGGAATCTGTCCCTCCAGCATCTTGTCGATGGAGGATACGCCGGGAATCATGATGTCCTCTGTCTTGACAGAGGTTACTGCACTGGTATTTTTACGTCTGTCCACTACCTGGTAACCGGTAATGACCACTTCGTCCATCTGGGTGGCCTCTTCTTGCAGCGTTACATTGATTTCTTTTTGGCCTCCGTAAACTACTTCGTGTGATTTCATGCCAATAAAGGTGAAACGCAAAAGAATCTCCTTCGTGTCTGGCAATTCAATGTTGTATTTGCCGTCGGTATCTGTGACGACTCCTAAATTGGTGCCTTTGATCATTACGGTTACGCCTGGCAACGGATGGCCTTGCTGGTCGGTTACTTTTCCGCCCACTTTCTTGCTATCGACTTGTTGTGCAGCGCTCTTAATGATAATCAGGTTGTCCTTGAAGCTATAGCTCAACCCTGTGCCGTTCAGGCATTCGTCGAGAATACGACTCACTTCCGTCTGTTGGCGGTCGATGGTGATGTCGGTAAAAGGAGCGATGTCGCCGGATTTGTAAATAAACATATAATCCGTCAGTTGTTCGATTTGCCGGAAGACGGAAGCTAAGGGTGTGTTGGCGGCGGAGAGTGTGATTTTGCTGTTCTGGGCGTTTACTGCGGCCTGACAAGTACAAAATCCCACTAACGTTAGAAGAACAAGGAGTTTCATCTTTCGTAGGATTTGTTGTAATCTTCGTTTTTTTCTCATAACTTTGTTTAGCTTTGTTTAATTAATGGGATGATTATCTAAGCTGTTACAGGAAGATGTGAGGGCGTCTTCCTGTTTTTTATTGACTGACATATATTTTGTTATCGATATAGGAAAAATGAATGCCATTGGTCGATTGCAGATGATCCAGAATATCGCGGATAGTGGCATAACGGTTGGTATGTAAATGGAACCGTACCTGCTTGAGGGCTGGGCGGGTATAGACGGTTTCGAAATCATACCACCGGGCCAGCTCCCGGAAAATTTCTTCTAGGGTTTTGTCCCGGGCGATAAACTTCCCGTTTTTCCAGGCTAATACTTCTTCGGGGGTTGCTTCGAGGATTTGCAGGTTTTTGGTGGCGTAGTCGAAACGGGATTGTTGTGAGGGCATCAATCGCAGGGTTTGGCCGGTAGAGGAATAATGTTGTTCGATACTGCCGGTGAGGAGGGTTGTCACCGTCTCTGTTTCGTCAGGGTAGGCTTTGATGTTGAAGCTGGTACCCAGTACCTGTAAATTCATGTCGCGGGTGTGAACAAAGAAAGGGGCTTGTTCGTTATGGGTCACTTCGAAATAAGCTTCGCCTTCAAGATAGATTTCCCGGCGGTTACCGGCGAAAATTTCCGGGTATTTTAGCTTGCTTCCGGCATTGAGCCAGATGCGACTCCCGTCGGAAAGAGTGAGGCTAAACTCACAACCCTTGGGAACAGAGAGGCTATTGTATATGATTTCTGCCGGGGGGCTATCTGGGATAGGAGTATAGCTCAGGAGTCCGGAATCATTCAATAAGATATTCACTTTTTCAGACAAGCCGGTAATAATTTGTTGGGTATCGGCCAGCAGTACCTGTTGTCCGTTAGAAAGGGTTAGGGTGGGAAAAATACGGTTTACCCGGGAGTCTACCGATGTGAGAGGAAGAGGTTGCGGTGCTTGCTGTTGCCAAAGAAAAATCCCGCTTCCTGACAGGAGAAATAACAAAGCGGCATATTTCCAAAGGCGGATACGGAAATGGCGGCGTTGTAACCGCAGTTTCAGTTGTGTATAAGCTTGTTCTTCTGCCGGTTGTTCCCATTGTGCAGTCCAACGAATCACCTGATAGTCTTTGGCTAATTGCTTGAAAAGCTTTTGATCTTCCGGGCTTTGTTTTAGCCAGGTATTGAATTGCTTTTCTTCCTCCGGATTCATTTGGCCTGCGAGGTAATCTTGTATGTATTCTCTTGGATCGGATATTTTCATAAAGAATATGATTTGTTATAAGTTAAGAACACAACTTTGAAAATGGGTGAATGATTTTTTCAATTTTTTTTGAAAAGATCAATTTTTCTCTCAAAAAACAAGCACGATGAATAGTTCTGTATGGCCGACGAACGTTTTTTAACGTTCGGGGTTCCTCTTGACAGGCCTTCAGTCAGTCGGTCGAATAACTGATCATTTTTCGGTGTTCATAGGGTGTGAACAGGGAATATATCTTATTCACTCCTTATTCTCCTTCTTATTTAACACCGTCGGGAATAAGGTGTGAATAAGGTAGTGAATAAGGAATGTATTAGGGATATAGCCTGTTATCTGTAGTTATACAGGGGGTGATTAACCTTTTCTACTCCGTAAAAATAAAAGCAAAAGCGTATCGGGAAATTGTTCCCGTAATTGTTTTACACCGTGACTTAATAAGGTTTTTACGGTGTTGACGGAGACATTTAATTCTTCGGCTGTTTCTTTGTATTTTTTTCCTTGGATAAGGATAGAGACGATCACCTGATGTGTTTTTTCAGGAAGTTGTTGGATGGCCTCCCGAATAGCAGTAATCAGTTCCGGCGAAATAGTCATCGCTTCTTCTTCTGCTGCTTCGAATTTCAACAATTCCGCTTCCATAATAACCTTGCGGTTTCGTAAACGATTCAGGCAGGCATTACGTACACAACGGAACAGGTAGGAGGTGAGCGTTTCCGAACTAATCTGGCGGTAAGAATGGTGTTTTATAAAATCGTAAAATACATCCTGTACGATATCTTGCGAAAAATGAATGTCCGTCAAAAAAGAATCTGCAAACAATACTAGCGGTTTATAGTATCGTTTGAACAACAATTCTCCTCCCTGGTCCGGATTCTTGACAAAAGTCGTTAAAATTTCAGATGTTGACGAATGCATTCTTTACTTATTATTCTTTGACAAAAATAATATTTTTATCGGATATGCAAAATTCCCGTTCGGGGAGGCTCTTCGATTTTAGACTTTAGATCAAATGTTTAAAAAACAGATCGAAGAGTACCGGATTTAAGATCCCCGGTAATAAGAAACCGTAGATTGCTCCATAAAAATGAGCATTGTGATTGATATTATCGCTTCCCCGGCGTGCCATATATTGGCAATAGGCCAAATAGAGAAATCCAAACAAAATTCCGGGAATAGGAAGAACTGCAAAAAATAGGATTTTACCCCAGGGATTGAAGAAAATGGAGGTAAATAATACAGCCGATACAGCACCGGAAGCCCCGATCGAGGTGTACCAGGAGTCATTCCGGTGGCGGAGTAGATCGGGGATCGAAGCTACAACCATTCCTCCGAAATACAGGAGTAAGAAAACACCTTTACCAAAACCAACTTGAGGAAATAGAATTTCGATATATTCTCCGAACGACCAGAAAGTGAACATGTTGACGAATAAATGGCCCCAATCGGCATGAACAAAACCGTGGGTGATAACCCGGTACCATTCATGGGCATGAATAACCCGATAAGGTTTTAAGGCCAGTTTATCGAACAATTGCCTGTTATTAAAACAGGCAAAGGAAACAGCTATCGTGATGGCGATGATAATATAAGTCATTGTTTAAATCGGATACTGAGGATTTGATAGATCAGTTTCGAGGCTAAAAAGTCCGGTGCTTTGTTAATTTCATTGGGACAAAGTTCTACGACATCCAGTCCGATAATATTATGTCGTTCGTTGATCAGTTTGAGTAAAGTCAGGATTTCACGATAGCTCAGTCCATCCGGTTCGGGAGTTCCGGTCGAAGGCATATAAGCCGGATCGAGCACATCCAGATCGATGGTAATGTATACGTGATCGTGAAGTTTTTGGGATACTTCGTACATCCAGGTCGAATCGCCGGATTCTTTGATTTCGTGGGCATAAAATATGCGTTCCGGGTCGATATTATGCTTTTCTTCCACTGCGCTACTACGGATACCCACCTGGACGACGCTGGGCGTTATTTCTTTGGCCCGGGCCATGACGCAGGCGTGATTAAAGGCCGAACCTTCGTATTCGTCGCGCATGTCCGAATGGGCATCGAGTTGCAGGATCGAGAAGGTTTCGTAGTGCCGGGCTATGGCATGGAAGGCTCCGATACTCACAGAATGTTCACCTCCCAGCAACACAGGGAATTTTTTATCCTGAAGAATTTTGTCCATCCGGCGCTCTACTTCATCGGCCATGGCTTCAGGAGACGAATCTTCCATAACAGCTTCCAAGGTGGCGATTCCCTGTTTGTACACTTCCGAATCCGTTTCGATATCGTAAAATTCCATATTCGGAGAAGCTTCCAATATAGCACGGGGACCTTTATCAGCACCTTTGATCCAGGTGCTTGTGCTGTCGTAAGGAACCGGAAGAATGGCAATTTCCGCTGTATCATACTGGGTGTATTGCTCTTCAAAATCTCCATAAAGTAGCTTTTCCATAGGGCATTTTATTTAAAATCACAATTCTGTATGCAAAGCTATTCTTATTTCGCGGGAAACGAAGCTGCAAAATGTGAAATTTATTTAAAATATCAGAACGATACCTGAAATCCGATACCCAGGCTCTCTTTAAATTGTAAGCGGGG
>JAETOX010000094.1 GCA_021771575.1 Bacteroides sp. | reverse complement strand
TGGTTGCGCCGCAGGATACTGGAGATTTCTTCTTCTGCTTCTTCGGTCATTTCCTCGGAAATGGCAGAACAATATAAGCTTTGTAAATGGGTGATGGCCAGGACTCGTTTCTGGATGGTTGTATAAGGTGCTAAGATAAGATCGTCCTGGTCCATCCCCATGGTGTTATATCCTTTAGAGGTCAATACGCCTATAATCCGAAAGGGGATTTTTCCGAACCGGATCACTTTACCCACCGGGTTTTCTCCGTTGACAAATAAATTGTCTACAACTGTTTTTCCGACTACGCACACTTTGGCAGAAGAAGCGATGTCTTCGTCGGAAAACATATCACCTTCAGCCATCGTATATTTCCGGATTTCCAGGTAATCTGCATTAATCCCATAGATGGTGGTCGGAGAATTGTTCGCACCATAAATCACCTGTCCACTACTATTCACCGAAGGCGAACAATAGGTTACGTAACGGCATTCTTCTATGATGGAATTAAAATCTTCAAGCTTCAGGCTCTGCATAGCCGCAGGGTCCTGCCGGACTCCTCCCCGCATATCAGCCCCAGGATGTACCATGATCATATTCGATCCCATTTCTGCAATCTGCGAGCGGATGCTCCGTTTCGATCCCTGCCCGATAGCCAGCATAGTGATCACCGATGCAACCCCGATAATGATACCCAGCATAGTCAGGAATCCCCGCATTTTATTATTTCCTAAAGCCTTTAAAGCTATTCTGAATAAGTTTGTAAAGTTCATACCCATTATGTATTTAATCATCCGCTTTCGGTAAGGTGGCCAGGGTTTCTTTCGCCGAAGCTACCCGGTCGTTCTGCATATCCTGAATAACTTGCCCGTCTTTCAGGACGATGGTGCGGCTACTGTAAGCCGATAGTTCGGGATTATGCGTGACAAAAACGATCGTTCGCCCCCGGGCATGGAGTTCCTGAAACAAAGTCAATATCTCGAAAGACGTTCGGGTGTCCAGGTTACCCGTTGCCTCATCCGCCAGTAACAGAACCGGATCATTTACAAGTGCCCGGGCAATAGCCACCCGCTGTTGTTGTCCTCCCGACATCTGGTTGGATTTATGGTATAAACGATCTTCCAATCCGACTGCTTTTAAAGCATCTATCGCTTTGCGCTCCCGTTCTCTGGAAGATACCGAAGGATTGTACATCAAGGGGAGTTCCACATTTTCTATCGAAGTGGTTTTAGGCAACAGGTTATAGGACTGAAAAACAAAACCGATCTTATGATTTCTTAAAACGGCCCGTTCGTTTTTTCCCATTTGCCGTACCGAATAGCCGTCCAGCCAGTATTCCCCGGCAGTAGGAGTATCCAGACATCCCAGCAAGTTCAATAAAGTAGACTTACCGGATCCACTCTTTCCCATAATGGTAACGAACTCCCCGGCCCGGATGGTAAACGAAACCTCCCGTAAAGCCCGTACAGTTTCGGATCCTACAATAAAATCACGTTTAATACCTTCTAATTTGATAATAGCAGCCATACTTTTTCGCTTTTATTTCTTTTTCTGTCCCGGACGTGGCGGCATAAAAGGATTGGTTTCTCCCCCACCCTGCGGCCCCATGGGAATAGCGTTTTTCCCTGGCATTTCCATCCCCAGCAATACCTCATCCCCCTCAGTTAAACCTCCGGTAATTTCTAGGTGAGAGGCTGTAGAGGTGCCGGTCTGTATTTCTTTTTCCTGCAAATGTTGTCCGTTTCTCACCCATACCGTTTTCTGTAAAGCGGTATTTTCTACTGTAACGGGCTGTAACGTGAAACCGTCGGCTTCTGCCAATGCCCGATCGGGCACAAACTTCAATGCTTTGGGAGGAATGGTCAGGACGTTTTCTTTTTCCAGGGTATAAATGGTAATCGTGGCCGTCAATCCCGGTTTCAGTTTTAAATCCGGATTGGGGGCACTGACCACCACCTCATAAGTCACCACATTTGATTCGACGGTAGCTTCCAAACGTACCTGAGTTACTTTTCCCTCAAAAACATCATTCCGATATGCATCCACTTCGAAAGTCACCCGCTGTCCTTCTCTGATCTGCCCGATATCGGCTTCGTCAACATCGGCAATGACTTGCATTTCGGTGAGGTCTTTGGCAATGGTAAACAGTGTGGGCGTTTCAAAACCGGCAGCAACGGTCTGTCCCTCTTCCACTTCCCGACTGATTACCACACCGTCTATCGGGCTGGTGATCACAGCATACCCCAGGTTTCTTCTTACCTTGACGATGTCTGCCAGTGATTTTTCATATGTACTTTTCGCTTTCAAGTATTCGTATTCTGCTGTCTCGAAATCTGTATCACTGATCAATTTTTCCTCATACAATATTTTGTTGCGGCGATAATTTTTTTCCCGGTATTCGTATTCGGCTTTTGCATTAGCCAATTGTGCTTCCTGAGATTCCAGCTCAGCCTGCAAGGTCACTTTATCCATTTCAGCGATCAATTGTCCCTTTTCTACGACGCTGTTGTAATCTACGTAAATTTTATCGACAATTCCGGATACCTGCGTACCGACTTCCACCTGAGTAACAGGTTCCACTGTTCCGGTAGCTGTCACAGCATTCGACATAGAATGGCGCCCTACTTTAGCTGTTTGCCAGTTTATCTGTGTTTTCGAAGAACATCCCGGCAGGAGAACTTCACCTATTCCCAGGATCAGGACCAACCCGATCCCTGTAATCATTTTACCCTTTTTCATTTTAAGTATCCGTTCATGATTCATTATTATAGCTTTCATTTATAGTCTGATTTCTTTACCTTGATAGAAATTCAGCAACTGTTGATTCAGGATAGCCATGTATTTGGCTTGTACCCATTCCTGCTGTGCTGTCAACAGGTTATTTTTTTCGGTGAGCATTTCAAAGGTATTTTTCATGCCTAAATTGAATTGTTTTTCAACCAACCGATATGATAATCCGATTGCTTTCAGATTCTCTGCTGCAAAACGGTATCGCTCCTGGGCAGAAACTGCATCCTGATAAACATTTTCTACAGTTTTCAACAAGTTCTTCTGCTGATTCTCGTATGTCAGTTCGGCATTCTCGATTTCCAGTTGAGCCAGATTTACAGCCGTCCGGTTGGTTCGTTTACTATAGATCGGAACGCTAAGTGTCAAGCCTACATTCTCACTCCAATTGTGCCGAACCTGAACACCGGAATTCCCGCTGCCCGAAGCATGACTCGTCCCTAAACCGGCCGATAAATTCAACTGTGGCAAATATCCGCTCCAAGCTTTCTCTTTTTTTATGCCGGCAATCTGAATATTCAATTCCTGATAACGAATCTCAGGCATAATCTTCAACGAAGTCAGGTAAACACTTTCTTTAGAAGGTAGCACTGTCAACACTTCCTCTTCTTTCCATTCGGGAATAACCAATTCCATTTCCTCGTCGATTCCCAATTCCAGTAATTGCTTTAATTCCAGGCGAGCATTATCCAAAGTTGTCTGCGATACTACCAGTTGATACCGATCGGAGGTATATTGAGCTTCCAACTGAGCCAGATCGGTTTGCGACAACGTTCCGGCTTGCACCAGCTTTTTTCCCCGATCGCGTTGTGCCAACGATACTTCTACCGTATTTTGATTGATTTTTACCGCTTCATAAGCATATAAAATCTGAATATAGGCCTGGGTAATGGCCAGTTCGATATTATTTTCAGCCTCCTGGATACTCAATTCCTGTACCTGATTTTGCAACTCCATTTGCTGAATATTTTTTTTCAGTTGCCCTCCCTGATATAAAGACACAGCAGCATTTAAATTATAACTTCCGGAATAAGCGTGCCGATCACCAGCTTCGGGGCGTGGACGATTGACGTAATTATGAGCCGACGAAAAGGCCAGGGAAGGGAAACGGTCTGCTTTGGCCTGTTTCGTATTTTCTGCACTTTGATCCAAAGCAACCCGACTTTGCCTGATCTGGATGTTCCGGCTTCGGGCATATTCGATACAGGATTGTAAATCCCATCGAGCGGATCTGTCCTGAGCCATGCTTCCATACGGCATGATTAGCACAATACAGGTTCCGATCAACCATTTCCGATAATTTTTCACAAATCGTAATTTCATGATATTATACTTTCAATTTTCTCTTTACAAATATATTTTGAACCGTTTTGCTACACAATTTTATTCTATACACACCTATTTTTTCACGACGAATGCCCTTTTTTCACCGACGGGAAGTTTTTGATTTTACGTTTTTTCACTCATGGCATCTTTTTTGCTATATGCCCGATAAAAGCTAAAATTCTGCTTATGCGATTAAGACCTTATTTATATACCCTATTTTTGAGTGCCGGTATAGGTTCTGCATACGGACAATTACCGGCAGAAACAGAAAAAAGCGAATTGCTGCCGTTCGGAGACATGGATCGCTGGATGGTGCGTGTCGTAGAAGAATCGTTTGTAATCGGAGGTAACACGAAATATTTATACGAGATTACCTTGGGAGATACTTTGAGTAATAACACTCCTTATAAACCGTCTGCTTCCCCCTGGGCCACCTCTACTGTGATGGCCAAGGTCAGCGGAGTGGTGAAAGCCAGCGTAACCGTTTTTCCGGAAAAACGGGCCGACGGTTATTGTGCACGTCTGGAAACCCGAATGGAACATGTCAAGGTGTTGGGGCTGATTAACATTTCTGTGTTAGCCACAGGAACTATTTTTGTCGGAGAAATTACAGAGCCGGTACGGGATACCAAAAATCCGCAAGCTAAACTGAATAGCGGCATTCCTTTTACGGAATGTCCCCAGGCGCTGGAATTCGATTATAAAGTTTCTCCCGGCGGTCAGCAGATCAAAGCTACCGGCTTCAGCCGGATTGTCAATATTCCGGAACAAAACAATGCCGAAGCAAGCCTGCTTCTTCAATATCGTTGGGAAGATGAAAAAGGAAATGTATATGCCAAACGAGTAGGTACAGCGTATGAACGTTACGATCGGGAGGTTTCCGAATGGCAAAACGGACATCGTATTCCGATTCATTACGGCGATATTACCAACCAAAATTTCTTTAAACCTTATATGGATTTGGTCACGGGAGAAAACACCCAATATTGCATCAATAGCCGGGGAGTAACGGTACCTATTCAGGAGATTGGCTGGGCAGAGCCAGACACAAAGCCAACTCACCTTATTTTACGTTTTTCATCCGGACATGGAGGAGCTTATATCGGTACGCCAGAGGCAAAATTCTGGGTAGATAATGTAAAACTGATTTACTGATAAAGGGTTGAAACGGTGAAAGCAGTCGAAAGAGCCGAAAAAGTACGGACCTTTTTGACTGCTTTGACCTCTTCGACATTTTTGATTATTTTGACTTTTTCAAATCTTCGACCATCATTTTAGCAAACCGATCGGAGGCCCCGGGTGTTCCCAAACGCTGGATAATTTCCTGATATTGACGCAACATTTTTTCCCTGGCCCGTTCACTGTATAATATACGTGACAATTCGTTCAGCAGATTATGCTCGGTAAGGTGGTGCATCATCAATTCTTTGACAACTTCCTGCTGCAAAATCAAATTGACCAGAGAAATGTATTTTACTTTGACGAATGTTTTAAAGAGATAGTAGCTGAATCGTCCACCTTCCCCATTGTAACAAACCACCTGGGGAGTTTTCAGTATAGCGGTTTCCAGTGTGGCCGTCCCGGAAGTCACCAAAGCTACTTTGGCCTGACTCAACAGGCGATAGGTTTGCCCGTAGAGTATTTTCACCGGTTTATCTTTCACGTATGGGGCATAATCGGCTTCAGCCATCGAAGGAGCTCCGGCAATAATAAACTGATAATCGGGAAAGTGCGGAATCATAGTCAGCATAGCCGGCAATACATACTTCAACTCCTGACTGCGGCTACCGGCCAGTAAAGCAATAATCGGACGGTCCGGCAAATCATTAGTCCGGATAAATTCATGAAAAGACTCTTCCTGATCAGGCCGTCCGGCAATAGCGTCTACCAAAGGATTTCCGCCATATTGCACAGCATATCCATATCTCTTATAAAAGTCTGTTTCAAAAGGGAATATGGTATACATCCGGTCGACATATTTTTTAATTTTCTTTACTCTTCCAGTGTTCCAAGCCCATAATTTGGGAGATATATAATAAAATACCTTTAATCCTATGGTCTTGGCAAACCGGGCTATCCGCAAATTAAAACCGGCATAATCGACCAAAATAATCACATCGGGTTGCCATGTCTTGATATCCTGACAACATAAACGGATATTGGCTTTGATTTTACCTAGGTTTTGCAGCACGGTAAGAAAACCCATAATGGCAGTATCCTTATAATGACGGACAATTTCACAACCGGCAGCCTGCATCAAATCCCCTCCCCATCCACGCACTTCTGCCTGTTCGTCTTCTTTTTTTATTCCCTTAATCAGATTAGAAGCATGTAAATCTCCCGAAGCTTCTCCTGCAATAATATAATAACGCATATAGAAAGTTACGAAGTTAAAAATAAACTGTTTAATACAAAGGTAGCAAAATACAAGCCAAATCATTATTTTTGCAACCGATTATACAAAATTTATTTATTCTCCCGCTACAATTGGCGCGGGCCGGTACAAAAATCAGTCTTTATGGATATTGAAGGGAAGAAAGTAGCTTACCTAACTTTAGGATGCAAATTGAATTTTTCGGAGACATCGACGATCAAACATAGCCTGGAAAAAGCCGGTGCACAAACGGTGAGCGAAAAAGAAGAGGCCGACATTTTCGTCATCAACACTTGCAGTGTGACAGACATGGCGGAAAAGAAAGGACGGCAACTGATCCGGAAGATCGTGCATCATCACCCGGACGCTTATATCGTAGTAGTCGGTTGTTATGCCCAACTCCGGGCAAAGGAAATTCAAGCTATCGAAGGTGTCGACCTAGTACTAGGGGCCGGGGATAAATTCGATGTAGCGCATTATTTACAACACCTGACGGAACAGCAACACTCGGAACCTCACTCATGTGATGTTTTCAAACTCTCCCGTTTTGATCTGGCCTACTCTTTCGGCGACCGTACCCGTTGTTTTCTGAAAATTCAGGATGGATGTGACTATTTTTGTAGTTATTGCACAATTCCTTTCGCCCGGGGGCGGAGCCGAAGTGCAAGCATATCCCAGATATTGGAGGCGGTACACGACGCAGCTTGCAAAGGCATTAAAGAAATTATCCTAACCGGAGTAAATACCGGAGATTTCGGACATGGTACGGCTTATAATTTCCTGGACTTACTGAAACGTCTCGACGATTCGGAGGAAATCGAGAGATTTCGTATCTCTTCCATCGAACCGAATCTACTGACGGATGACATCATCGCTTTTGTCGCCAGCTCCCGGCATTTCATGCCCCATTTCCACATCCCTTTGCAATCGGGAAGCAACGAAGTATTGAAACTGATGCGCCGACGTTATAACCGGGAGTTATTTGCTGAGAAAATCAGCCGGATCCGTCAACTTCTTCCGGATGCTTTTATCGGAGTAGACACGATCGCCGGGATGCGGGGAGAAACGGAAAATTATTTTGAAGATGCCCGGCAATTTATCGAAAGTCTGGATATCTCTCAACTACATGTTTTCCCCTATTCCGAACGACAAGGCACCCGGGCATTAGATATTCCCCTGACTGTCCCACAAGCAGAAAAACACCGGCGGGTAAACCAACTATTACAAATATCTGGACACAAACTAAACAATTTTTATCGACGTTTTCAGGGGCAAAGTCGTCCGGTGTTGTTCGAAGATCATAAAATAGGTTCCTATATGCACGGATTTACCGACAATTATATTAAAGTCCGCATACCTTACGATCCCGGAAAAGTCAATATGATCACAAGCGTTTTGTTAACTGAAAATACTTTCTGCCTGGAAGAATAATGAATATACACTAACCTGTAACTAAATTATGCATCCAGTAAAGATCCTCTCATACAATGATACTGTAACTAAAGTAGCGATCGGTATTCCGATCATTTTGCTACCAATGCTTTATCAATTGGATTTTTGCTTTTATGAACTCACCGCCAGTACCTTTTTATTTGCATTTCTTTCGCTGACACTAATCTCTGTTATAATTTTCCAGAAAAATTATTTATGGCGAAAAAATGATATATTCGTTGGTTTGTTTTTCATTTGGGAAGTGGTCCGTTATTTATTTTCTTCGGTTCCAAATGATATTTTCAGTCTTTATGACATAGTTTCAATGGCACTCGTATATGTATGGATAAGAAATACCTCTTCCGCCAACGCCATTTTTCCCGCTTTATTCGTAGGCGGCATCATTCAATCCTTTTGGGGAATCCTGCAATTCGCTGGCATATTGCCATCCTATCACGCATATTTCGGACAAACAGGCTGTTTCAACAACCCTGCACTATGGGGAATTTATTCAGCCATGTCGTTTTTTTGCGGAATGCGCTTGCTTCAAACACAAACAAGAGGTGTATATAAAATCCTCACGCTTGCCGGAACAGGAATCACTTTAACTGGAATAGCACTAGCTCACTCAAGAGCAGCCTGGCTAGCTCTGGCATGCAGTTCTGCATGGGTATTACTTGAACCTATGAGAAATTTTGTCAGCAAGAAATGGAATAAGAAATATACTATTGCTACCATAGTCATTTTAGTACTCTTACTATTTGCGCTATGGGGCATTTATCTAATACGCCCGGATTCCGTGAAAGGTAGACTACTTATATATACGGTTTCCTTTTCTATGTTCCGATCTGCTCCATGGTTCGGACACGGCATAGCTTCATTCGCGGCAGAATATATGAACCATCAAGCTTCGTGGTTCCTGTCCCACCCGAAATCGGCATTTGCCATAGTAGCAGGAAATAATCATTCCGCATTCAACGAATGCACAAAAATAGCCTGTGAACAAGGAATTATTGGATTGGCACTTTTTAGTTTACTCGTCTTTCACAGTATCCGCACCATAAATACCGAAACACGATACCCAACCGGACTGTCGGTCATGATTTTTATTTTCGGAATGTTCAGTTACCCGTTCGAAGATGTCGCAGTCAGGTATATTTTTTATTTCACCGTGGCCAGTATGTCCAACAGAACAAAAATCATCGGACAAATTACGAAGGTGCCTCGATGGATGAGATATTTGGCAAGCCTCATACTATTAGTAAATGTAATTACAATCGGGATGGAGTACTGGTTTTGTAAAACAGTAGAAAATGATCTACAAAAAGTTACACAAGAAAAACTCTCTATCCTCGCCCCCTGTTTCGTCCGATATTATCAAAAACTGAATACCTCACCAGACTTCGTATCACACTATGCCGAAGAACTCTATGCGAAAAATTATTATCGGGAAGCGATTCCGGTATTGAATCAAATAAAAGAACTCCAATGCAATGAACTGGTACTTATTGCTTTAGGCACATGTTATCAACAAGAAGGTGAATACGACAAAGCAACAGAGGCTTTCCAGCTGGCTTCCCGCATGACTCCTGCCTATATTCTTCCCCGTTTCCACCTGTTTTCTCTTTACCAGGAAACGGGAAAAATGAAAGAAGCTCGCCAAGTAGCGATAGAAGCACTATCCATGCAGGTGAAAATCGTCAATACTACGGTTTTGCGGGCAAGACACACCATGAGAACCTATTTAGATCAAATAGAAAAAAAATAACACGAGAAAAATGAAGTAATACTATTGTTTTTTATTATTAAAGTAAAACTAACCTATGAGAAAAATGAAACTATTTTTACTCGGAATCACTTTTTTTAGCCTCTTTTGTTATTCCTGTACGGATGACAGGCTCGATCCGATTCCGGAAGAGGAAGCAAGCGCAATTCCGTTCAGTATCAAAGACGCACGCAATTTTTTTGAAAGCAATGCGACCGATTTAGCCCCATTGTCCTTTTCCGAGGCACCTTTGAGTAAGGGCACGGCAAGAGCGAACGTAGAACTACACCCGGAATGGAATAAGGCTATGATTTCTGGTCATAAAAACGTAACACTAATCGAGATTCCATTACATTCTACATCGGTAGTACTCGTCCAAGAGAACATTTTCAAGAACAAACAGCTCACAGATAAACAAACGGTTATTTCGGCAAGAAGATTGATTGTAGCTAAACAAGCCGACGGAGAAACGGATATGTTTGTAGTAACAATCGTACCGGAAATTCACTCCACAGAAAGAAATCTTTCTAAAATGCTGAAAGAATTCCGATATTTGGGAGGTGGTTCGTTTTCCGGGAAAGTGTTCTGTTCCACACTTGAAGGAAAGTTTGTAAAAGCCTTAGGCTATACGGACGGAAAACTCAACGGAACACTAAACACTCGAATTCGCAAAGCTTCCAATAAAATGCCCACGGAAGATGAAGAATATTCTCGTTTAATTTTTAATGAGATATCCACAATAAAAACCAAAATGTTCTCTGGTAATGAAAGTGGAGGAGGTATCGATTACGGCAAATGCCCGCACGGATACACCAAAGGCTTTTGTCCTTACGGATGTAGTGCCGAAATTGGCGACGTCGAGATCGTCGTATGTCGTTATTGCGGCACACAAAATGGTTGTATCTGCCCGAAATGCTTTTATTGTGGGCAAAAGGAAGCAGCATGCTCGTGTCAAAGATGCCTCCGCTGCCAAAAAAAAGTAACAGAATGCACTTGCTACCTATACCCAGATCCTGATATTCCCGTAACTCCCCCCTCAATAGGCGGTGGCGGTGGTGGTGGCGGAGGAACAACCCCAGGAACCTCCCCTGTTCCCCAACCGGATCCACTAACAGAATATATCGGAAAGGATAATTACTACCTAAAAAGAATCGAGGATTTCAAAAAGCGTTACCCTAACGCAGAAGTCCCTGATTACTACAAAAATTACGGGGATTTTTACTTACATGAATTCAAGTATAAAACGTATTACCTGCTATCCCCACAAGGGCAAGAATGGTGCCTCAATACCCTAAAAGAATTACAAGAAGCAATGAGTATTTTATTGCACAATAATCCCGATTTGGAACTCAACAATACAAAGTTTTTAGAGGAGGCCTTCGCAACTCATGTCGAAGCTTATTGCAAAGCAGGAATCATGTGGCTGAATATGACCGATAAGGTCTTTATTTTTACCACTGTTTACCCCTCCGACTTATTCTCGGAAAACGGTTTGAAACAAGTAGCTAAAGTTAGTGCCAAACAAATTGAAGCCTACAGAAAAAATCCAGCATTCGCCTGGGAACAAGCCATTGAATTATCACGAAACTGGCAAGCATACGAAGCAATCATGTTAGAGTACCTGCTGGAAAAAGATAAATCGGATCCCCGCAAGGCATCACCACAAAGCAAAAGCAGAGCAGCGATGGAAGCGAATGATTTGATGCAACTATACTTTGGAGAGAGCGTAGAATACTTCAAGGCTACATTCGGAGATCAAGTCAATTTCCCGATTTGATGTATAAAATATGAGATACACTTTTATATTACTAATTTTACTCGTTATAAGCTGCAATCCCGGACACTACAAAAGTGTCCGGATTGACAGCGGTCTTAAACCCGGGGAATTTCATGATGTATTGTTATTTCCCCGTTCGTCAATAGGTCTGTGCGGAGGATATACGTCCAAAAATCTTCCTTGGGGAACAGGAGGAGGGTATGGACGATTCAATGCAATATGCTGGCGAACCATCGATGGCGGACGCAACTGGACAGCACAAAAAATCACGGATGGCAGTTTCAGTGAATTAACTATAAAAGACGACATCGTTTACGCACTCA
>JAETOX010000093.1 GCA_021771575.1 Bacteroides sp. | reverse complement strand
TAGCTGCATCATAATCCTTGTAAAATTCCTGCTGGGCGTTTCTTAGCTCTTCTTGCGTTTTTCCGGGATCGGAGGATGCTTTTTTTAGGGCATTATATACCTCCGTAGCCCAGCCTACGATTTCAGCACCCCGGCGTCCCGCTTCATTGAGATAAGCTAAGGCCAAAATCAACTCTTTTCTTTGATCATACAGCTGTCGGTAAGTATCCAGCAGAGTCGAGTATTCTTGTTTATCAGCAGCCCACGTCTGAAATTGCCGTTCTTGTTCCTGTTTCTGCTGAACAGTATAGAAGCGTTTCAGACCTTTGGTTTCTCCCTGCCATTTTTTCCATGCATTAGCAACACTGGCAGCTTTGGAGGCATATTTAATTCTCAATAATTCATCCGACTCCATAGCAGCATTCATTATATTGAGTTTTGCCGTACGGATAGCGATCTTATGAGGATTCTCGATGTGCTGCAATTGTTCTACTGCATACGAAGGCAAATATTCGGTAGTTGTTCCGGGATAGCCGAATACCATCGTAAAATCTCCTTCATTCACTCCCCGGGCAGATATTTTAAAAAAAGTTGCCGGTTTATACGGTTTATTTTTCGAAGAGTAAGCAGCCGGTTCGTTATTTTCACCAGCGTAAATGCGCAAGACAGAGAAATCACCGGTATGACGGGGCCACATCCAGTTATCGGTATCTCCGCCGAATTTACCGATAGCCGAAGGAGGAGCTCCAACCAAACGGACATCTTTATAAATCCGGAATACCGACATAAAGTATTGGTTCCCGTTAAAATAAGGTTTTACATTGGCCATGAGATCGGTACCTTTTACTGCAGCCGCTTCAAGTTCTTTGCAAATAGCTTTGATGGCTACCATTCTTTCTTTCTCGTTCATGTCCGGTTTTAAGCGGGCATTTACCTTTTCGGTGACATCTTCCATACGGACCAGAATAGAAGCGGTGATACCCGGATTTGCCAGTTCCTCTTCTTTGGTAGATGCCCAAAAACCGTCTCTCAGATAGTTATGTTCCAGACTACTATGATTCTGAATCATGTCGAAGGAGCAATGATGATTGGTCACCACCAATCCTTCGTTGCTGATGATCTCTCCTGTACAGAAATGGAAAAAGGGTTGTCCTTCGCGCCCTAGCCCAATGACAGCATCTTTCAGGGATGCCTGGTTGATACTGTAAATATCCTCTGCCGATAATTTGAAGCCTTGCTTTTGCATATCTTCAATATTGTACTTTTTCAGCAACATAGGAATCCACATTCCTTCGTCTGCACGACACCCGAGCCAGCCAATCACAAGGGCCAGCAATAAAAACATTGATTTTTTCTTCATAAGCAATTATTTATAATTAAATATACACTTCAAATTTGTTGACAATTTGCAAACTAACAAATTGATCATTCTGACTGCCTGTTTAATGTCTGAAATTGTCTCAAGGCTTCATATAATTGTTGTACAGGAAGTCCCATGACATTATAAAAAGAACCTTCTATTCTCTCGATGCCAATATAACCGATCCATTCCTGTATCCCGTACGCTCCAGCTTTATCGAACGGTTTATAATGATCGACATAGTGAATGATTTCTGTTTCGCTCAGTTTTTTGAAATAGACATCGGTATAAGCTGAAAATGCATACCGACTTTTAGCCGTCGTTAGGCAAACTCCGGTGACCACGGTATGTTTTTGTCCGGACAACCGATGCAGCATGTCGATCGCATCCTCCCGGTTTGCCGGTTTCCCTAATATCTTTCCTTGAAGACACACTACAGTATCTGCAGTAATCAATAGCTCGTTTTCCGCCAATTCGTCTTCAAACATGTTTGCTTTCAGGCAAGCCAAATATTGAGGTACCTGTCGCGGCTCCAAATGCTCCGGCCATATTTCTTCCGTATGCTTTAGCTTCACCTCAAACGTAAAGCCGGCATCACGCATCAATTGTTGACGCCTGGGGGAAGCTGAGGCTAAAATCAATTTATATTCCATTCTTTTAATCGGTGAAAATCAACAGAAAAAAATGTTTAAGGAGCAAACTGCCCCCCAAACACAAAACCATAATCAAGCGTATCATCCACAACTGAAACTTCCGATGTCCTTTTTTGCTTTTGACCGAAACGATATATACACCGTATGGCAAAAGAATAGCTATAATCAGATATACTAACAAGGCCAGAGAAACAGTAAATTCAACGATATAAAACGAAATGGCCGAAAGCATAGCAATCGTGGCCAACAGAACGATGATATTACTGGCTCTGGAAATTCCAAATCTGATCGGAATAGTCTGAGTGCTATTTTCATAGTCTCCCTCTACCGTATAGATATCTTTGTTGACCTCATACATGAGAGTATTTAGAAAAATAAACCAAGAAAAGCCGAAAACCCAGTCGAACATGTATACGAAATTCGTACCGGTCTCCAGTAAAACCGGAGCATAAGCCATATTCAGTAAAGGGATCTCGTAAACGATCACACTGACCGGGATTAAAGCAGCCAACAAGCCTACAACTATATTTCCCACAATAAAATACTTTTTATAGCAGGAAGAATACAACCATAGAATGCCGGAAACCAACAGAAATAATATCCCGATTTTCCATACTCTTAAGGCAAATCCCAGATAAAAAGCAATGACGATGGCTATTACATTCAAAACAGTATGCAAAGAAATAGCAACCCGGCGACTGATACTTTTTCCGACAACGACTTCTTTTACTCCTGAGATCTGATCGCTTTTCGTATCGAAATAATCGTTAATAACGTATGCTCCCGAAATCAGGCAACAAACAGCCACCACTAGCAAAGTAAAAGCCCATTCGGTCATTTGCAATGAAAATCCGTTGATGTCCAGCATAGGACGAACAACGAGATATCGCATGGCATACATAGTCAAAGCGGCAAAGGCTATTGTCCGGATTCGGATTAACCGAAGAATTTTCCACATACGTTCGGTATTTATATCTATACTTACATACTTTTTACATAGCAACTGGTATCCATCCAGTCGCCTTTGGCTTTCAGGACTTGTGCCACCACATCCCGAACACAACCTTCCCCTCCTTTAACATCGGAAATATATCGGGCAACCGATTTGATTTCTTCACAAGCATCCAAAGGGCATACAGGTAATCCAACTTGAGTCATTACGTTGTAATCCGGGATATCGTCTCCCATATACATGATTTCTTCTTTCTGTAAAGAATAACGAAGAATGATCTCTTCCAGGGCTTCCAGCTTATTCGCAATTTTCAGATAGATATTTTCCGGTTTTATTCCCAGTTTTTCCATACGTTCCCGAACTCCCGGAGCTCCTCCGCCGGAAATGATTCCTACAATGTATCCTTTTCGGATACAATACATCAAAGCATAACCGTCTTTTGTACAGGAAGTCCGTATCAACTCTCCTTCGGGAGTCAAATTCTGTGTCTGGTTTGATAATACCCCATCCACATCGAAAATAAAAGCCCGTATTTTTTTTAATTCATCTTTAAAAAAGCCCATATCTCTTTAATAACTGTTTCAAAATTAATTATACATTTTAATATTTTAAGTAAATCGACAGACTTACCAAAGTGATAACATCAAAGGTTTGTTTTCAGTCTCAGTTTTTGCTTCCGCAGTTTTTAATACGGTTTCTCGTATGGAATCGGATAACCATGTATACAGATTTAATAATTTCCGGTCTTCTTTCAATAAAGTTTTATGCATATTCAAAATAGATTCGTCTCCCCGTTTTGCCGGCCCGGTCTGTGCATCTTCAGGCGACATCAACAACACTTTATGGGCTGTCTCGAAAATCAAAGGTCTGAGCAGATTAAAATTCAATCCTTCTTTTTCCAATATCGTTCCTGCCATTCCATACAAATGATTGACGAAATTATTGGCAAAGACAGCCGCCAGATGCAGTACTTTACGTTTTTCCGAAGAGACTTCTTCTATCCGAATAGAAAGAAGTCCCGCTAATTCCCGCACGATCTCCAGCTCTTCCGACGACGAAGCTTCTATACATAAAGGGATTTCTCTAAAATCCAATTCTCTTTTTTTGGTAAAAGTTTGTATAGGATATAACACTCCATAATGCTCGGTGTAGGGTTTGAAAATATCCATAGCCAGACTTCCCGAAGTGTGTAGAACAAGTGCATCCTTATTTATCCGAATACTCTTATATAAAGGCAATAAGGCATCATCGCTTACACAAAAAATATAGATATCGCCATCCGGATAAATCCCAAAAATATCTGCAGTGTAAGTAATACCTGTCTTTTTTCCTAGTTCCCGGGCTGATTCAAGGGTACGGCTATATATCTGACATAAGTTAAGCCCCGCTTTTAACAAGGCCGGCGCCAAATGATGAGCAACATTCCCCGCTCCGACCAATATAATCCTTTTATCCTTCATATTCAAATGCAATATTCTTAGGTTTCACCTTCCCTGCTTCCAAATAACTGATCAATCGTTTACAAGCTTCGCAAATATCTTCATAAAATACTTCTGCCACCAACACCAGTTTTTTCCCATGATAATGGAGATGAGTGTAAATCCCAGCAGGATCCCGCTGGTCCAAAAGCAATAAATCTCCACTTGGAATAAAGGTATGTGTCATTTGGTTGCGCAGTTTATCATAAAGGAAATAATTATTATTTAATAATCGATATCTACCTCCCAGCAACCGATCAACCCCCATAGAAAAACGTCGGGAAGACTGTCCCTTCGCTTTCATAGGCTTATTATCCAGAAAACTACCCAACACTTCAATAGCCTGTCCCATAATAACAAATTGCATATAAGAAAGATCTATCTGTTGCAATTTACCGATTTCCTGAACAATCACTTCCTCCAGAAAGGATTTAATCTGTTTAATTTGCTCTTCTTTTTCCATAAATGTGCCCAAAATTAAGGCAAATTATTGAGAATCGGAAATGAGGTTTTTGTATCTTTGTAAAAATTATTATGATCTATTTACTATAAATTAATAAGAGCATGATTTTACACAATGGCCATATTGTGACGATTCCGGATTTTTCAGAAAAAATCTTCGAAAAAGGTCTCAGCCTATACGAAGTAATCCGAATTTTCAATGGCAAACCTATCTTCCTAAAAGATAATTTATTAAGATTACAAAATTCATTAAATAAATCAAATATCCGAATCCGTGTAGAAAATTTGAATATTCCGGATAAATTAAACCGGTTTATTCAATTGAACGACATGACAGCAGGAAATTTGAAGTATGTACTTTATCTGGGTGATACCTCGGCAGAAGAGTATATTTATCAGATCCCCCACGCTTATCCGACGGCCCAGGATTATAAGGACGGAGTAGCAACGATGACTTGTACAGCTGTACGCGAAAATCCGGGAGTGAAATACATCAATACAGATTTACGTACCCGTACGAATCAACTGATACAGGCACATCAGGTGTATGAAGTATTGCTAGTGGATCATGAAGAATTTATTACCGAAGGCTCCCGCTCCAATGTCTTTTTTATCAAAGACCGGAAATTATATACTTCTCCTTTGGCATATGTACTTCCCGGGACAAGCCGGAAACGGGTATTTGACATTTGTAAAGAACACCATTATCCGATTGAAGAAAAGCGGATTGCCGTTACGGAACTCACCAGCTACCAAGCAGCATTTTTATCCGGGACTTCTCCCTTGATTCTACCAATTAACCGTATCGACGAAATTACTTTCGATCCGCAATTACCCTTTTTGCAAACTTTAATGAAGCATTATTTTGCCTTATTGACCGAAAATAGTTAAAATTTTTCCGGTAAATAGAGGGGGCTGTTTATGAAAAATTAAGGAGTTTTGAAAAGAAAAAGTTTTTTTAAACTTGCTTTTTTTATAATATTGCAATCGTTATTAAACTTCAATGTATGAATGTTTTAAACAGAACTACCTCATTTACGAATTAATGATGAAATATATTATACTACTTTTATGTGCCGCTTTACTTATTATCATAAAACCTTGGGAACTGATTCCGGGAGGAACACCTGAAAATACGGCAAACGATACGACTTTTACAGTTTCCGGTTCTGTTCCGGATTCTCTTTGGTTGTTACCTGCCAATCAGGTGATTACCAACGAAGACTCTGAACTGGAAATCACTCGTAAATTCGACGAAGCGATTCAGCAATTCATGCGCAAATGGGAAATCAAAGGAGCTTCCTTCGCTTTAATGAAAAACGATCGTCTGATTTATAGTAAAGGTTACGGATATGCGGATGAAGAAGCAGATATTCCTATGGATGTCATGCATATTTTCAGAATTGCCTCGGTATCCAAACTACTCACGGCCGTGGCAGTCATGAAGTTGCAGGAAGAAGGTAAACTATCTTTACAGGATAAGGTTTTCGGTCAGCAAGGTATTCTGAACGATTCTATATTTCTAGACATCAAAGACGCCCGCACCCAAAATATTACGGTTGAGAATTTATTACGGCATCAGGGAGGATATTCCAGTATTTATGGAGATCCCATGTTTTGTCCTTTAGAAATCGCCCGGAAAATGAATGTTACTCCACCAGCCGATCTGACCACCATGATCCGTTATGTCTTATCCCGAAGGTTGAGTTATCCTCCTGGATATTCAACCTCTTATTCTAATATCGGTTATGGTATTTTATCTAAAGTCATAGAGAAAGTTTCCGGGCAATCGTACGAAAATTATGTTTTACGATATATTCTCTACCCTGCCGGCTGTTTCGATATGCATTTGGGAAAAAATTTGCATGAAGACAAACTGCCCAATGAAGTGAAATACTATGAGGTTTCCAATGCCGAACAAATTCCGGCTTGTGACGGAAGCGGACGTTTGGTTGCCCGTAGCAATGGCGGTAATAATATCGAAGAATTATACGGTGCCGGCGGATGGATAGCCTCTCCGGCCGAATTACTTCGTTTTCTGGCTGTGATAGACGGCGATCCCACCATTCCCGATATCCTTACTTCCGCTTCTATCAACTATATGACTCAATATATCCCGAATGCACTACCTATCGGTTGGATGGAAACCAATAGCTGTGATGAATGGATACGGACAGGGACACTGGCAGGTACCAGTGCGTTGATGAAAAAACAAAAAGATGGATATGCCTGGGTATTTCTGACCAACACCAGCAGCTGGAAAGGTTCTCGTTTCCCTTCCTATATTGAACGTACAGTGAATAAAGCGATGGCCTCGGTTCATGCCTGGCCAGACCGGGATTTATTCGAAATGCAGCATTACGATCATGAAAAACTCCTCGTCAACCGGTAAGAAGAAAAAAAAACGCATTATTCTGGCTCCGAATGCTTTTAAGGGAAGTTTAAAAGCTACAGCCTTTTGTCGTATCTTGACACAAGAACTGGAAAATCCTTTTTGGGAGATTCGGTCATTTCCTCTATGTGACGGGGGCGACGGAACAGCTTCGGTACTTGCTCACTATTTACAGGCAACGCCAGTGAAAATGGATACTTATGATGCCTTGGGCCGTCCCCGCCAGGCAACCTATTACACTTGTCACGACACAGCCCTTGTCGATCTGGCAGGAGTTTGCGGTCTGAAAGACCTTGTTCCGGAGGAATACGATGTGATGAATGCCACTACCTTCAGCTTAGGAATGGTTTTGAACAAAATTGTCAGTAGTGGTATCCGAAAAATCCTGCTGGGGGTTGGAGGAAGTGCCAGTATCGACGGAGGATGCGGAGCGCTGAAAGCGATGGGATTGCAAATTGTAAAACACAAAGAGTTTTACCATAATGATTTAATTGATATCAAAGAAGTTAATACCGTAAAACTGAAGCAAAATTTCAAGGATATCGAATTCACGGTATTATGCGATGTTGAAAATCCCTTATGTGGCCCCCAAGGTGCAGCCACCGTTTTCGGTCCCCAAAAAGGAGCATCCTCTTTACAGGTGACCCTATTGGATCGTCAACTGCAACAGTGGGCAAAAAGACTTTCAAAAGAGGTCGATTATGATTTGACAACTTTACCACACGGTGGTGCTGCCGGGGGCATTGCCGCTTCCTTTGCCGCTTTGTTGAATGCCCGTTTGGTTTCGGGAGCCGACTATTGTCTCCGTCTGTCCGGACTCACCGAGGAACTTTCCTCCTGTCAGCTCGTCATTACCGGCGAAGGCAAGGTAGACGCTCAGACCTTATACGGAAAACTTCCCGGTGTCATAGCGGAACATTGCTGCAAACAGCATATTCCTGTCGTTGCCATAGCCGGTATAGCTGAGCAGTTACCGGTTTTCACCCGGACTTATGCACTCATCGATTACGCAGAAAATTTCTCGGCTTCGCTCCGCCATCCAGGCCGTTATCTGCGCCTCGTTGCCAGGGATATAAAAAAGAATATCCTAAAATTATAATAATTTCACTTCTTTTCTTTGAGTTTTGATTTCAATTTGCAACTTTTGCACTCAAATAATTAATAATCTTAACTCAATAGCTAATATGTCATTTCAAATTTTAACTATCAATCCAGGCTCTACTTCTACTAAAATTGCCGTTTTCAACGATGAAAAAGAAGTTTTTTCTAAAACTCTCCGTCATTCGGCCGAAGAACTCAGCCCCTTTACCACTGTCGCTTCCCAATTTCAGTTCCGTAAAGATATTATCCTTTCAGAATTGAAACAGGCTGGTTTCCAAATGAATGATTTTCACGCTATCGTCGGCAGAGGCGGATTGGTAAAACCTATTCCTTCCGGTATATATGAAGTCAACGATGCTTTGGCTCACGACCTGGAGCATCCGGTTATGGGCGAACATGCTTCGAATCTGGGAGGTTTGATCGCCAAAGATATTGCGCGGGAAATAGGCAATGGTATCAAAGCTTACATCGCCGACCCGGTAGTAGTAGACGAACTGGAACCTATTGCCAGAATTTCCGGACATCCAGCCATCCAAAGAGTATCTATCTTCCACGCGCTCAATCAGAAAGTCATCGCTCGTACCTATGCCAGAGAAATCGGTAAGAAATACGAAGAACTGAATCTGATCGTCGCTCACATGGGTGGCGGTATCTCTGTCGGTGCTCATTATCATGGAAAAGTGGTTGACGTCAACAATGCCCTGGATGGTGACGGACCATTTTCACCGGAAAGATCCGGAGGTCTGCCTACCGGTGCGTTGGTTGAATTGTGCTTCAGCGGCAAATCCAAAGGTGAGATCAAAAAAATGCTGAAAGGTGAAGGAGGCGTTGTCGCTTATCTGGACACTAACGATATGCGCACAGTGGAAGAAAAAGCTCCGATAGACCCGAAATTCGGCATGGTTCAGGATGCCATGTGCTATCAGGTAGCCAAAGAAATCGGAGCTATGGCGGCCGTTCTCAGAGGTAAAGTCGACGCTATCCTGCTGACCGGTGGTATCGCTTACGGTAAACCACTCACCAATTATATCAAAGAAATGGTAGAATTCATCGCTCCGGTGAAAGTATATCCGGGAGAAGACGAAATGCGGGCATTAGCCATGAACGGTTTGATGGTGTTGAAAGGGGAAATGGAAGCCCAAAATTATTAAACCGACTATACAGCTTTTCAACGAATGGGCTAGCCGGACAGCAATAGCCCATTCGTTTTTTTTGAAATAAATTGGAAATGTGAGAAGTCCATCCATTCCCTTGTTTTTGATCCTCCTGCTTTGTCCTTTGTGTTCCCCCGTCGATTTTATTTTATCCGAGATTACAGCAGAATTTATCGCTATCGTTACTTTGACGCTATGCAGCATCTTCTTACTTCTTCGGCGGACCCGTTTTTCTTTGAATGTTTTAGATCTGCTATTCCTGAGTTTTGTACTTTGGTATAGTCTGCGAATGCTATTTACAGCTTCTCCTGTCGATGGCCGACTAATGATTCAGGAAATCGGTTGTTTCATGCTTTATTTTTACGGACGTTATAACCGTTCGGAGATTTCTTTTTTCCGTCTCCTGTTTATTGCCGCTATTTTTCAGGCGGGATGGGGCATTTTGCAATGGTTCAGTCATTTGCCGTCCTACCATTCGGTCTTTTCCGTCACCGGCAGTTTTCACAATCCAGCCCTATGGGGAATATTTTCAACGCTTGGCTTATTGGCAGGCACTGCTTTATTCAAGCGGCAACAGAAAAACGGCATCCGCATCCTATGGGGGCAGGTATGTTTTTTTTGCTCCTTTGTATAGGGCTTTCCGCCTCCCGGGCTTCTTGGATAGCATTGGCTGCGGGAATTTGTTGGATCGGTTCCACAAGCGGCAATCCGTCTTTTCAGCAGCAGGCTTTTTAGTTATCGGCGCGATAGTCTGTTATGGTTTATACATGCGGCTGTTTTGCCTGTACAAAGACAACAACCTGGAGGAAAAAGCAACGAAACAGGCCGGATATATTCTGGATATGCCAGTGAAAGTTGTCAATACCTCCGTTCTACGTTACCGGCACCAGGCAAAACTTTTTTTAAGCAACAAACAATCCACAGAGTAATTTCAATATTTACGAATAGATATTTTCTACATTTTTGGCAGAGCAAACAGAGAAAAGAGTATGCTAAATCCTAAAAAATTAATGATGTATGTTTAAGAAAAAATCATGTATCGGGGGACTTTTCCTATCCTTGCTGATGTTTTCCTGTTCGTACGAACTGGATACTCCCCCGCCTTTCGAAGAAACGGCTTTTTCCGATTTCGGAGTGAACGAGGCACGCCGTTATTTTGAAGAGAATGCCTCGGATTTATCCTTTATTCATTTCACCGAACAGAAACCGTCCACCCGTACCGTCAACAGTAAATATCCGGAATTGTCGCCCGACTGGAGCAAAGCCATCCGCACGGAAAACCGGGAAGCCGCTCTGATCGAAGTGCCCATCCATTCCAATCGGGTTCTGGTTTCGTCTGTCCGGTACTTTGAAAAAGGACAATCTTATTTGTCCAAAGTCTGCAAAAGCCATGTGCGTTTAGTGATTGCCCGGCGTCCCGACCAACAACCCCAAATGTTTGTCGTCACCCTGATTCCTTCCGCCAAACATTCCAATGTAGAAGAAAGTATCGAAGATTTTCGCTATCTTGGAGGCGGCAATTTTACAGGGAAGGTATTTTGCTCCACGCTGGAAGGCCATTTTGTAGAAGCTTCCCAATACGTTAACGGTCATTTTGTCGGTATGCTACACGTCACCACCCGCAAACAATTGGCAGAAAGAAAAGAAAGCCTCGAGCACGAATCCTATGAAAGTATCATGCTCTCCTCCACCGTCAAAACACGAAGCGGCACCTATTACTTTAACGAAGGAGGCGGAGGAAGTTCGATCACCACCTGCCCCTTCCATCCGCAACACCTGGCCAGCAATTGTCCGCAATGCTTAGACGAGGTGATTGTTCGTTATTGTCCTTTATGCAAGTCAAAGCTGGAAGAAGGCGAGATATGTTATTGCCGGTGTTCGATATGCAAATACTATCCTTGCCAGTGCTGTCCGTATTGCCAAGGGTATCCCTGCACTTGCGGAAGCACATGTAAGGAATGCAGACCGTATCCGTGTACGATGTGTAAGAAATGCGGACGCCATTATTGTTTCGGGAGTTGCGAAAGCAGCGGAAGCGGTACAATACCACCAGAATCGACCAAATGTTCGACGTGCAACCAATTACTGAAAAATTGTACATGTCCGAAAGAATGTCCAAAATGCGGACAAGTCCTGAAAGAATGTAAATGTCCTAAAAAAGTAGATTGCACCCAACAAGCCATCAAAAACAGTTCTGAAAGTAGTTATAATTGGGCTAAATTTCTGGAAGCCGGATTAAAAACAGCTTGTCTGGATCGCTATCGGAATGCTACCTATGAATATGCCACATCACTGGAAAATATAAACGGGG
>JAETOX010000092.1 GCA_021771575.1 Bacteroides sp. | reverse complement strand
CGAAGAACGTCTTCAGCCAACCGAGCTCTTTCCGGAAATGGCTACGCTTGATTGTGGTACCTGTAATTTCGGAGACGACGTATTTGAAAATACAATGCCGATGATGCGGGATTTTGTTCTTTGGTCACTTCGGCCCCGCAAATAGCTGCTGTGATAATTAATTTCTCCATACAATTATCCATTTTTCCTTTGATCTTCCTTTTTCACCACACAAGTTCCGCTAGCCCGGCAAACCAAAATCGGTTCTTCCAATACGTCGGCTGCCGACGGAGAGATATCCGGACGGGCAACCACCACTTTCCGTGCCTCGAAAACCATTTTGCGGGAAGTATTTCCCACCTTGACGATCTCACCGGTAGCTTCGATATAATCACCAGCATATACAGGAGCCAAAAATTCGACATTATCGTAGGCGACAAATAAGCCTTCGTCGCCATCATGCATAATTAATAATTCTGTCGCTACATCCCCAAATAAATGCACCATGTGCGCACCATCCACCAAATTTCCTCCGTAATGAGCATCTTTTGCACTCATTCGAAGCCTTATCATTGTTTTTTCCATATTTTTAATTTTTACTTTTCTTTAGCATTTACCACATAATCTACAAAAATCCCTGGAGTTTTGATCAGTTCGGGATAAAGATCACCCACCTCAACCAGTTCCTGCACTTCTGCAATAACCAAATCGGCAGCAGTAGCCATCAGCGGATTAAAATTTTGGGTGGTACCTTTATATACCAAGTTTCCGGATTCATCACCGACACTGGCACCAACCAAAGCGACATCTGCCCGCAAGGGTTTCTCCAGTAAATAATCTTTACCATCGATACTTAACACTTGTTTGCCTTCAGCAACCAGCGTTCCGATGCCGGTAGGAGTCAGTACACCTCCCAAACCTGCACCTCCCGAACGAATCCGTTCGGCCAGCGTTCCCTGCGGACTGAACTCAATTTCCAGCTCGCCGCTATTCATTTGTTCGCTGGTACAAGGATTCGTACCGATATGCGAAACAATCACTTTCCTGACCTGTTTGTTAGCGATCAACTGCCCGCATCCTTTGTCAGGATAAGCGGTGTCGTTTACAATCAAAGTCAGATTTTTCACACCTGATTTAGCCAGAGCGTCAACGATTGCGTTAGGTGTTCCGTTAGCCAAGAAACCGCCGATCATGACCGTCATCCCGTCCTTTACCTTTGCCACCGCTTCTTCCACCGAAATAAGCTTCTTCATAAGTATATAGTTTTGTTAAGAATTAAACTATTTTAATTTTGTTTGTCAAATTTATAAAATTCGAATCAAAATCTACTAGATTTTATACGGATTTTTTTCTCCATTTATTTATTTGGAATGATTCTATAAATTATTTTTATTGAATTGACACACTTGAACAAGTGAATTCTTTTCCAATATTCATCATTATTATTTTGTTATGAAAAGCCCCTTTTTAGGGTCTATTTAGGGTGTATTTAGGGTGTTTTCTTACATTATCCCCGATATACCTTCCTTAATCCGCCATTATACCCCCAATTCACGTCGAAGATGTTTAGTTTGTAAAATACAGATATTACACAGATGTACCCTTTTTAGACCCTCAAAACAGCGAGACAAGACCCAAACTGAAGCCGGAAGTAAAGTTTACTCATCATTTCATTGGCAACAAATGCTCCATTGCGGATAAATAATGATTATCATTTTAGTGTCAGTAGAAATATTTTGTAAATATTTCTACTAAAATTTTGCAACTTAAAAAAAAAGACCTATCTTTGCATCGATTTAGAAAAAAGATTCCTTAGTAGCTCAGTTGGTTAGAGCGGCGGACTGTTAATTCGTAGGTCGTAGGTTCAAGTCCTACCTGAGGAGCAAACAAAAGCCACCTTTTAGGGTGGCTTTTTGTAGTTATTCTCCTTTTAATCTTTCATTGATCAGATCGCGGTATTCCCAATAAGCTTCCTCCAGTAAAGGCATTTTTTCGACAAAAAAAGCATATATTTTTTCTGCATCTTCCTGTTCATACATATTCACTCCTATCAATTCGAAGTAAATGGCACTCACCGAACGGTTACCGATCCCCTGATAGTCTTCTTCCCATTTCAGGTCCTCACCACAATCGGCAGCCATCAATTTACGATATGCCTGAAAACATTCGTAAACGGCATAACGATGCAAGTCGTTTTTATGATCAATTTGAAACAACACCAAAGCTTTCCGCTCGTCAGCATAAAACTTCAGTTGGGTAGATTTGATCTTCACGCCTGTCAAAACCCATTTCCGGTAAATTTTACGCCGGGCACAATACCGCTTAAAACCGTTCCAAAAACTGATCCGCCATGCTTTTGTTTCTTCCTTCGACCACATATCGGTAAAAAATTTAATATTAAAAAAGGAAAAATGATTACATTTGCAAAGATACAATTAAACTGCTGATTTTAGTCAGTTGTGCCTATGTTAGAATTAAAATACAATACCTCTTCCATCGAAGCCGGTTGTGACGAAGCCGGTAGAGGATGTCTGGCAGGACCTGTTGTAGCAGCTGCCGTTATCCTACCAGACAATTTCTCCGACGAATTGCTCAACGATTCCAAACAACTGGCAGAAAAGCAACGGGAGAAACTCCGTCTCCTCATCGAAGAAAAAGCGCTGGCCTGGGCTGTGGCTTTTGTGGATAATCATGAAATCGACCGGATCAATATCCTCAATGCTTCGATTCTGGCCATGCATCGGGCTTTGGACCAACTCTCCCTGTGCCCGCAACACATCATCGTCGACGGCAATCGCTTTAAAAAATACAAAGATATTCCCCACCTTTGCATTGTAAAGGGAGACGGTAAATATATGTCGATCGCCGCTGCGTCGATCTTGGCCAAAACCTACCGGGACGACTATATGAAAAAACTTCATGTTCAGTTTCCCGTATACAATTGGCAACAAAACAAAGGTTATCCAACCCAGGAACACCGGAATAAAATACGGGAATTCGGCACGACCGATTTTCATAGGATGAGTTTTAATCTGACCGAACAACAACTTCGACTTCCTTTTGAAAATTAACTTCGATTTGCCGATTGATATTCTGTCAAATTTTAATTTTTATTTTATGGCTTTTATCAATTCTATTTTGTCTATTTTCACTCAAAAACGTTTGACACAGATCGACTATTTCAAAGCCAATCCCATCAAAGTGCAACGGAATACGTTACAAGAACTGTTATCACAAGCAGCTCATACGGATTATGGACAGAAATACCATTTCGATACCATACTGACAGCAGAACAATTCCGCGAACGCCTGCCCATCGTTCATTACGAGGATATCAACGAATATATCCGCCGCATGATGGAAGGAGAAAATAATATACTCTGGCCCGAGGAAACCAAGTGGTTTGCAAAGTCTTCAGGAACAACCGATGCTAAAAGCAAATTTATCCCAGTAACTCCCAGCATCCTGGAAAACTGTCATTTCCGTGGAGGCAAAGATGTCATTGCTATCTTTAACCGACTGTATCCAGAAGCACAGGTATTCAGCGGAAAAACCCTCGCTTTAGGAGGTAGCAGCGAAGTTTACAAAAGCAATACCAACTGTCAATTTGGCGATTTATCGGCCATTCTCATCTCCAATACGCCTTTTTGGGCCAATATGATGAAGACCCCCGATTCATCAATTATGCTGATGAGCAATTGGGAAGAAAAAATCGAGAAAATCTGCGAAACGACAATCAAAGAAGATGTCCGTTGCCTTGCAGGGGTACCCTCCTGGTTCCTGACCGTTATCCACAAAATCCTGGAAAAAACCGGCAAAGACAATCTACATGAAGTATGGCCGAATCTGGAACTGTTCATCCATGGAGGAATCAGTTTTACGCCCTACCGGGAACAATATAAACGGTTACTACCCGACCCGAAAATGAAATATCTGGAAACCTACAATGCTTCGGAAGGTTTTTTTGGTATACAGGATCATCCTGACGATCCCTCCCTGCTGCTGATGCTCGACTACGGTATATATTACGAATTCATGCCTATGAGCGAACTAGGTAAAACAAAGCCGAAAACTCTGCTATTGGAAGAAGTGGAAACCGGCATTAATTATGCCCTCGTTATCACGACAACCGGAGGATTGTGGCGCTATATGATCGGAGATACGATACAATTTACTTCTACCAAACCATATAAATTCCGGATTACCGGCCGCACAAAATTATTCATCAATGCTTTTGGCGAAGAGCTGATTATCGACAATGCAACAGAAGCCCTGAAACGAACTTGCGAACAAACAGGGGCCGATGTTTACGAATTTACAGCAGCACCGGTATTTATGGAAGAAGGTAAAAAAGGAGCCCATGAATGGCTGATCGAATTCAACACCCCTCCTACGGATTGGGAACAATTTGCAGCCCTGCTGGATCAGGAATTACAAAAGCTGAATTCCGACTATGAAGCTAAACGCCTACTGTCGCTGGAATGCTTGCATCTGCATATCGCCCAACCGGGCCTTTTCAATGCCTGGCTCAAAGAGAAAGGAAAACTGGGAGGACAACACAAAGTTCCCCGTTTATGGAATGACCGCACCCATCTAGACGAATTACTGGAGATGAACAACAGGGAAGCCGTTATTTAAAAAATAACAGTTCCCTGTATTTCGGTAGTGGCCAGATTTCGTCGTCTACCAGCAATTCGAGTTTATCGATATGATAACGAATACGATCAAGGTAAGGCAGGACCGTTTCGGAATAAACTTCGGCCCGTTCCACTTCGCCGGCAATCGAATGATTCGCCACTTTACGAGCTTCTGTCATCTCATCAACTAAGGTACGGATTTCCTGGATATGATTGGATATTTCTTTGATGGCTTTTAACTGTACTTCTCCCACCTCAGCATACACGTCCGGCAAAATATCTTTCAATCCCCGGACATTATCGATCAAAGTGTTCTGGTAAGAAATAGCGGTAGGAATAATATGATTCAGCGCCAGATCTCCCAGCACACGGGATTCGATCTGCAATTTCCTGAGGTAAGTCTCGTTCTTGATTTCATAGCGGGCTTGCAATTCTCTTTGCGAAAAGATCCCATAATCGACGAATAATCGTTTGGCTTTAGGTGCCAGATAAGCTTTCAAAGCACTGATACAATCGCTATAAACCGACAATCCCCGCTTTTCGGCTTCCTCTTTCCACTCTTTGCTGTAGCCATTTCCTTCGAAACGGATTTTTTTGCAGGCGATAATATATTTCCGCAGAATCTGAAAAATAGCTTCGTCTTTCTTTACGCCCTTTTCGATCAGCTTATCTGTTTCCTGTTTGAAAGCAATCAATTGCTCAGCAACGGCTGCGTTCAATACAATCATATCTGCCCCACAGATGGCCGAAGCACCTACCGCCCGAACATCGAATCGGTTACCGGTAAATCCAAAAGGTGAAGTTCGGTTGCGGTCCGTATTATCCCGCATGATCTCGGGTATTTTTCCAACATTCAGTTTCAATTCGGTTTTCTCATCCGGACTCATTTTTTTGCTGCTCACTTTTTGTTCGATCTCGTCCAAAATGGCATCCAACTGTTGTCCCAGAAAAACAGACATAATCACGGGTGGTGCTTCGTCTCCCCCCAAACGCCGTTCATTACCCAAAGAAACGATGCAAGCCTTGAACAAGGCTTCGTGTTCGAGGACAGCTTTCATCGTTGTCACCAAAAACACCAGAAATTGCATATTGGATTTTGGATTTTTCCCCGGGGACAATAAGTTAACCCCCGTATCCGTTAATAACGACCAATTATTGTGTTTTCCGGAACCATTGATTCCTTTATATGGTTTTTCATGCAACAGCACCCTGAATTTATGATGTTTGGCAACCCGCTTCATAGTGGACATAAGCAGCTGATTATGATCTACAGCGAGGTTTGCTTCTTCGTATACCGGAGCCAATTCAAACTGATTGGGGGCACATTCATTATGCCGGGTCTTCACAGGAATTCCCAGGCGATGGCATTCGTATTCCAGTTCATCCATAAAAGCATTCACTCTTTCGGGGATAGCTCCGAAATAATGGTCTTCCAATTGCTGATCCTTAGCTGCCGAATGTCCCATCAGTGTACGGCCACACAATTTCAAATCCGGGCGGGCATTGAATAAAGCCTCGTCCACCAAAAAATATTCCTGTTCCCATCCCAGGGTGGCGATTACTTTTTGCACATCTTTGTCAAAATACTGACATACTTCAACCGCTGCTTTATCAATCAAGGCCAGAGCTTTCAACATTGGGGTCTTGTAATCGAGTGCTTCACCGGTGTAAGCCACAAAAACAGTTGGAATACACAAAGTGTTGTTATTGATAAACGCCGGAGATCCCGGATCCCAGGCTGTATATCCCCGGGCTTCGAACGTATTCCGGATTCCCCCGTTAGGGAAACTGGAAGCATCGGGTTCCTGTTGTACCAACATACGCCCGTCAAAAGCTTCTATGATGGAACCATTCTTTTGTAAATCAATAAAACTATCGTGTTTTTCTGCAGTCGAACCATTGAGCGGATGAAACCAATGGGTGTAGTGAGTAGCACCTTTTTCAACTGCCCACGCTTTCATGGCAGCCGCCACCTGATCGGCCAATCCCCTGTCAATCGCGCCACCCTCCGACATGACTTTCTCCAACTTCTTAAAAGCCTCTATGGATAAATACTGACGCATTTTTTCAATGGTCAGCACATCACAACCGAAAATCTCGGATACCCGGGGCATAACCTTGCTTTCCAACGGCTTACGGTTTGCCAATTCTTCCAATGCAGAAAATCTTATCTTTGCCATACTGATTTTTTAGCTATACTAAAAAAGATGAAGCGGATAAAACGGTCAAAGCGGATAACTTCTCCGTTTCATCCGCTTGTAAAGATAAAAAATATTTTTGTAATTCTGGAAGATTTTATAACCTCCTTTGTTTTAGGAAGTTTGAAAGAAGTATTAAAATAGAGGTAACGAATACATCAAACCAATCTACGATTTTTCTCACATGAAAGTCTTTTTGCCGTTATCCCGTATCCCTTATATTCTAGCATACAGCCCCTACCGATGTCAAGATAGTTTTAAGGCCACAAGCTGTAGCTTCCCGTTCGCCACTTCAAGAGACGGACAATCCGTTCTTTTTCCTTCGCACCACTTTTAATGTTGAAGCTGACGAGAGCGGATGATAAAAGTACATAATAGTCATACTTCACGCTACCTTTAGCTATCATGTCACTTTACACATAGAGGACAGCAGTCTGTATCTTCTGATTCACCCACACATAAGCACAAAATGAAAATATAAAATGTGATTACATGTCACTCTAAAAGTAAAGAGAACTGTTCAACTATAAGAAGTTATCATAAAAATGAATAATTTTGCACTCAGATTGAGACATCTCTTTCTGAAACATACAAAAAATAAGAAGCAGTATGCTCTATTGTAAGTTGAGAACGTAGGAAATTCAAGACACTGCATAAGGATGGCATAATGATTCTCACGCATATAGCGTGGATTGTTATATTGTATTTGTGCATTATAGATTTCTTACGACCTGCGATTTAGAATGTTGTATCAGTATTCCACGCTTCTGCATTTAGTAACCTGCTCCTCTGGACTGAAGGGCAAAAAAGAAAGAAATAAAATTATCTAATTATATAAATGAACCATTTCATTAAGCCTCAGTAGCTATGTCGAGGCGATAAATGGAAGAAAAAATCAAGAATTATGAGTATGGTACATAAGGCGTTTGTGTTTGACACCGAGAAATTTTATGCCGAGATAGCACCTGTCATGAAAGACAGCATCAAGAACACCGAGGTGGCGCATCAGTATATTTGCGATCATCTCGATATGTTGCAATCCCCTTACACTGGCAATGAGCTGGATGAAGATTGGGAAGAGGAGTTCAGCGAACTTACGCTTCAGGTCTATTTCGACATCCTGCTCACGGCCTGCTATGATGTGGAAGATGATCGTGGCCTGTGCGAAATGTGGGATGCCGTGAATGAAGTGATTAAAGGACTGGACGTATTCGAAGAGGGTGAGCTTCCCGTCACAGGTTGGGAAGTTGCAATCGACGATGTTGTCGTAGACCCCGGTATGCAAGGCTTGGGCATTATTGATTGCGACGAAGTAGCGGAGATTCTGAAGGTATTGGAGGAAAACAGAGACGAAGCAGCAAATGCCGAACCCGAGGATCTGCTGTATGAAGCCGAATCGGAGGAATGGATGGAAGCCTACGATGACCTTTGCAACCTTTATAAAGAAGCTCTCCGGCAAAAGAAAGGCCTGCTCTTCACATTCTGATCATTTAAAGGAAAGTTACTTGCACTGTGTAATGTAAGGAATGATGACCCAATAGGCTGTTTTGGAGTTGCTTGAAAGGAAGTATACATACGCCCCGGAGGCAAAAGGTGTTGTGAAGGGACAACCCAATGGAATGCTTTGCGTTAAGCCGAGCAACAGACAGCCAGGTCATTATCCTTGGTTTGGGAGGAGATGATTCGCGAGGACCCCAATAAGGGCAGCTTGGATATTCGCAAAGAGGCTTATTTCATTTACACAAAGCTATTGGTTCACCAGTTTGACGAGAATGGATTTACATTTCTGTTTCGGCAGACAGACAAGCCAATCCCCCAAGGTCAAGCCATATGGTGGATTGGCTTTATTTCTATGAATTTTCAGAGGTTTTGAGGCTTTGATTTCCTCCATATCAAAAAAATTGGTAATTTTGCAACATCTTAGAAGGAGTCGCCAAGAATTCTTGCAGCCCTCAAACAGGTTCAGATTCAGTTATGAATTGGATAATTCTAATTGCAGCTGGCTTCTGTGAGGTTGGCTTTACCTATTGCCTTGGACGGGCAAAATCTGTTGAAGGCCTCACTTGGTGGGGGTGGATAACCGGATTCCTTGTATTCACAATTATTAGTATGGGATTATTGGCTAAAGCCACTCAAAATTTACCAATCGGCACTGCATATGCCGTTTGGACTGGTATTGGTGCAGTTGGCACTGTTTTGGTTGGAATAGTCTTTTTCCATGAACCGGTGACCTTTTGGCGTCTGTTTTTCATTTTTATGCTAATTTCGTCAATTATCGGACTTAAAATTGTATCGTAGAATATGGAATTTCGTAAAATGAGGCGTTTCCGACAACAATTATCGAAAAGTGAATGCGAGAGAATATTGTCTGAATCTACTGCCGGCACTCTCGCATTACTCGGCGACAACGGTTATCCTTATGCCGTTCCAATCAGTTATGTATATTGTGAGGAAAAAATATATTTCCACAGTGCAAAAGACGGGCACAAAGTAGATGCAATAAGAAATTATGAAAAAGCATCATTTTGTGTTATAGCGGCTGATGATGTACGCCCGTCAGAGTTTACCACTTATTTCAGAAGTATAATTGCATTTGGTAGAATCCACATTGTTGAATCGGAGGAAGAGAAAGCCTATGCCGCAACACTATTAGGGGCAAAATACAATCCAGATGATAAAGCTGGTTTACAGGAAGAAATAGAAAAAGGCCTGCCGCACATGCTCGTCTTCCGTCTTGATATTGAGCATCTGACTGGGAAAGAGGCTATCGAGATTACCAAAAACAGATAAGTTACAGAAATAGCGGCTATCCCCGACAATAGACAAGAATAGCCGTTCTTAACGTTTGATTAAATGGTGCGGGAATAGCCTGGCTCTCGTCCCTTTGTCGGTGCTTCCAGCGTTTCAAAGGAGGGTAGTCGGTAAATCTTTAATTTCAGTCGGGCATCAGATAGCCGCAAAAATGGGATTTGCGATTTCAGTAGTTCTTGGAGATCCGGATTATTACATGAATAGCAGGTCCATTTCTGCTATCAAATGTGGAATTTATCCACCATTTAATATTGACAGCAAGTATTATATGGTGCATCCATTGGGAGATGGAGAATTACCTAATGGCATAATGATATTGATAAGGCATTCGGGCTTTGAGAAAAAAGGACACTGTGTATCCCTCCCAGTGTCCGACTAGTAAATGTGCTTGTTTATTCCGACTTCCTTTACTCATCGTTTGAGATGTCGGCTGCAAATTGAGGTGTCCGGCAACGGGAATATCTTTTCAGTCATATCCTTGGGGTCGCGTGGGAAGCCTATCAAGTCCATTAAATCCTTGTTCAACGACATTACAACATGGCTGTACGCGCTTCTTCCCTCGCTCTTGATTTGGTTAAAACGCATAGTCTTGGTAGCGAAGTCGATATTGGCATAGGTGATGTTTTTCACATCGCAGAACCGCAATGAATTTGGTGTATTTCTGCAAGCAGTAGCCCTCTTCTAATAGATTATTGTGATTTTCGCCTGATATTACGTACCGCAACAAGCGACGACCGATATTCTGAAAGAACACAGTGTCGGGACGAAAACAGTAAACCATACTGTCGGAAAGATGAGAGGATCAACTGAACTTTTTATATTTTTGCATTAATCAATAAGCAACGATTCATATTATGACAATGTTTGATCCAAAACATCCACGAGGCGTCTATCCAGGTGCAACTTCGCTGAAGCCGCAGTATGTGCTGATTACCGAGAATGGCAAGGAGCGCACAAGCAATGTGACCGATGCACGAATCACGAAAGCTGTGTATGAAATCGAAACAAACGAGTATGTCACCCTTGAAAAATGTATGCCGGTCAAACTGGTCCGGGAAGCAGAGATTTTTGCCATAAGTTTCTATAAGGATTCACATGTTGCGGTATATTTCAGGATCGGGAAAAATACATTGCGGATGAGCCATTACGGTTTCACATGTGATGATGCTGCCGATATGATGTGCGACTTCTTCCGGTCGGTCGAATTGCCCGACATGACTGATTGGATATGTGAGGAACTGAAACCGACACCTCGAAAAAACGAATCAAGCCTTACTGTCGATGGTGAGGATTTCAAGTTTTTTGGTTCTGCAGATGTCATAGCTGCACTTGAAAACATTATAGATGGCCAATCAAAGTGGATGTATTATGACTTCACCGGCGAGAATGGCGGATATATGAACATTCGCCGATGCGGTGATAATGAGAAGTGTCCCAGGTACAAAGTGGAGTTTGTACAATGGACGAAACCGACACCAACAGGATATCATACCATCATTTCTGAGGTAGCTCCCTTACGCTGCTGGTTGTGGGATTTTGTTGATAACCATAAGTACCCGGCCTCAACACCTGAATGGGAAAGTTTTGACGTGACAAACCATTTTCAAAGACTGGTTTTCAGATTTTTGGATAAAGAAGATAAATTAAATAAAAATGAACGGTAAATATAGTCTGTCTGTTGTGAAGGCAGTAGATTTGATTTGGACAAGTTTCGACAAGGAAGAGATAAGCCGGGGCTATGCGATGCTCATGCAGGCGGCCCAGCAAGGAGATGCCGATGCACTGTGTTTCATAGCGCGCTGTTTTATGGGAGAAGAATATGTGTGGAGCGGGGCCGGATTTGCCACAGATGATGCAAATGCCTCAAAATTAATGCAAAAAAGTGCACTAATGGGAAGTGCGACGGGTGTGCTCTGTGCCGTGAGGAGCGGAAATTTCACTCCTGCCGTACAGCGCGGAATGCCTTTTGCCTCTTTCAAGGAGGCTTTCGATGAAATTCTCCAACAGGCGAAGCGCGGCAATGCGTTTTGTTGTTACATGATAGGCAACGTATATTATTGGGGCGACTATCTCCTTGTCGAGCCGGAGCTTGCCAAGCAATTCACAACCGTAAATAAATACAATGCCTGGGCCTACCCGATAGCCAAAGAATGGTATGAGCGCAGCTTCAACGGACGCATTTGTGCCGGCTGGGGTAATTACTGCAACATCCGTGAATCGGGCCTTTG
>JAETOX010000343.1 GCA_021771575.1 Bacteroides sp. | reverse complement strand
AAAGTTTTCCACAGTCCGTTTTTTCGCAAAACGAAGCCGTCAAATGGTTTTTTTTTCATAGATTTGCTATTAAGTATTTAACTACATGTTTTGGACTGGTTGATGGTTGCAACATCAGCCGGTCTGTTTTTAATTATTTTTGTTTTAATTGTTATATACTGTCACCGTTTTTCCCTTCCTTTCAAAACGTACTCCCGAAGTTTTCTGAATAAAATCAAGCATAAACTGTAAGCTTCTATTCCGTTTGATTGCACCGGTAAATCTTCTTTCCGCAGCTTCCCGGTTGGCAAAAAAGAAATCCACATCATACCAACGGCTCAATTTCGTCGCCAATTCTTCGAGGCTCATATCATCGAAATCAAATAAACCGTCTTTCCAGGATGTGTAAAACGACACATTGACCAACCGGTCATGCAATTCCAGAGACTCATTATCGACGCTTACCTGGTGCCCAGGTATAATCCGGCAATTTTGTTTTCCGGCGGTTACGGCAACGGCCCCGGTTACCAGCGTAATTTCCGTATGTTGTTCTTCCCGATAGGCCATGATGTTAAAAGAAGTACCCAGTACAGTCGTTTTTGTCTGTGGGGTAACTACTACAAAAGGCCGTTCAGTATCTTTCACCACTTCGAAATAAGCTTCGCCGTTCAGGAATACTTCCCGTTTATCCTTATCAAAAGTCACAGGGAATTTCAGCTGTGTTTCGGAATTCAGCCACACGCGACTACCGTCGGCAAGCACCATCAGGTATTCTCCGGCACGGGGAACAGATAAAGTATGAAACTCCTGCGGAGCCACTACACTATCTTTAAACCGATAGATCAATCCACACAATGAATCTTCAACAGCCTGAGCAAACCCTAAATCCACATTCACTTTATGACCGGCATTCAAAACTACCTTTTCTCCATTGGCCAAAGTCAAACAGGCTTTCATTGTTCCGGCCACGGTCTCCTGACTATCAGCCACGGTCAGCGGCAATTCCCCAAACGGCTGTTTCAGCAGACATAAACATCCCAAACCAATCATCACTAATGCAGCTATCCCAGACAGTATACGTCTTTGCCATCTTAACCGATAGCTCCTATTTACCTTCTGCCGACTAACTTCAAAAGCTTTTTCATCATCGATTTTTTCCCATACCGCCACATAGTTCAGTTTATAATATTG
>JAETOX010000342.1 GCA_021771575.1 Bacteroides sp. | reverse complement strand
GTAGGCAAATCTTAATCCGTATCTTCGTAGCATGAAAGAAGATATACGGAAAATACGGATGCGCCAAAAATGGCTTGAGCTATACGCTGAAACGGGTTCTGTGACAAAAACTGCCCTTCGGTGCGGGATTGCCCGTTCCACGTTATACCGTTGGATAAATCGCGAGAAAGAACAAGGCAAGTCGGAATTGTCCGACAAGTCTAAACGTCCATCAAGACTTGCCAATATGAAGATAACACCTGAAATTGAAACCATTATCCTTAATCTGCGTGAGACGAGAAGATGGGGAGCGCAACGGATTGCCAACTATCTGCTTAGGAAGAAAATAAAGCTCTCAGCCATGACGGTGTGGCGTGTGTTAAAAAAGCATCAGGTCAAAGCTGTTGTGAAACGGCGTAAAAAGTCAGACTATATCCGATACAGTAAAGAAATTCCTGGGGAAAGGGTTCAGCTGGATGTAATGAAAGTACGAAACGGAGCATACCAGTTCACGGCCATAGATGATTGTACCCGTTTGAGAACCATTCGTGTATATCCCAATAAAAAAGCGGAAAGTACAATTCATTTTTTAGGAGAGATCTTGAACACCTTTCCTTTTCCCGTTCAGCGGATACAAACTGATTGGGGAACAGAATTTTTCAATTATGACTTCCAATATGAACTGCATGACCATTTTATCAAATTCAGACCGATCAAACCAAGGACTCCGCATCTGAATGGCAAAGTTGAAAGGTCTCAGCAGACCGATAAGACAGAGTTTTGGAATCTTATAGATTTGTCGGACAAGACACTTGATTTGAATGTGATGGCTATGGAATGGCAGGAGTTCTACAACAAGAAACGACCACATTCCTCACTGAACGGCAAGACTCCGATGCAAAAACTTAAGTCTGTCGAGTATCTTGTTCCAATCCAGCCCGATGTGAGTGAAAAATTCTGGGAGTCAAACGAAGAAATTCTTCCACGTAATTACAAGTATTTTAAATTCATAAAACATCGAAATAAGAAAACTGTTATTCGATAAGCCGTGGAGAATCAAAATATATTGCAGATTATTTTACGCTTTTAAACTCATCGGTCGGGGAACGGCCAGCGCCAAGGGGCGGGACCACCCGTCCCGACGAGCGTAAAAATTCAGTAAGCTAATGTAGCGAATCTGTTGTTATAGCACA
>JAETOX010000341.1 GCA_021771575.1 Bacteroides sp. | reverse complement strand
GCAAAGCGTTGATTCTGATCTTTCTGCTGTTGTCGGCATGTTACTGGCTGAACGAATGGCTGCATCTGGAAGCGTTGGAGAACTTTATCAATAACAGCGCCGTAGTCGGAGCGATTTTCCGTTGGGAAGGCTTTGTAGAACTGGCGCATTTCAAGTTTCTGTTTCCGAACACATAATTATTTAAAACTTAACAATTTTGCGCCGTCATTTTTGACGGCAAAAGCGGTGGCGCATTCGCCCGCCGCTTTTATTTTATCGCAATTCATTCTGATATAAACCGAAGGCAAGGAACCTTCACCGGAGTAAGGTGGTATTCCGATCTGATTTCATGAAAAAGCTCATACTTTTTTGCAAAACAGCGTATGATAACAGTAATTTCGGGCAAAAAATAAGAAAACCGCGCATTTATTCAATATTAGCACCTAATGTTTCAAGTGAAACACCAATTTTGGCAAAAAATTCTTGGGAGTGTTTCATGTGAAACATTTTTACCCTAAAAACCCCTGTTTTTGGGGTAAAAATGAGTGTTTTTGAGCAAAAAACCGTGTTTTTAGGGTGTTTTTGTGATAATTATGTAAATTCGGAAAGAATTGTCAACAAACACTTGATATATTTATTCGTTTATGATACAATAATACTACAAAAAACACGCATACTATTGTGCGAGTTAATAATAACGATAGAAAGGAGAGTAAAATTTGAACAAGGTAGTCAAAACAATCCTCTGGATTGCCGTTGTGCTTGCTCTTGGAATCGGCGTATACTTTCTAGTCACTACGCTGTCTAAAAACAGCCGCAAAGTGGAATCCAGTAGGTTCGTTGAGCTCATGGCGGATCCGCGCGTGGATCGCGATGGGGAAGAAGGAGAAATTGCTGACGCAAAGCAAATCGTGAAGGTCTATTTTGACGGATACAGTTTCTATGGGTATACTTCGAAGGACGCGAAGAATTATACTTATTGGACGTACGGTCCGAATATGCATACCGCAGACGGTTGGAAGCTGGTGCAAGAGTGGACTGACGAGTTCGGATTGGAAGTATACGATTACTCGAATCCCAACGCAGGTTCCAATTGGGGCAATATTCTGTATATTCTGATTCTTGTCGCGGGCGTCGTGCTGTTCTTTGTGATTTTACGCGCAACGAGCGGCGGCGGTGGCAAAGTCATGAACTT
>JAETOX010000091.1 GCA_021771575.1 Bacteroides sp. | reverse complement strand
TACAAGAATTTTTCATTCTAAAAAAACAGAGGGAGTTTCCTCTGTTTTTCCGGGTGTTCAAAAGTAGTAAAACTAAACCTATTTTTAAAACAAAAACCAAAAGAGTACCTGAAATTTTGAAGGATTATGGGATAGTCTTTGTTCAGACGCAGACAAAATTAACTAGTTTCACACCTTCCTTTTATATAAAAAAGGATGTAAAAATCAGCAGGAAAATCTTTAAACAGGAGACTATCGGAATTTTGAAGCAAAACGAGAGTTTAAATATCAAACAGCATAAAAAACCAGTCACCTACACGTAAATGACTGGCTTCGATAAATGAATATATAATTTTCTGGGAGATAATGGCCCCGTTTTATTCCCACTCGATTGTTGCAGGTGGTTTTGAACTGATATCGTAAACGACGCGGTTGATCCCCCGTACATTATTTATAATCCGATTTGAAACCCTTGCCAGAAAGTCATATGGCAAATGGCACCAATCAGCAGTCATCCCATCCGTAGATTCTACGGCACGCAGGGCCACAACGCTTTCATAGGTTCGTTCATCTCCCATAACTCCGACACTCTGAACCGGTAATAATATCACACCAGCTTGCCACACCTGATGGTAAAGTCCTTCTTCTTGAAGCATAGAAATAAAGATGTGGTCAGCTTCCTGCAATAAACGTACTTTTTCAGGCGTAATCTCACCCAGAATACGAATAGCCAAACCCGGACCGGGGAAAGGATGACGCTGCAGAAATTTATCTGCCAATCCCAAACTTTTTCCTACCCGGCGGACTTCATCTTTGAACAATAAGCGTAAGGGTTCTACAAGTTGCAGTTTCATATAATCGGGTAATCCCCCAACATTATGATGTGACTTGATGGTCTGCGAAGGACCGTTCACCGACAAGGATTCGATGACATCGGGATAGATGGTCCCCTGTCCCAACCATTTGGCATCTTTTATTTGGGAAGC
The DNA here is from genome assembly GCA_021771575.1 of Bacteroides sp. GTDB lineage: Bacteria > Bacteroidota > Bacteroidia > Bacteroidales > Marinifilaceae > Odoribacter. Next base: position 10,977 of record JAETOX010000091.1, on the reverse strand, counting down.
CTCTTTATCGAAAACATCGATGAACGTGCTACCGATAATTTTTCGTTTCTTTTCGGGTTCAGTTACCCCGGCCAAACGACTTAAAAAGAGGTCACCCGCTTCGGAACCGATAACATTCAATCCCAACTCCTTGTAATTCTCCAAGACGGTCTTAAATTCGTCTTTCCGCAACAGACCGTTATCTACAAATATGCAGGTCAGCCGATTACCGATAGCCCGATGTAACAACATAGCCGCAACTGTACTGTCGACTCCACCCGACAATCCCAAAATCACCCGGTCTTCGCCTAATTTTTGTTTCAGCTCGGCAACAGTAGTTTCGACAAAAGAGTCGGGCGTCCAGCTCTGAGTACATCCACAAATATCCACAACATAATTCCGGAGTAATTCTTTTCCCTCGGTACTGTGGTATACTTCGGGATGAAACTGAATACCATAGGTCGTCTCTCCCTCTACTTTAAATGCAGCATTATCGACATCAGCCGTACTGGCTATTACCTGGTAACCGGCAGGTAATTTTTCGATCGTATCCCCATGGGACATCCACACCTGAGAATGTTTACTGATTCCGTTGAACAGCGGACTTTGGTCATCAATATGAGTCAGATTGGCCCGACCATATTCGCGCTTATTTGAAGCTTTCACCTCACCGCCGAAATGATGTGCCAGATATTGTGCGCCGAAACACACCCCCAATAACGGCAAACGTCCTTTGATAGCCGATAAATCCGGTTGCGGAGCCTTCTCATCCCGCACCGAAAAAGGACTCCCAGACAGAATGACACCTTTCACCGAAGAGTCGGGAGCGGGATATCGATTGTAAGGATAAATCTCACAATATACATTCAACTCACGAACCCTTCTCGCAATCAGCTGCGTATATTGCGATCCGAAGTCCAATATTAAAATCTTTTCCTGCATCTTATTTTATTTATTTTAGAATGCAAAGATAATTTTTTAAGGTAAAAGGTAAAAGTAAAATCCAACAAATACATTAATTTTACAACTAAAACAAAGCGATATGCATCACCATACAAGAATAGGCTTTAAATCCAATCTGGGAGCGATAGCAGCACTGGCAGGTTCGGCTGTAGGTTTAGGAAACATCTGGAAATTCCCATATGTCGCCGGCACCAATGGCGGTGGGGCTTTTTTATTAGTTTATATTTTTTTCACTTTGGCCATCGGTTTTCCTGTGATGCTAGCTGAATTTTCGCTGGGACGCCGTTCGCAACAGAATGCTTTCGGTACGTTCCGGGTACTAGCCCCCGATAGCAAATGGCTTCTTTTCGGTAGTTTATCAATCATAGCAGCCAGTCTGATTTTGTCATTTTATGGGACAGTGTCGGGCTGGACACTGGAATACGTATGGCTATCCCTTACCAATGCTTTCCAAGGGCAGCATGCCGAAGAGGTAACTTCTGTTTTCAACGCTTTCCTTTCTCATCCTTACAAAGCCTTGTTGTGGCAAATCGGATTTATGGCTTTAACCGCTGCGATTATTATGGGAGGTGTACAAAAAGGGATCGAAAGATATTCCAAAATTATGATGCCTTTGTTATTTGTGATTATCATCGCTCTTTGTATCAATTCTATGACACTTACCGGAGCTTTGGAAGGACTGCGTTTTCTGTTTCTTCCAAAATTTTCTGAGCTCACCGCCAACAGTATATTATCTGCTTTAGGCCAAGCATTTTTTTCTTTATCGGTCGGGATGGGCATTTTATTAACTTATGCTTCTTACTTACCTAAAACCGATAACCTAACCACGACTTCTCTAAAAGTGATCGTCACTGACACCTTGGTAGCTATCCTGGCAGGTATGGCTATTTTGCCCGCTGTCTTTTCTTTCGGCATCGATCCTCAATCCGGCCCGGGACTCGTATTTCTTACGCTTCCACAAGTGTTTCAGGGTTTACCGGGTGGAACAGTGTGGGCCGTACTGTTTTTTCTCTTACTGACTTTCGCCGCCCTAACTTCGGCCATCTCTTTACTCGAAGTGCCCGTCGCCTATCTGGTAGAAGAGAAAAAACTGAAACGTCCGACTGCCACCCTGCTCGCCACTCTGGTCATCACTGTTATCGGTAGTTTCAATACACTTTCCTTCGGCCCGCTAAAGCATGTAAAAATTTTCGGCATGAATATTTTCGATGCCTGTGATTACCTATGCTCCAATATTCTCCTTCCTTTGGGAGGTATCCTAATTTGTCTATTCGCTGGATGGTATCTCAATAAAGCTCTGCTTTATAGCGAACTGAGCAATGACCACCGTCTAAAGATTCGTTTTTTTAAACTCTACATTTTTATTCTCCGGTATATTGCACCAGTTTGTATTTTCCTGATTCTACTCAATGTACTCGGCCTCCTCGGCTAACGTGGCCCGTTCCATTCAACAGAGTTCTTCCTTCAAGAATTTACCTGTTTCGGATGCTTCTACCCGGGCCACCTCTTCAGGGCTTCCCAGAGCCACAATTCGTCCACCCTCTTTTCCTCCGCCAGGCCCCATATCGATCAGGTAATCGGCCACTTTGATCACATCCAGGTTATGCTCGATAACGATCACCGAATTCCCTTTATTCACTAGCCGTTGGATCACTTCCAACAAGATATTCACATCTTCGAAATGTAATCCTGTCGTTGGCTCATCCAGAATATACAATGTCTTTCCCGTATCTTTCTTAGCCAATTCGGCTGCCAGTTTGATCCGTTGGGACTCTCCTCCACTGAGGGTCGTACAGGGCTGCCCCAGTTTCACATATCCCAGTCCCACATCCTGCAGCATTTTCAGTTTTTGTTGCAGATAAGATACATTCTCAAAAAATTCTACAGCTTGATTGATGGTCATATTCAACACATCACCGATGGATTTTCCCCGGTATCTCACTTCCAGGGTTTCTTTATTATAGCGTTTCCCGTCGCAAGCTTCGCAATGTACATACACATCGGGCAAGAAATTCATTTCGATTGTTTTCACTCCAGCCCCTTTACATTCTTCACAACGCCCTCCCGCAATATTGAAAGAAAAACGTCCGGCCCCGTATCCCCGGATCTGCGCTTCCGGAAGTTTCTCGAAAATTTTCCGGATATCAGTAAAAATACCGGTATAGGTGGCCGGATTAGACCGAGGAGTACGCCCCAGCGGACTCTGATCTACCACAACTACCTTATCGATATTTTCTATTCCTTCGACAGATTTATATGGCAAAGGAGTAGTGACAGCACGATAAAATTTCTCGGCTAATAACGGATACAAGGTACCATTGATCAAAGAAGACTTTCCACTACCACTAACCCCAGTGACACCAATTAACATGCCCAAGGGGATATGGACATCCACATTTTTTAAATTATTACCCGTACAACCTTTCAAAGTAAGAAATTTTCCATTTCCTTTCCTGCGTTTTTCAGGTATACCGATTACTTTGGTACCGTTTAAATATTGTGCAGTGAGGCTATTGCTTTTTTTGATATCTTCGAATGTACCGATCGCTGTCACTTCCCCTCCTTTACGTCCGGCCTTGGGCCCCATATCGACGATGTAATCAGCACTTTCCATCATCTCCCGGTCGTGTTCGACCACAATGACCGAATTTCCGTTATCCCGCAATTGCCGAAGCGACTGAATCAATCGACGGTTATCTTTCTGGTGAAGTCCGATACTAGGTTCGTCCAGAATATACAACACATTCACTAATTGTGATCCAATCTGAGTCGCCAAGCGAATCCGTTGTGATTCCCCACCCGATAAAGTCATGGATTGGCGGTTGAGCGAAAGGTATTCTAACCCGACATCCAGCAAAAATTTCAGCCGCGTCCGGATTTCCTTAAAAATCTCTCCGGCGATCTGCCGTTGTTTTTCTTCCAGCTGACCTTCTGTCGTACACACCCATTCATATAAATCGCTCAATTCCATAGCTGCCAGTTCGGAGATGTTTTTACCGGCGATCCGGAAACTCAAAGATTCTTTATTCAATCGCTGCCCGTCGCATACATCACATTTCACTACCGAAATAAACTGTTCGGCCCATTTATTGGCTCTCTTCGAAGTAGTATTCTCTTCCTGCATCGTGATGTATTTGATGATGCCCTCGAAATTATACAAAGAATTGGATGATACCCCCAACACCGTATTCTCCAAACGAATTTGTCCCGGGTAGCCATACAATATATCCGTCAGCGCTTCTTCAGATAAATCCTGAATGGGAGTATGGAGTTCATAACCATGTTTTTTCAACACAGTTTCGATCTGCCAGAATAAAATGCTATTTTTATATCTTCCCAAAGGTTCGATGCCTCCTTCATAAACAGAAAGAGCCAGGTCTGGAATGATTTTTTTGATATCCACGGCATTGATATAGCCCAAACCTTTACATTTCGGACAAGCTCCGTGAGGAGAATTGAACGAAAAAGAATGAGGAGCCGGATCGCGGTAAGATATACCGGTATCCGGACACATCAAATGCCGGCTATAATATTTTACTTCATCACTATCCATGGCCTTCACCATCATCACACCCTTACCACTTTTCATAGCCGTTGCTACAGAACTTTTCAGACGTTTCACATCAACCTGATCGACTACCAATTTATCAATAACAATTTCAATGTCGTGAATTTTATACCGATCGACACTCATTCCCAGACCGATTTCTTTGATTTCACCGTCTATACGAGCAGAAATAAAACCTTTCTTTCGTAAATTTTCGAATAAATCTTTGTAGTGTCCTTTTCTGCCTTTCACGATAGGTGATAAAAGCAAAATTTTCTTACCAGCGAAATCCTGTTGAATCAAATCGATGATTTTTTCATCCGTATATTTCACCATCCGGCTTCCGGTCATATAGGAATAAGCCTCACCCGCCCGGGCAAACAATAAACGTAAAAAATCATACACCTCAGTTGTCGTTCCCACCGTAGAACGGGGGTTTTTATTGGTCGTTTTCTGTTCGATCGAAATCACCGGGCTCAAGCCTGTAATCTTATCTACATCGGGACGTTCCATTCCTCCCAGAAACTGCCGGGCATAAGCTGAAAAAGTTTCCATATACCTGCGTTGTCCTTCTGCATAAATCGTATCGAATGCCAAAGATGATTTTCCGCTCCCACTGAGACCAGTAATCACGGTCAGGCTATTCCTCGGAATAACCAAATCTATATTTTTAAGATTGTGTTCACGAGCTCCGTAAATTTCAATCCATCCTTCTTCTTCCTGTATTCCCTTCATTTTCTTCTTAGCTTACATATAGTTCGCAAAGTTAAGGAAAAAATAAAAAAGGGAGACATTTTCGTGGGCTCTTTAAATCGGAAAAAATGGTGGGATTAATGAAAAGATGTTATTATATATGCGTGCGTCTGTGTGTGGTGTATATGTGCGTGGTGTATTACTCCCGTAGATCATTTTTTCCAGTATGTAAAGAACTTACCCGAAAATCAGCTTGTTGATAAGCTTCCCCTCCCCGTGGTGTGTGCTAAATAATCTTAATCTAAATAACAGCTAAAATAAAATCATAAAATCAATCATCATTTTCGTCTTGTTGTACGCAGATAAATCGAAAAGGTTTCTTTTTCACTCAATTTTTTCAAAAAAAGTCAGTGACTGTTTTGCAAAGCTATCCCCGATTAATAAATAAGTATATCTTTGCATTAAAATTAATCAATCCCCCTCGACATACGATATTTCATTTTTATTTCAATATGTCTGCTCGTTCTATCGGGCAGCACGAAAATTTTTACCCAGAACAACGATTATATATTATTGATTGACTCTTACAGCAGTGATTATGCTTGATCAAAAACAATCGAAACTCCTTTCCGCAGTGAATTAAAAGAACTATAGTCTGCATAGCGATAAGTACACTCACCAAAAAGAATTGCAGGTAAACGATTTCTGTTTCATGAAAGAACTGTATTGTCAATACAATGCCACAGGTATTCTGGAAGAAATATATGTCGGGGAAACGATTCGTATGATGCGAGAATTACAGCCCGGTTTAAAAGAAATCACCTTTATTAAGTGATAAAACGCCCATTTAGCAGTAAAAAAATGGGCAATTTCTTTATTCCTTTTACCCTACAGACAACTCTTCATAAATACTTTAGACCATTGGAACAGCAAATCGCTAAGCTCTTTTCGGATCTTTTCAATTTACTCCTGTTTTCCTCCAAATACTCTTTCTGGGACAAGTCTTCCCAAAATTCTGTAAGTAATTAACTATAATCACTTTCTATAGCTTTGTGTTTCAGAAAATTCAAACCCTGATGTTTTCACAAGCAAAAAAAATAAACCTTCAAAGGAGTCCGGCCCTTCACCGTAGAACAGTTATTCCATAAGTATATGAAAATATCCTGTATAGTATCTTCAACTTCTTCTCCAATTTCCAAATAAGTAGCCGCATAATGACACATCGATCCGTCATATTTCCGGAAAAGCTGTTCAAAAGCTTTCCGGTTATCGTTTATTATAGTGGCAAAAAATACTTCATCTGCAATAGTATCTACCCTATCTGCTGTCATGCAGCAAATATAGAAAGTATACTTTACAACATTAAAAGATGAAGAAACGAAATCATTTCCATCATTCGATAACAAATACACACAACCAGATACATACAGGATCGATACTGGTTTTCTCCAAACGATGTTTACAATTTTTAGGGATATACAAATGATCACCAGCTTTCAAAGTCACCATCCCATCCTCAAATTCCAACACAGCCTCACCTTGTACAAGCAGTATAAATTCATCGTTTTCCTGATCGTACCAAAAACCTTTAGGAGAGCTATGGCCTGAAGAAACAATCCGGTCGATCCGGCAATTCGGTGATTTCAAAAGCAAATCAAACTGTTCTTCCTCTCCAGCCTCAGTGATGTTGGCAAAAATACTTTTCGGTCTCATATATCAAATTAGAATAAAAATCAATAAAATAATTTCAAATCAATGTTTTTTATGAGGTTTTACCTCGGAATTATCACATGACAAAGATATGATTCTTTTTTTACATTCCGGCTTTTCCTGTATAATTCCTATCTATAGCCCTTCTTCTCCTTTAAGGTTAGGCAAACTGATATGATATTTAACAGCCAGAATACGTGCCAAAATGACTGAAAAAGCAGCCACAATTTGAGTAAGGATCGCGCCCATGCCCAAATACAGGCACAGGTAATAAATCAGTCCGCCGAATACACAAGCCAGTGCATAAATTTCCTTGCGGAAAATCAGAGGAACTTCATTGATCAAAGTATCTCGCAGAACTCCCCCAGCAGCTCCCGTTAAAGTGCCCATAATGATACCTACCCATATTGGATAATCGTGTACTATACTTTTTTCAATGCCTACTACTGCAAAAAGTCCTAATCCGATCGCATCGAAAATAAAAAACGTATTATTCAAACGGATCACATACTTCCCGAAAAGAATGACAAACCCCAGAGCTAAAGCAGTAACTACCAGATAAGAAGACTGCTGCATCCAAAACGGAGTCACATCCAGCAATAAATCACGTATCGTCCCACCACCAACAGCTGTAACGAATCCCACTACATAAGCCCCGAACCAATCGAAACGTTTTGCCGAAGCCAGACGTATTCCACTGATAGCAAATGCAAAAGTTCCAATATAATCAATAATAGTAATAAAATTCATGGCTTTATTTTTTCAGCGCGCAAAAGTATAAAATAAAAGCGTGAATATTTTATTTTATGCTTTATTTTTGCAGTATCAAAAAACGATATTCATGGACCCTCTTTCTTTTTATCAACAGCATATAACCAGCAATAGCAAATCTTTAAAAAAAGTCAAAAGCTACCGGAATTTAATCACATTATCCAAATTATTGGTTTTCGGAGCAATCATTTTTCTGATCTATTTATGGATAGTGAAAAGCACACTTCCATTGGTATTTTTTAGCTTACTGTCCATTTTAGCCTTTTTGTTACTAACCATTGCAGATGTCCGGATCTTATCCCATCAACGTTTACTGGAAGAACAAATTCAAAATTATAAAAATGAAATAGCTTACCTTCAAGGAAATCTCTCTCCTTTTTCCACTGGCCGAATGTATGAAGATACCGATCACCCTTATGCAACCGATCTGGATATTTTCGGAGAAAACTCGCTTTTTCAGCACCTAGACCGTACGGTTACAGCACCAGGTAAGGAAAAATTAGCTGACTGGTTGCTTGTACTCAGCCAAAATCCAGCTACTATTATACAACGTCAGCAGGCAACCCGTGAATTAGCTGATCAACCTGTCTGGTTACACTATTTCCGCGCTTTGGGAAAACTCCACCCAACACAACAGCTCGATTCCTCGTTTTTCCGAAGCTGGCAAAAAGAATCCCTCTTTTTCCTCCACCCGGGTAAAATCAGAATATTCCTTTATACAGCCAATACCCTTACAATCGCTGGCTGGCTTGTTGCAATTACCGGTCTTCTTCCCTGGAGCCTGGCTTTTTGCCTCTCAGCTCTACAACTCATTATCCTCACAATTTATTTGAAAAAAATCAATGCTTATCATGTACGTCTGAATACTTTTCTCAAAACAATCAGCAATTACCTTCCTCTGGTAAAAGCCATTCGGCAACCTTTTTTTCACTCGCCTTCAATGCAGCGAATCCAAGATCAATTATTTGCCCCTAAAAATGGTAATTCATTAAAAGCATTTTCCCGGCTTTACCGGATACAAAACGCACTGGACCAACGAGGTAATATCCTTATCGCCCTAATATTAAACGGTCTATACCTAAAAGACTTTCATATTTTACTATGTCTCGACCAATGGAAAAAAACTTATGCCGCTTACATCGATAATTGGTTGGAAGCCATAAGCCATACCGATGTCCTGATCAGTATGGCAATCTACCGTTTTAACCATCCCCAATACACAGAACCACTTATCAGCACTTCTGTCCTACTGGATGCCGAAGCTGTAGGACATCCTTTATTGAAAGGTAAGTGGAATGTAACCAACAATTTTAAAATCGATACCCTACATCAAATTTACATCGTCACAGGAGCCAATATGGCTGGAAAAAGTACTTTTCTGCGCACCATCGGGGTAAATCTAGTCTTGGCTCAATCAGGAAATGTCGTACTCAGTTCCCGGTTTACTTTCCAACCGATGGCTCTTTTTACAAGCATGCGGACAATCGACAATCTGGCGAAGAACACCTCTTATTTTTATGCCGAACTTCTTCGCTTGAAACAACTGATATCACTAGCAGAACAGGAAGAACGTTTGTTTATTATTTTAGATGAGATGCTAAAAGGTACCAATTCGGTGGATAAAATTAACGGTTCACTAGCTTTTCTGCATAAATTACTTCATTATCCGGTTTCCGGTCTGGTAGCCACCCATGACCTAGCTTTAGGCGAATTATCTACCACGATTCCCTCACATTTTTTTAATGTCTGTTTCGAAATCACCCACTCCGGTACTGATATCCTTTATGATTATAAACTTCATCAAGGAGTCAGCAATACAATGAATGCCAGTATATTATTAAAACAGATGGGACTTATATAATGCACCAAAATCACTCATATCCGATAGCAGTAAAATATTTCCTGCCCTTCACCAAAACCATAGGAAATATTGATTTTTATCCAATTAACCCTCACCAATGGATAAGCATTTCCGCTGACTAGAATCTATCGGACTCTCCATTTATCTAAGGAAATAAAAATTACTTCAAACCAAAATCAATGTAATAAAACAGCAATATACAATCATTAAAGATCTGGGAAAAATAACCCATAATAAAGTTTCTGACAATTAATAAGCGAACACAGAACTATGCTCCGAACAAATATGCCAATATTTCAATACTATATCTTTCTATCAATAGCAAAACAAAGAGGCAAATTTCGCATGGTGTAGGTGAAGTTTCAAGTCTACTTAGTGCAATTAATAGAGGGCCTTTGCCAAAAGCGGCAGCGTGAATTACAGTGTTTCAAGTCTACCATAGTGCAATTAATAGTTCACACGGGCCAGTATATATCGGTCCCCGAGAATCGTTTCAATTCTACTATAGTTCAATTAATAACTATGGCGGTACTATCGATGTCGGCGAGTATCCCGAATTTCAATTCTACTTAGTCCAATTAATAGCAGGAAGACATTTTTTATTAGTACAGGCATTTTCGTATTTCAATTCTACTTAGTCCAATTAATAGTCGGACGTTTTCCGCTTCATGGGACTTTATCCAAAGATTTCAATTCTACTTAGTCCAATTAATAGATGACCTCGGTGTATTTTACAGAGTTGCCGGAAGTATTTCAATTCTACTTAGTCCAATTAATAGTGACAATTCTGGTATGAATTTCTCCCCTCGGTTACAATTTCAATTCTACTTAGTCCAATTAATAGTTTCACCTTTTAGATTTTTAGACATGTCAAGTAAATATTTCAATTCTACTTAGTCCAATTAATAGCGGTTGGGGCGGCATCGGTTACTCGTGGGACATCTAATTTCAATTCTACTTAGTCCAATTAATAGTTATATTTACAATAACATTTACCCTTTTATTTCGATATTTCAATTCTACTTAGTCCAATTAATAGCTTCGAATTAACAGAAACTCCATCTTCAGTAACCATTTCAATTCTACTTAGTCCAATTAATAGCCTGAATTTTGTGGTGGTTTTACTAGAGATATGCAAAATTTCAATTCTACTTAGTCCAATTAATAGAGGGAGTATGATCGCCATAACAATATCCTGATATTTATTTCAATTCTACTTAGTCCAATTAATAGATGAAGAAATATATAAACCGGATAATGTACAAAACAAATTTCAATTCTACTTAGTCCAATTAATAGTGCGTAACAGGCAAGTAATCACCATCTATGAAGAAAATTTCAATTCTACTTAGTCCAATTAATAGCGATACCTTGAATTATAAGTCTCTGAATATTAATGGATTTCAATTCTACTTAGTCCAATTAATAGAAGAAAGCAGCCGGTTATATTGTT
>JAETOX010000340.1 GCA_021771575.1 Bacteroides sp. | reverse complement strand
ACAGGGTTTCAGGTTCTTTTTCACTCCCCTCCCGGGGTTCTTTTCACCTTTCCTTCACAGTACTATGCGCTATCGGTCACTAAGGAGTATTTAGCCTTGGGGGGTGGTCCCCCCGACTTCCCGCAAGGTTTCTCGTGTCTCGCGGTACTTTGGATCCCTCTCGCTGCCTATTGTTTTCCCATACCGGGCTTTCACCTTCTCTGGCCGGTCTTTCCAGGACCGTTCTGGTAACAAATCAGCTCACTTATTGAGGTCCGTAACCCCAGAACGCACGCGCTCCGGTTTAGGCTCCTTCCATTTCGCTCGCCGCTACTTTGGAAATCGAGTTTTCTTTCTTTTCCTCCGGGTACTTAGATGTTTCAGTTCCCCGGGTTCCCGGCGTATGGCTATGGATTCACCATACGTCGCTTGAGGTTTGCTCAAGCAGGTTTCCCCATTCAGAAATCTCCGGATCAAAGGGTATTTGCCCCTCCCCGAAGCTTATCGCAGCTTATCACGTCTTTCATCGGCTCTTAGTGCCAAGGCATCCACCCTGCGCTCTTTTCAGCTTAACCAGTTTGACGTTCTCCTGCGGGTGCGGGATACTAATCTAAGATTCATAGCGTTGAATCTCTGGTCTTAGGTTTGTTTGTTATGTTTCCATAACGAGTTTTGTTTGGAATCTATTATCTCTAATAAATTCACCTCGGATGTCTTGAATTGTTTTATCATAATTGCTTATAACAAAACGTTTCTTGATATATTTCAATATGTGGTTTTCAAGGTACATACCATAAGCTTCGCTTATGTCTGACTGACGTTTATCAGTCATTAGCAGATTCGATCCTTCAAATCCACTAATCACTGGTAAAAACCAGTTATATGGAACAGCACTACCCTGCTGAAGTAGGTTAACACATTTTTTCCGAGGATGCTTTCTGTTCCTCTGCACAGGCTTCGCCTTTATCTCCACCCATTAAAACGTGTCCGTTCTATATAAAACACTCTTACGAGTGAGTTTTCTTTTTTTAATCCGGCAGCCACCTGCTCTCCCATATCGTTTCCAATATAGTACCATCGGCCGCTCAGGTCTTAACCATCGTGTTCGGGATGGGAACGGGTGTGTCCCCTAAGCGCATCGCCACCGGAAATTTTCAGTACCTTATAATCAAGGACTCAATAATACTCAAACCCCTACTTCTT
>JAETOX010000090.1 GCA_021771575.1 Bacteroides sp. | reverse complement strand
CAAAAAGGCTGCTTATGTGAATACTGGTGTATGGTCGAAAAAAGCGATCGCTGAAGCTAAATTATGGGGTGAGGTTGAAGTAATCGCTTCTTCTGAAGACCGTAACTTTACCTATTATCCGAAAGGATTCCAGATTCCTGCTGATGTAGATTATTTGCACATTACTTCTAACAACACCATCCGGGGAACTGAAATTTTCGAAGATTTAGACAGTCCGGTACCTGTAATTGCCGATATGTCGTCTGATATTTGCAGCCGTCCAGTGGATGTATCCAAATATTTGATGATCTACGGTGGTTGCCAGAAGAATCTCGGACCTGCCGGAGCTACTTTTGTGATTATCCGTAACGATTATCTGGAACATGTAGTTGCTGACCGGAAAATCCCGACTATGCTGAAATATCAGACTCATGTAGACAATGGTTCTATGTTCAATACTCCTCCTTGTATCAATATCTTCGCTGTTGGAGAAACACTGAAATGGATCAAGCAAATGGGTGGGGTAGAAGCTATGGAAAAACGGGCTATTGAAAGATGTGATGCTTTATATGCCGAATTCGATCGCAACACTGTATTCCGGGCTGTTGTAGAGGAAGGTTCCCGTTCCCGTATGAATATCCCGTTTGTGATGGCAGAAGGATATGAGGAATTAGAAAAAGAATTCTTGGATTTCTGTAAAAAGAAGAACATTGTTGGTGTTAAAGGTCACCGTCTGGTTGGTGGTTTCCGTGCTTCCACTTACAATGCTTGTACTATGGACGATGTAAACGCCCTGATCGCTACTATGCAAGAATTCGAACAAGCACATAAAAAATAAGAATTCGAAAACGTTGAAAATGTCAAAGAGGTCGAAAATGTCGGAAACTTTCAGGCTTTTTGACCTCTTCGATCGTTTCGACTGTTTTGATCGCTTCGACATTTTATCAAAGAAATTAAAATTTAAAATTTACAATTATGACAAAGGTTCTTATTGCAACCGATAAACCTTTTGCTCCTGTGGCAGTAAAAGGAATCCGCGAAATCGTGGAAGCTCAGGGATACGAACTGGTATTACTGGAAAAATATACCTCTCCCGCCGAATTAATCGCTGCTGTTGCCGATGTTGATGCGATGATCATCCGTTCGGATAAAGCAACCAAGGAAGTAATCGATGCCGCTAAAAACCTGAAAGTGATTGTTCGTGCCGGTGCCGGATACGACAATATCGATTTGCAGGCTTGCACCGATCATGGCGTGGTAGCTATGAATACACCGGGACAGAATTCGAATGCTGTGGCCGAATTGGTATTCGGTATGGCTGTTTATCTGGCTCGTAATTTTTATAACGGTAAATCCGGTCATGAACTGAAAGGAAAGAAAATTGGTGTTCATGCATACGGTAATGTAGGACAAAATGTAGGACGTATTGCAAAAGGTTTCGGTATGGAAGTATATGCTTTCGACCCATTTATGACCGACGAGCAAATCGTGGCTGCTGGTGCAACTCCGCTGCATTCTGCTGAAGAAATGTATGCAATGTGTGATTATGTATCTTTACATATCCCGGCTACCGAAAAAACCAAAAAATCTATCAACTACGAACTGTTGAACCGCATGCCACAGGGAGCTGTGCTGATCAATACCGCCCGCAAAGAGGTGATTGACGAGGAAGGATTAGTGAAATTGATGGCCGATCGTCCCGATTTCAAATACATTTCCGATATTGCTCCGGATAATGCTGCCGACTATGCTCAGTTCGAAGGCCGTTATTTCTTCACTCCGAAGAAAATGGGAGCTCAGACCGAAGAAGCAAATGTGAATGCCGGCTTGGCTGCTGCCCGTCAGATTGTGGCTTTCCTGGAACATGGAGATGCTAAATTCAAAGTGAATAAATAAAATGTACTAATGTAACAATATACCAATGAAAAACAGACTAATTGGTATATCGGTACATTAATAATCTGGTAATTTTTTTAATATGGCTATAGTAAAACCATTTAAAGGCTTGCGTACTCCGAATCAGGAAGTATGTGAGGAATTGGCTTGTCTGCCGTATGATGTGATGAATTCGGAAGAAGCTGCTCAAATGGCTGCCGGAAAACCGAAATCGTTGCTTCATGTAACCCGGGCTGAAATCGATTGTCCTGTCGGAACGGATATCCATTCTGAGACCGTATATAACAAAAGTGTCGAAAACTTTAAGATGTTTCAGGAAAAAGGGTGGCTGGTGCAAGATGAAGAACCTAAGTTTTATATCTATGCACAGACCATGGACGGACGTACCCAATACGGTATTGTCGGTTGTGCTGCCTGCGAGGATTATATGAACGGTATCATTAAAAAACATGAACTGACTCGCCCTGATAAAGAAGAAGACCGCATGGTACTGACCCGCTATGTGAATGCCAACCTGGAACCGGTGTTCTTTGCTTATCGTGCTGTGCCGGAAATCGATGCTATTGTGGAAGATATCGTAAAAAATCAGAAAGCGGATTATGATTTCGTAGCAGAAGACGGTTTCGGGCATCATTTCTGGGCGATCAACTGTCCGGAAACCAACAAACGTCTGGAAGAGTTGTTCGCTACCAAAGTTCCCTATACATATGTGGCAGACGGACATCATCGTACAGCTGCTGCTGCCCGTATTGGTGCAGAGTATAAAGCGAAAAATCCGAATCACACCGGAGACGAAGAGTACAATTTCTTTATGGCTGTACACTTCCCCGATCACCAGCTGAAGATTATCGATTATAATCGGGTAGTGAAAGATTTGAATGGACTTTCTGAAGCTGAATTGCTCGAAAAGTTAAAAGCTCATTTCAACGTAGAAGAGATGGGGACCGAAATCTATCATCCGGCTAAATTGCACGAATTCAGCATGTATCTGGACAGTAAATGGTATCGCCTGACCGCTAAACCGGGATCTTACGACGATAACGACCCGATCGGCGTATTGGACGTGACTATTCTTTCCAAACATGTATTGGCCGACATCTTGGATATTCAGGATTTACGTACCTCGAAACGAATCGATTTCGTAGGAGGTATCCGTGGGCTGGGTGAACTGAAAAAACGCGTGGACAGCGGTGAAATGAAGGTTGCTTTCGCTTTGTATCCGGTATCCATGGAACAGTTGCTGAATATTGCCGATACCGGTAATATCATGCCGCCGAAAACCACTTGGTTCGAGCCGAAACTGCGGTCCGGATTGGTGATTCATAAGATTTGATCTTTTGAGATATGTTTCAAAGGGATAAGGGAGATGCCGAAGTCGACAGAGAGATTCGGTTCTCCCTTATTTTGTTTCTGCCTTTGATACATGATATAATTTTCATTGTCACACTAGTACATTGATGAATAGGATACTGATACATCTAGGGATTTTTTTGTTCATCTTAGGTTGTAATCGCAACCAGGGGGTAGACCTGTTGGATATCAGAAAGACGGCAGGCGATACCATTTTGCTGTGGAGTCAACTGACTGAAGATATCCGTTTGGTACGTTTAGAAACAAAAGAAGGAGCTTTTTTGGATGCTTATTTCCGGGTGTGGGCTGGAGATAAGTATATAATCGTTTATGGGCTCGATGAGATGCACCAGTTTACAAGCGAAGGAAAACATATCCGGAAACTGGCTTCTTATGGTCGGGCTCCGGGAGAATTTCAGACTATTCTGGCGCTGACGGTCGACGAAGTAAGAGAGCGTCTCTATTATTCCGATTACGGGAAACAAGGGTATCTGCAAGTTATCGATTTGCAAAACGGGCAACATCTGCCTGCTTTGGCCCTTGCTCAGGGAACTCCGCAAAAAATAATACTAACGGAAGATTCTGTGTTTTATTGCGTCTCTTTATCTCACGAAAAGGAACAATATGAATTGTTCCGGGTTTCGCTTGGAGGACATTTGCTGGTAGGTATTGAAAGAAGCAAAGGGAAAGAGGTATTTTTTAAACATTCCGCTTATCTGGGAAAATCCGGGAAAGAGGTACGATATATGTATGGAATAACCGATACCTTATATCGGGTGACAACAGATGGAAGAGTACCTCAATACTGCTTTCGGACAGGGCCTACGCTACACGAATATTATTCCGGCGCAAAAGGAGAAAGAATGGAATTACAGTTGGAAACCTCCCGTTATCTGTTATGGGAACGTATGTTTGTAAAAGTGGTGAATGGTGGTTCTGCTTCTTGGGTAATCACTTATGATGAAAACCGCGATTCCAAAAACTGTATTTATGATAAAATTACCGGCAGTATATATAAAGTGAAAAGAGTGTACTTCGATGAACTGGATATCTATTCGGAAGACCTTTTGTTCAGTGTCTCCGAACATTATCTCTGCCACGCCTTTTCTGCTACCGAATTCCGGGAAATGACCCGTACGGAAGATTCCCCATATCATTATTGGCATAACGAAATGACCGATGAGGATAATCCTGTCCTGATTCTGGGAAGAATCAAAAATAAAAAAGATAAAACGGATTGATTGCTCTGATGAACTCTTTCGTCTATTTTATCTGCTTCATCCGTTTTTATAATTATATCCATGTCCCCACGCATAAGGCGTTTTTTTCGTAAGCCGGGTAAATCAGATTGAAAAATGGGAGGCTTGTGTAAAATGAAGACGGAGGGCTACTTCCTTTACTTTCATCCCTCGGGCGAGCAAATGCTTGGCTTCGAGCAACAGATAGCGCGTGAGCCAGGGACGGGCGGTCATACCGCTGTTGCGGCGGCAATACCAGTTCAGATTTACGAGCGAACAATCGAGCTTCGAGGCATGAAATCCCCCGGAGCATAGAGATGCTTTTCTACCAATTCCACGAAACATAGAAAAATAGCGTCGTAACGTTTGAAATCCGGTAAGGGAGGTAAAGGTTTTGGGGCTTCAAGATGCAAAAATTTTCCTTTAAACTATCCGCTGGTCACGAACTCAAGCTGTCTGCCGGCCGGAATGAGCACGACGTTTCCGGGAAAAAGTTCATGCTTTTCGTCGTTTGCCTGGAAAACAAGGCGTCCTGCCGTACAAAGGGCGATGAAATTGCCTCGGGGGGCGGGTATCTGCCCGAAGGCGGTTTGCGGATCATCCCAATTTTGTATATTCAGCGAGGTGTTGGGAACTTGACGTAACCGTTCGTAGGTGAATTCAGGAGTGATGTGTTGTAATTTTTCCATGGTTCAGGCTCTTTGTTTATCAAATATATAAAATCTTTTCCCAATAAAAATACCTATTGTTCGAATTATATATATCTATAATAGGAAATATATATAGATTTATATAAAGAAATATTTTATTTCTCAGAGATATCTTTACATATACTATCAGATATATATTTCCGGGATTTTGCCGGTATCGGAAAATAGCAAGCAGGCCGAAAGCTAACAATTGACAGAAGAACTACGTTAAAAGGAGAACAAAGAAAGAACTATGAGAAGATTTGAAAATAAAGTTATTGTTGTAACAGGAGCTGCGGCCGGTATTGGCGAAGCTACGGTTCGCAGATTTGTTCGGGAAGGTGGAAAAGTTGTGATTGCCGATTATGCTCGGGAAAAGGCGGATGCCCTGGCGGTGGAATTGCAGGGGCAGGGGGCGGAAGTGATGGCGGTTTACTTTTCGGCTGTGGATTTGGAAAGTTGCCGGAAATTGATCGGAGTAGCCGGAGAAGAATTCGGACGAATAGACGTATTGGTGAACAATGTCGGGGGCACTGACCTCAAACGGGATACCGATGTGGAAAAAATGGATATTGGTTATTTCGACGAAGCCTTTCACCTGAATCTCCGTTGTGGTTTATATCTTATTCAGCAAGTAATCCCTTATATGGAAAAGTCGGGGGGAGGAGCTGTAGTCAACGTTGCTTCTATTGGTGGGATGACTGCTGATTTTCGGGGCACCTATTATGGTGCAGCCAAAGCGGGCGTGATTAATATGACCAAATATGCAGCAACACAGTTGGGGAAAAAGAATATTCGTTGCAATGTTGTTGCTCCGGGGCTGGTTTTGACTCCAGCGGCACTGAGAAATTTACCGGAAGCGATGCGCTGTCTGTTTGTTCGTCACAATGTTTTGGATTATCTGGGGGCACCGGAAGATGTAGCGGCTACCATTGCATTTCTGGCATCCGAAGATGCTCACTACATCACCGGTCAAACGCTCGTTGTCGACGGTGGATTGACTATCCATAACCCTACAGTTGCCGATATCATGGAAAAATAGGATACAGCCGGATAAAGAACGGGCTGGGTATATTTCAGCTGAAACCTCATAAACAGAATAAAGCTATGAAAAAAATTTTGTGGATTGGAATGATTTTATGTGCGGGCGTTTCTTTGCGCTTGCAGGCTTGTACGGGACTTTCATTGAGAGCCGGAGATGGTGCTTTTATTCAGGCCCGTACAATAGAATGGGGGGATAGTTTTCTACCCAGCGAATATGTTATTATTTCCCGGGGACAGGAACAGGTGTCCTATACGCCGACAGGCAAAAACGGCTTGCATTTCCGGGCGAAATATGGGGTAGCAGGGTTGGCGATCATTCAGCCGGAGTTTATTGCCGAAGGATTGAATGAAGCCGGGTTATCTGCCGGTCTGTTTTATTTCCCGCGCTATGGTGGTTATGTTCCCTATCGTCCGGCAGAAAATGCCCATACAGTAAATGACCTGCAATTGGTAGCCTGGATGCTCACCCAGTTTGCAACGGTAGAGGAGGTGAAAAATGCTATCTCCAAGATTCGTATTATCGGTATTGATCGGCCCGGTTCCACTTCGACCGTCCATTGGCGCATCGGAGATGCCCAAGGGAATGAGGTCGTATTGGAAATTGTTGATGGGAAAATCCATTTCTACGACAACTCAGTAGGGGTGCTCACCAATTCACCGGGTTTTCCTTGGCAGCTCACAAACCTGAACAATTATGTAAACCTTTATCCGGGAGGTACCGATCCTCGCCCGCTGGGTAATCTTACCCTAACAGCTTTCGGGGCTGGTTCCGGTTTGCGGGGTATTCCCGGGGACATCACCCCACCTTCACGTTTTGTACGGATCGCCTTTTTTCGTAATACGGCACCCCGGCAAAAGACTGCTGTCGAAACTGTTTTTCAATGTTTTCATATCCTGAATAATTTCGATATTCCCATCGGTATTGAGCATCCTCTGGGAAAAGCTCCGGATATACCCAGCGCTACCCAGTGGACCTCCGCCGTCGATTTGACCAATCGTTGCATCTATTATAAAACGGCCTACAATAATACGATTCGTTGTATCGATCTGAAAAATATCGATTTTGCTCGGGTAAAAAGTCAGCATCATCCTCTGGATTCCCTTCGGCAACAACCGCTACAACAAATTGACATTCAGTAGGAACTATCTAAAACTCGTTCAGTCCCTTGGTTTCCGGAGAATGCCCCACATTCTCCGGTTTTTTATTGTATGGTAATCTGATTACCTTAGGATTTCTTCGAGACGTTTTTCTTCAAAAGCAAAATATCCATTTTGCCAGGCGATATTTTACACCTACTTTTCCTTCAGCTAGGACCACCTGAATTTATTCGGGATAGTAACTATCAATATCGAAACGGATACCATGCGAAATGGAATAGCTCATTGTAATATCTTTCCTAGATACGACAGAATGCTTGATTGTTTCTTTTGTTGAATCCTGTCAGGAGTTCGTGTTCGTTGTCCGTATATGAAAAATCGGTTTTGAGCATTCTGTTTTGTATTTTCGGCATGAAGATAAACAGAAAAATTAAAAACTATACTAAAACAAACACACACACAAGTGCCTTGTTTTAGTATCTCACCCCTAAGTTTATTCGTATTCAGTTAAATCAATTATAATTATTCGGTTATGAAAACATCTTATTTGTCATACAATACATTACTTACAACTTTTTTACCCAGTTGTACGAGAGAAATTGGACAGTCCTAAAGGTCCTGTTGCTTTTGTGTTCTTTGGGCATCACAGGTTTAATATTTAAGCCATTTGTAAAGTTCTTTCCAGGTTACTTTTTTGCCGTACATCAATATGCCTACCCGGTAGATCTTTCCAGACAGCCAGGTGAAAAAAATGAAAAAAGCAACTAAAAGGGCCATGGAGGTAATGATTTCCCAGCCCGGAACGCCGAAAGGAATCCGGACCAACATGACGATCGGGGAGGTGAACGGTATTAGGGAGCTCCAGAATACCAAAGGCGACTCCGGACTTTTCATTGCTGCGAAACCGATGTACAAGCCTACTACCAAAATGATGGACAAGGGAGTCAGGAATTGTTGAGAGTCGGTTTCGTTATCAACGGCAGCTCCGATCGCTGCAAACAGGGAAGCATAGAGCAAATATCCGCCGATAAAATAGAACAGAAAAGCCCCTAAAAAGGTCAGGATAAATATCGGATCGATTGTCTGGGCTACTTTTTGAATAATTTCAAGTTGTTCACTGCTAAGATTGCCACCACCGGCTATATTTTGCAAATCCCCACTCATGCTTCCGGCTGCACGCAACGCTTCCATATCGATAGGGGAAAAGGCTTGCATCAGGAAGATAAGAAAAGCTCCGAAAACAACCCAGATCATAAATTGAAGTAAACCTACTGCGGCAACCCCGATGATTTTACCTAAAAGGAACTGGAAAGGTTTTACAGAAGAGACCAACACTTCGATGATGCGATTGGTCTTTTCTTCGATCACCCCTTTCATGACTTGCGAAGCATACATAAAAATGAAAAAATAAATGATCATTCCGCTCACTAATCCGATGATAGAAGCAATTTCCGAAGAACTTTCCTTGGCTTCGCCAGTATCAGAAATTTTCAGAGTACGTACCAATACTGGTGTTTGTGTAGCGTTCAGCTTTTCTTCCAGATCCGGAACCTGAGATTCGTCAATGATAGCCGCCCGTTTGAGGTCTTCTATTTTTTTTCTGAGTTGAGCTGCGATTTCGTTTTTCAATTCCATGGGTACCTGCGAAAACGAAAAAATGGAAACATCCGGACGCTCCATGACATCACTGGGAATGGTGATCACTGCATAATAATCGTGAGCTTTCAAAAATCCTGGGGCTGAGAATTCGGTAATAACCGTATCGGCATAAGTGAATGTATTATTGTTGATCCGTTCGAAAGGCTGTGCGATTTCGGATTGATTGATGACCGCGATTTGACGTTCCTGACTGTCGTCTTTCAATAACATCCACATTAGGAATGCGTAAAATCCGACTAATAAAATTGGGACAACCAGCGTGAGAACCAGAAAACTTTTTTTCCGTACCCGGGTAGAAAATTCCCGTCCGATAATAATAAGAGTTTTATTCATAGTTTTAATCGTTTACGCTAAAGTTGCCTTCTTTCACTAGTTTAATAAAAATATCGTTCATGCCCGGAATAATTTTTTGGTATGCAATGATATCCGTTTTATCCAGCAGGCGGCCTAATAAAGTGTTGGTTGGACAGGGCACTAATCGCTGAAGAATAATTTCATGCTGGCCGTCCTGTACTTGCTGGGATAAGACTTCAAATTCTTCGCCGACAACAGCTTCGGGATGGAATTCACTGTTGTAGCGGCAGGTTAGTTTGTAGGTGTTGTTAGCGTATTTATTGCGAATCTGATTGATTGGGCCTTCAATGATTTTTTGGGATTTATTGATCAGAGCAATGTGGCTGCAAATTTCTTCTACCGACGACATATTATGAGTCGAAAAGATAATGGTCGTTCCTTTTTTGCGTAACTCCAGAATTTCTTTTTTCAGTAGCTCCACATTAATAGGGTCAAAACCACTGAAAGGCTCGTCGAAAATCAACATCTCCGGTTCATGAAGTACAGTCGTGATAAACTGTACTTTCTGGGCCATTCCTTTTGACAGTTCCTCCACTTTACGTTCCCACCAGGCTTCGATACCGAATTTTTCGAACCAAGCTTTCAATTGCTGAATAGCATCATGCCGGCTGACTCCTTTCAGACGAGCTAGATAAACAGCTTGTTCACCGACTTTCATCTTTTTATAGAGTCCTCTCTCCTCAGGCAGGTAACCGATGCGATTCATATCGGCAGGCTCCAGTTTGCGGCCTTTAAAAAACAATTCTCCTGAATCCGGCCCCGTGATCTGATTGATGATTCGGATCAGGGAGGTTTTTCCGGCTCCGTTTGGGCCTAACAGACCGTATATGGAACCTTCCGGTATTTCGATCGAAACATCGTCCAACGCCCGATGATTGGCATAATTCTTTATAATATTTTGGGCAACAAAAAAACTCATACGTTCATGGTACTAGTGGGTAAATATGCCAATGTACCAACTCCCGTAACACCAACGGTGTATGGTTATTGGTACATTGGTAAATAAATGCAGATCTCAACCGACAACTTCGTTGTCTTCCATTTCAATCATGCAGGTTCCCTTGGGAATTTTATCTCCTTGGGTAACGAATACTTTCTTAATCTTCCCGCTGAACGGAGCGGTTAATTTATTATTCATTTTCATTGCCTGCAAGGTAAGCAAGACTTCGCCTTCTTCTACCTTCTGACCTTCTTGTACGCTAATTTCCATGATCGTCCCTGGAATATGGGAAACCAATAAATAAGGATTAGGTTCTTCCCATTTTTTCCTGTTAATCCATTTCTGCGTGAGCTGGGTTTTGTATTCTACGCCGTTCAGCAGAAATTTTTCATATTTTACAGACATTTTACCTCCTTTTCGTTTTATCGGGTTAAAGTAATCAGAACGGAGGAATTCCGTGTTTTTTGGTCGGAGTTATCACCGTTTTGTTGCCGGACACTTCGATAGAATGTTTCAGCAACATACGGGTTTCCGACGGTTCGATTACAGAATCGATATATCCTTTGGAAGCAGCTACATAGGGATTGGCAAATTTTTCCCGGTATTCTGCTACTTTTTGTTTCCGGGTTTCTTCCGGATTAGCCGATTCTTTGATTTCCTTGCGGAAAATGATATTGGCAGCACCTTCCGGTCCCATCACCGCAATTTCGGCTGTAGGCCATGCAAACATAAAGTCTGCTTTCAGGTGACGGGAATTCATGGCGATATAACCTCCCCCGTAAGCCTTACGCAGGATAACGGTGATCTTGGGTACAGTAGCTTCACTATAAGCATACAGCACTTTGGCTCCATGCCGGATCACGCCCATATATTCCTGTTCGACGCCTGGCAGATATCCCGGCATATCTTCGAAAGTAACCAAAGGTATATTGAAAGCATCGCAGAAACGGATGAAACGTCCTGCTTTATCTGCTGAGTCGCAGTCTAGAACGCCGGCTAATACCAGAGGCTGGTTAGCGACAAAACCGATCGTTTCACCATCGATACGTCCGAAACCGACAACGATGTTTTGAGCAAAGTTCTCTTGAACCTCAAAGAAATCGGAATCATCGGCCACAGCCTTGATAATATCGCGGACATCGTATGGTTGAGTTGGGTCTGCCGGTAAAATCTTTTCGATATTGTATTCCGCTTTCGGTGCTTTTGCCGGGAAGGCTTTGGCTTTCCGCTGGTTGTTCCAGGGAATGAAAGTCAATAGTTTTTTGATCTGCTCGAAACATTCTTGTTCGGTGGTAGCAAAAAAATGAGCATTTCCACTGACGCAGGCATGTACCCGGGCTCCTCCCAGATCTTCCATACTCACCTCTTCTCCCAACACAGTTTTTACCACCTCGGGGCCCGTAATGAACATTTTCGAAATGTTGTCTACAACAAATACAAAGTCGGTCAAAGCAGGTGAATAAACAGCACCTCCGGCACAGGGACCTAGAATAACGGATAATTGAGGGATTACTCCGGAAGCCTGAGTGTTGCGGAAGAAAATTTCTCCGTAACCGGCTAAAGAATCTACACCCTCCTGAATACGGGCTCCACCCGAGTCATTAATACCGATGATAGGCATTCTCATTTTGATGGCATGATCCATGATCTTGGTAATCTTACGGGCATGCATCAGTCCTAATGAACCTCCTGCAACGGTAAAGTCTTGAGCATAAATAGCTACGGGTTCTCCATACACCGTTCCAGTGCCAATAACAACACCCTCCCCATGTAGAACCTTTTTATCCATATCAAAATCTTTAGATTGGTGCTCT
>JAETOX010000089.1 GCA_021771575.1 Bacteroides sp. | reverse complement strand
TAAATGAACCGAAAGTCTGGGGAAATCTGAACACCATGTTTCGGTATAAAGGCTGGATACTCAATGCCATTTTTTCTTATCGCTGCGGGGGACAAATGTATAATTCTACTTTGGCCAATAAAGTGGAAAACATCCGGCCGATCGATAATGCCGACCGTCGGGTACTTTACGACCGTTGGAAAAATCCCGGAGATCATGCGCAATTCAAGGGTGTGACCGATCTTACCAAAACGAATGCGACCACCCGTTTTATTGCAGATGAAAATACCCTGGAATGCCGTTCTGTGTCTTTGGGGTATGAATGGATGTCCGATTGGTTACAGAAGAGTTTTGCTATTTCCTATCTATCCCTCACTGCTTACGGGGAAGATTTGTTCCGGATCTCTTCTGTCAAACAGGAGCGGGGAATCAATTATCCTTATGCGAGAAAATTTTCTCTGGCATTGACCCTGCGGTTTTAATCAGATAAAACGATACAATATGAAAAAAATGAAAATGAGATATTGGGGTTGGGTATTAGCGGGAGTACTGATACTAACCGTGAGTTGCAGCGATTGGCTGGATGTAAATCCCCGGACCGAAATGAAAGAGAACGATATTTACACGAGCGAGAAAGGGTTTCAGAATATCATGAACGGCATTTATATCCAGTTGGCTTCCAAAGAGCTGTATGGAGTGAATATGAGTTTCTATTTCCCGGATCTGCTGGCCGGTTTGTGGAGCCCTACCAGTAATACGACCGAGAAATATATTGCGGCTTTTGATTATAAACAGACCAATGTAGAAAAGACAATCACCGATATCTGGGGGAAGTATTATAAATGTATCGCCCACATCAATAATTTGCTGGAAAACTTGGATAAAACAGAGGTAAGGTTTTCATACGGAAATAAGGAGCTATTGAAAGGTGAAGCCTACGGACTGAGGGCTTTCCTTCATCTTGAAATCCTGCGTTTGTTCGGTCCGGTTCCCCGGGAGGCTGCCGGAGCGCATGAGGCGATACCTTATGTAACAGAGCTTACTAAAAATCCTTCCCGCTTGGTATCTGTCAGTTATGACCAGGTACAGAAGATGATTCTGCAAGACCTGGATTCTGCGGAGATGTACCTGAAAAACGATCCGTTTACTTTAGGATCCATGTACGATTTAAACAATCCGCATAGTTATCAGATAAATTATGTTCCCGACGACGACTGGCATTATTACCGGCAAACTCATCTGAATTTATATGCTGTAGACGCTGTACGGGCCCGTTTTTATCAATGGATAGGTAACACTCAGGAAGCAAACCGATATGCCCGGAAAGTATTGGCTGCGGCTAATCCGGACGGAACCGAAAAATTTGTTCTGGCCAATGAAGCGAATACCTATACGGCGAATTTCGGCAAAAATCTGGTGATGCAATGTGAACATTTATTTGCTGTGAATTGTTCCGATCATCAGGAAAAGTTACTGCAAGTGCTGACTGGTATCGGTACTAACCGGCCCAAAATCTATCTGATGTCCAGGTATCTTCAGACGATATATGAAAAAGAAGAAAGTGATATCCGGAATAGAAGCGGGCGTTATTTTGAGGTCGACGGGCAGTATGCCTATTGTTTGAAATATTCAGGTAGCGGATTGATCGAACCGATCAATATGATTCCTTTGATTCGGTTGGCGGAGATGTATCTCATCCTCATCGAAAATCTACCCTGGCAGGAAGCTCAGGAATATTTCAATACTTACCGTCAAGCCCGGGGTATGGGAGTAAATATCGGGTTTAACAGTGATTCGGAAAAATTACAATGGGTAGAAAAAGAATACCGGAAAGAATTTTATGCAGAAGGGCAGATGTTTTATTACTACAAGCGGCATAATATACAGACCTGGACGATTCCTGCACGCGTAACGGTTCCTCAGGACGGATTTGTGGTGCCGAAACCGAAGGGACAGACTGCTTTCGAATAAATAGAATTTACAGATTTAAAAGTAGATTACCTATGAAAAAATTATTCAACTATATATTGGGTATATGTATTATACTGGGGAATATGTGCGCTTGTCAACAGCAAGGCACAGAGATGTATGAGAACGATCCTCGTATCTTTTTCGCTCGTGGTGACAGAGGGTATGGACAACAGGACAGCATCATGCATAGTTTTTTTACAGTTCCGGAAGATCAGGACCGGGATACGGTATTTATAGAATTGAAAACAATGGGATTTCCGGCTGAAGTTTATCGTCCTGTGAAAATTATACAGACAAATGCCGGAGCAGTAAATGCAGCTGTTCCCGGTATTCATTACGTTGCTTTCGACGATCCCTCTATAGCTAATCAGTTCGCTGTTGCTCCGGGAAAAGTGGCTGTTAAAATACCGGTGATCCTGTTGCGGGATAAATCGCTCGAAACCGGAAAGGTCCGACTGGAAATGACGGTCGGCATGAATGAATATTTCCAACCCGGCATCGATAAAGACCGGAATTTTATGGTACAGACCACAGCGATGTCCGAAAAACCTACCAACTGGGATACGTATTGGATATATACTTTCGGCGATTGGGGAAGCAAAAAAATGTGGTTGATAGTCAATTATGTTGGATACTCCAACTTCGATGAATCGATTTCTGATACCGGTTACCGGGATTATTTAAAGTTAAAAGCACATACCAAATTGGCTGAATATAATCAAACCCATACCCAGCCTTTGTGTGAAAACCCCAATCAGCATCATCAGCCGGGAGAAACTTGTAAAGATTGTGTCCTTTTTCCTTAAATTAAAAGACGAAAAACATGAAATATAATATACTATCATTAGGGATATTGTTCTTATTGGCTGCAACAATGGGAGCGTGTATCGACGATCAGGGAAATTATGATTATCGGGCGGAAAGTGAAATTATGCCTGCTGTGATTTCTGGTTTGGAAAGTGAGTATACCTTTCAGTTAGGATCGACCCATGAATTGACCGCCAACGTAGAAGGGGTGGAAGGTGTAGAAAATTTACGTTATATGTGGTATGTTTACGGAGAACTGAAAAAGAAAAGAGATACACTGGGATATGGCAAAAAATTGAATTTTAAGGTGGATTGGGAGTCCGGTAATTATTTTTTATGGTTTGAAGTGCGGGATACGGTACGGGATGTATGTGTCGATTATAAAATGGGAGTTACTGTGGAAAGTTTTCTTTCCACCGCTTGGTTGGTACTGGAATCAACGGGTGGAATGACCGATGTGGATGTTGTGACCGCTGATGGTTCACTGAAAGAAAATCTGTTATCTTCTGGTGGGCAAGCTCGTTTAAAAGGGAAGCCGGTGAAAATGGCTTATACATATAAGCATGAGCAGGAAGAAGAAAAGGGGGATGGAAAAGTGGAAGTGGTGACGAAAAAAGCCTTTTATCTGCTTTCGGAAAAGGAGATAAAGGTATATAATGCAGAAAATATGGAATTATTGAAAACTGCGGAAGATTGTTTTTATGAAGTACCTGCTGTCATTGCGCCGATGGATTGTAATATGGATTCGGATGCACAGTTGATCAACGATGGAAAATATTACTATTTATCGGGAAATAGTGCGAATGTCGGTAAATTCGGATATGCGAAACTGGGACCGGATGGTACAACCGATTATGATCTGTACGGAGGAATACTACCGGCCTCCCAGGCAGCCATGGTTTGGGATAAAAGAAGCTGTTCGTTTTTATACATTTACGCATATAATGCTCAGCTTGGCTATTTTAATGAACAGGTTGACGGAAAAGAAGATTTCGGTTCGGTAACGGACATGGGCGCAGAATTAAAATATTTGCTGTATCGTTCGCAAGTATATGATATTAACGTTTATGCTTATATTACCATGGGCTATGGAATTATGGAAAAACAGGGAGAGTATTACATTGCAGATATTGCTTTTAATAATAAAAGTGATTATCCACTGAAAGGATGGTATAAACTCCCGGCCGATTGCAAAATAATTCATTCGGAAGTATTAGGTGCCCATCAAACTACAGCGTCAATTTTTTTCGCCTCTGATGATGAGTTATGGATTCATGATGTCCGGAATGTTGCGGATGTCTCTCTGCGCGAAAGAAAGCTCTTTACATTTACCGGGGAGAAAATTGCCTGTATCCGGCATATAAAGATAGCAAGGGGAGATTTCGATTGTTTGACAGTATTGACGAATACGGGCGGAAATTGGAAATTATACACTTTCCCCTTTATAGGTGGTGGAAATGAATTCGATACCACTGTTCCGGCTGAGGATGTGCTTATCGGAAAAGGAGAAGGAGAAGCGAATTCTTTTTTGCGGATGTATCAGGGTGGAGCTTATTAAAAAGCAGAGGATGAGAACTTTATTTTTATGGATAGCGGTTTGCTGGAGCAGCCTGCTATCCGCCCAGAAAATCGTTACCCTGGAATGTCGGGTGAGCGACCGGATCTTTTTGAATCAGGAGAAAAAGATCACTTTATATGAGGTGAATAAAGGAAAATTGCAGGAAAAAGCCTGGGGACGTTATGGAAAAGACGGTTATTTCGCCTTTTGCTTTCAACCCTCTTATTCTGGATTTTATATGATTGGAGACAAACGGAGATTTTGTTATCCGGTATGGTTGGAGCCCGGACAAAAGGCTGTGGTCAGAATCGACGAAGAAGGGGGGCATCTGGATGGAAAAAGAAATACTCCGGAAAATAAAATATTGTACGAATGGGTTGGTCTTTCCCGCCCGGTCGGGCTGGCTGTCAGGGGATGGGGGGATCCGGAATCCACTTTTCAGGACTTCTTCCGGGAATTGGAGGCATTCGTTCCTGTTGCAGAAGCTTATAAAGAAAGGCTTCATACCGGAAACAGTCGGTTTGACGAGCTGATGCGTTATTATGTAGATAGACAACTGGACCATTATGCCATCCGGTATTTGCTGACAGGCAAACCGGTAGGTTATGTGTGGCCTAAAGAAGAGGATTATTCTCCCTATTATTCAACCATATTGTCAGCGGAAAAATTCCGGGATACACTGGTTTTCTCTTTGCCCGATGGTTTTGGTATGCTGGAAGATTATGTGAGTTTTGCCGCTCGAAAGCAGGGAAGCGCTATGCTGGAAAAATGTGAATGTATCGCTTGCCCTGCCTTGAGGGCAGAAATATTATTGAGTCAAATGGAAAGGATTGCCTCTGTTTTTCAATTCCGGAAAGTTTTGAATACGAATCGGGAATTGTTTACAGCAGCCCAGCAAAAATGGGCAGAGGACAGGCTGAAGGTATTAATGGAGCAAACCAGGCAACAGACAACAGTCGATTTTACTTTTCCGGATGTGGAGGGGAAACCGGTATCCTTGTCTGATTACAGGGGGAAAGTGGTATTGGTAGATATTTGGGCCACCTGGTGCAGTCCATGCCGGGCAGAATTACCTCACTTGAAAAAATTGGAAGAAGAGATGGAAAATACCGATCTGGTAGTAATTGGTGTATCTGTGGATGTCAGGAAAAATTATGACAAATGGAAAAAAATGGTGGACGACGGAGAAGTTAAAGGCATTCAATTGTTTGCCAATGGTGGAAAACAGTTGTGTAAAGATTATGGGGTTAACGGAATTCCTCGTTTTATCGTTTTTGACCGGGAAGGAAAAGTGGCAGAAGCTGCTGCTCCCCGTCCATCCAATCCGGATCTGAAAGAATTGTTGAATGAATTATTAAAAAGATAATGAAGAAATTATATTTGATGCTAGCCTGTATATGTAGCTTGAGTGCTATTGCGTATGCACAGAAAACAGTGATTACCGGAACATTGGAAAGCGTGACGCCCGGAGAACGGCAACTGGTAAGTCTGCAAAAATTAGGTTGGATGGACAGGAACTTCCCGAGGACAGAGCTTTCAGCCGATAAAAAGTTCTGTCTGGAAACAGAAACACTGGAAGCTGGATTTTATCGTTTGACCTTGGTGAATCAATCTTATTTTGTTTATGTGAAGCCAGGAGATGAATTGAATTTTGAAGAGAAAAGCGGAAATGTGATTGTTAGCGGAAAAGGAGAAATCCCAGGAAATCAACTGTTGATCGATAATCAAAAATTTCAGGATGAATTTCGCCGTTTGCCGGTTGAGATACTTATGGTTTTCGGAAAGGAACGGGCAGAAAGGGTTTGGAGCATTTATTGCTCTAAGATAGAAGCCTTGGAGAAAGCGGATGTCAGCCGGGAATTCAAAGAAAAATATAAGGGGTTTGCCGGCATGGAATATTGGATGAATATGATAGGAGGTTTGGGGTATTATAAGAATAACAGACTTTCGTCCGACTATGTTAAAGCGCTGCAACGGGTGAAACTTACGGAGAATGTAGTGAATCATGGAAGTTGGTATGAAACGCTGGAATCCTGGCTGACCTATAATCTGAACGAAAAGAAGGTCCGCTTGACTACATATGAAAACTGGTTGAAAGAAAAAGTGTCTTTGATCCGGGATAAAGGATTACGTGTGGCTTATCTGGTGCGGCAGATTGAATTGGAAGTACTTCGCGGAGAATTTGTCGGATTGCCGGAAGCTGTAGAAGCCGTAAAGAAGATGATCCGGAAGCCGGAAAATCAGGCGAAGATAAAAGAACAAATGGAGGTGATGAAAAAAAATTATACCCGTTATAGCAAATGTCTTCCCGGTACGGATCTGGGAGATTTTGAGTTTCACGATCGGGAAGGAAAAGTGGTTAAACTGGGCGACCTGAAAGGCAAGTATGTATATATTGATGTGTGGTCGACAGGGTGCCATCCTTGTAAAGAGGAAATCCCTTTTCTGGCTAAACTTGAAAAAGCTATGGAAACACGGAATATCGTTTTTGTCTCTGTTTCTTTGGATACCAAAAATGAAGTATGGCAAAAATTTATCCGGGAAAAGAATTTAGGTGGTTTACAGTTGATAGCTGAAAAAGGATTCAAACACCCGTTTTGTGCAACCATGGGAATGAGTGGAATCCCTCAGTTTATTCTTTTAGACAAAGATAGTAGAATCATCAACTTCAATGCCAAGCGTCCTTCTAATCCGGTATTATGGAATTATTTGGACCGAATTGTAGATTAGCCGAAATATATGATAACATCTGACTTTTGAAATGAAGTGTGTGCAGGAATGTAAATATATCATTTGTATCCCTCGGTATGACTCCTGCAAACAGTGATGCTGATAATAAAAAAGAGGAAACTTAAGCTTCCTCTTTTTTATTATTCTGAAAGAAATTTATTGAATCACATTCAGTTTTTTACCGATCTTGATGAAAGCAGCAATAGCGCGGTCTAATTGTTCGCGGGTATGCGCTGCTGACAACTGGATACGGATACGGGCCTGTCCTTTGGGAACAACCGGATAATAGAAACCTGTTACATAAATGTTTTCTTTCTGCAATTCTGCTGCGAACTGTTGAGAGAGAACTGCATCATAAAGCATTAAAGCTGCAATTGCAGATTCCGACGGTTTGATATCGAATCCGGCTTCTTTTAACTTACCCCGGAAATATTCCGCATTGCTCATCACACGGTCACGCAATTCGGTGCTTTCCATCAGCATGTCGAATACGGCGATGGATGCTCCGCAAATAGCCGGAGACAAAGAATTGGAGAATAAATAAGGTCTGGAACGCTGGCGTAACATTTCGATAACTTCTTTTTTACCGGTAGTATAACCACCCATTGCGCCGCCCAAGGCTTTTCCCAGAGTACCGGTGAAAATATCAATGCGATCCATCACATCGTTGTATTCAGCCGATCCGCGTCCCGTCTTACCGATAAAACCGGCTGCATGGCTATCGTCTACCATTACCAAGGCATTGTATTTGTCTGCCAGATCACAGATTTCTTTTAGGCGGGCTATATCTCCGTCCATAGAGAATACTCCGTCGGTAACAATGATACGGAAGCGTTGTGCCTGGGACAACTTCAATTGTTCTTCCAGATCTTCCATATTGGCATGTTTATAACGATAGCGGACAGCCTTACAAAGACGTACACCGTCGATTATGGAAGCGTGATTCAGTTCGTCGGAAATAATAGCATCTTCCTGACCGAAAAGAGGTTCGAACACACCTCCGTTTGCATCGAAGCAGGCTGCATATAAAATGGTATCTTCTGTTCCGAAGAACTGAGAGATTTTTGCTTCCAATTCTTTGTGAATATCCTGGGTTCCACAGATAAAACGTACGGACGACATACCGTAGCCACGTGCGTCCAATGCTTTTTTGGCCCCTTCGATTACTTTTGGATGAGATGAGAGACCCAGGTAATTGTTTGCACAAAAGTTCAACACTGTTTCTCCGCTAGTCAGTTTTATTTCTGCGTCCTGAGGAGTTGCAATCAATCGTTCGGTCTTATATAAACCGGCATCTTTGATAGACTGAATTTCAGCCTTTAAGAAATCTTGAAATTTTCCGTACATAACTGTAAGTTTTTTTTGGATTTTGACTTCAAAAGTATAATTTTTTGCAGAATTATCCATGAAATTGTGATTTTAATTCTTCAGGTGAATAAAAACGTGAAAGAATTTGATTTCGCAGGGAAATAATGTATTTTTGTCATCAGAATAGAAAGAACATTTCTTCAGGGCAGGGTGTAATTCCCTACCGGCGGTTATAGTCCGCGACTCCCTTTTGGGGACTGAATCGGTGAAATTCCGATGCCGACGGTGATAGTCCGGATGAAAGAAGGAATAAAACAGTGAATGTGACTACTGTGATTTTATGATATATGCCCTGAAGTGTTTCAGGGCATTTTTTGTATATGGAGACAGAAGATCGTATATTCATCAATCGGGCCATTGAATTGGCCGACAGAGGACGGGGATGGGTGAATCCCAATCCTTTGGTGGGAGCTGTTATCGTGAAAGAAGGACGAATTATCGCCGAGGGCTGGCACGAACGTTATGGTGGGCTGCATGCAGAGCGGAATGCGTTTGCGAAGTGCACGGAAGATCCTGCTGGAGCGACGTTATATGTAACCCTGGAACCTTGTTGCCATTATGGTAAAACCCCACCTTGCACAGAGGCGGTGATCGAGCATCGGATTGCCCGCGTGGTGATTGGCATGCAGGACCCCAACCCATTGGTTGCAGGCAGGGGAATTCGTTTGTTGGAAGAGGCAGGAATCGAGGTGGTGTGTGGAGTGGAAGAAGAAAAGATTCGGGAACAGAACCGGATATTTTTGAAATATATCGCTACCCGTCGCCCTTGGGTGGTGATGAAAATGGCGATGACCCTGGATGGAAAGATTGCCACGGCTACTGGTAATTCGCAGTGGGTTACCGGGCCCGAAGCCCGGCTGAGGGTACAGGAAATGCGGCGGGATCTGATGGCTGTTTTGGTCGGTAAGGGAACAGTGAAGGCAGACGATCCTTTGCTGAATTGTCGTTTGCCACAAGAATGCCGGCAGCCGGTGAGGGTTGTGGTAGATAGTCGGATGGAGATCGACCCCGCTTGCCAATTGGTGAAAACGGCTTTGCAATATCCCTTAATCATAGCGCATACGGCTAGGGTGGATGAGGAAAAATCAGCTCTGTTGAAAGCACATGGGGCGGAAACTTTGCTTTGTAAAATGCAGCAGGACAGGGTAGATCTCGAAGATTTGCTGGTTCGGCTGGGGGAAAAAGGTATCGATTCCGTCTTGTTGGAAGGGGGAGGAGAACTAAACGAAGCTTTTATCCGGCATCACTTGGTGGATGAGGTATGGGCTTTTATTGCGCCGAAGATTATCGGTGGAAAAAATGCAAAAACTCCTGTTGAAGGGGAAGGATTCCTGCGGATGAGTGATGCTTTGGAACTCCGGGAGGTCGTAACCGAGGCGGTAGGAAAAGATATCCTGATCAGAGGAAAATTAAATGTTTGACATTCGGTTATATAATTAAATATGTTTACAGGAATAATAGAGGAAATCGGGAAAATAAAATCGGTCAGCCGGGGAAGTCGGAGTGTGGTGCTGGAAGTGGCGGCTAACAAAGTGCTGGAAGATACGCGTATTGGTGATAGTATCGCGACGAATGGCGTATGCCTGACGGTGACGGCGATCAGAGAGGGGGCTTTTCTGGCCGATGTGATGCCTGAAACCATGCATCGTTCGAATTTGGGAGATTTACATCCTGGCGACCGGGTAAATCTGGAGCGGGCGCTTTGCCTGAACAGCCGGTTAGGAGGACATTTGGTTGCCGGACATATCGATGGAGTTGGAAAGATTACCGGGCAGAAAAAAGACGATAATGCCATTTGGATAACGATAGCTTCTAGTCCCGAAATCTTACATTATATTATCGAAAAAGGTTCGGTCGCTATTGATGGCGTCAGTTTGACCGTGGCCGAAGTGAATGAACGGGAGTTTAAGGTGTCGGTGATACCCCATACCCAGGCCCAAACGACACTGACATCCAAACGTATTGGAGAAACAGTCAATTTAGAAAACGATATGATTGCTAAATATGTGGAAAAATGGATGAACCCTGCATCAGGACAGGAAGGAAAAGGATTGACTTTGGAATTTCTGCGGGAACAAGGGTTTTGAGGAGGGGGATAAAGACGGATAAAACGGAGGAGGCGGAGGAAATGGGGGAAAGCGGGTGGACCTTGGGGGACTGTTTCGAATGGTTTGACTATTAAAAAAATAAATAAAGCTTTATGGAAGAATTTGAATTTAGTACGATTGAAGAAGCGGTGGAGGATCTGAGAGCAGGTAAGATGATTATCGCTGTGGATGATCCCGATCGGGAAAATGAGGGCGATTTGATTTGTGCTGCTGAGTTCGCTACATTGGAGAATGTAAATTTTATGGCTTCTTATGCCAAAGGTTTGATTTGTATGCCGATGAGCCGGGAATTGACCGGTAAGTTAGGATTAGAACAGATGGTGGCCAATAATACGGATAATCATTGTACAGCTTTTACGGTTTCTATCGATCATATTTCGACATCTACCGGAATTTCTGCATTGGAACGTTCGGTAACAGCAATGAAATGCGTGGAGGAGGGGGCTAAGCCGACCGATTTCCGTCGCCCGGGGCACATGTTTCCATTAGAAGCCAAACGGGGAGGAGTATTGGAGCGGATGGGCCACACCGAAGCGACTGTCGATCTGATGCGTATTGCCCGTTTGAAAGAGTGTGGGTTGTGTTGTGAGATTATGCGGGAAGACGGCACGATGATGCGGACGCCGGAATTGAAGGAGTTTGCCAGGCAACACGGTCTGAAAATGATTACGGTGGCTGATCTGATTACTTACCGGCGCCGCACGGAAATTCTGGTGGAGCGGGTCACTGAGGCTGAGATGCCGACTAAATACGGAACCTTTAAAGCTTACGGTTACGTAAATAAAATCAACGGCGAACATCATCTTGCTTTGGTGAAAGGAGAGGTTGCGGATGGAGAGCCGGTGTTATGCCGGGTGCACTCGGAATGCCTGACAGGAGATGCTTTTGGATCGTTGCGTTGTGATTGTGGTGAGCAGCTGGCAGAAGCTTTGCGGCGTATAGAAAAAGCGGGACGGGGTGTATTGCTCTATATGCGGCAGGAAGGACGAGGTATCGGCTTAATCAATAAATTGAAGGCCTATCATTTGCAGGATGGAGGAATGGATACAGTAGAAGCAAATCTGGCTCTCGGATTTAAGGCCGATTTGCGGGAATATGGTACCGGGGCGGAGATCCTAGCCGATCTGGGCGTGAAGAAAATGATTTTAATGACGAACAATCCGTTGAAAATAAAAGGATTGGATGGATTTGGTCTGGAAGTTGTCGGACGCGAACCGATCGAGATGACATGTAATGAGAAAAATGAATTTTATATGTACACCAAATACAAGAAAATGGGACATATCTTGCATGTCAGAAACGACTGGAAAGAGGATATAAAAAAATAAAAACACATAATAAATTCGGATACAAATGAATATTTTAGAAGGAAAATTATTGGCTGAAGGCCAGCGGATCGGTATTGTCGCTGCCCGTTTCAATGAGTTTATTACCTCCAAATTGCTGGGAGGAGCTGAAGATGCTTTTGTCCGGCATGGCGGAGACCTGAATCAGCTTGATGTGGCTTGGGTTCCGGGTGCATTCGAAATCCCTTTGGTTGCCAAAAAGATGGTAGAAAGTGGAAAATATGATGCTGT
>JAETOX010000339.1 GCA_021771575.1 Bacteroides sp. | reverse complement strand
GGGAAGTTCTGAAGAGGGATATTATTACCTGCGCGTCCGTGATGATGGGACCCATAATATTTGCTATATCGATTTTGCCACCCATCAGGATATTGTACTCTGCAATCGTCTCGAATGTACCCACAGCGATGAAACTTGCAACAGCTGGATCGGCAGTTTGTACAATACTCCTTACTTAATTACTGCCAATGATGGCCTGTTGGTAATATATCCCGGCAACGCCATTATTTCTACAACCGATTCCACTGTTTTTGGACATGTCGATCATCTGGATTTTAACGGTTCTAACCGACGTACGATTGCTTCATTCGATTCGCTTTCTATGTTTACCAACTATTATGCCATCACTGACGACTACTTATTTTATCAACTAGATGTATACGATTCCACCAGTGCTTCAAGCAAAAAATTCCGCATAGAGCGCCTGGATTTAAAAACCGGGGAACGTACAACCATTGTAGAGAGTGATAGCGAGGCCAGTTTTTTAATTGGCGCTTCTCCTTCTGGTTTAATTATTACAGCCTTTACTTTCTCGGAAGAGATTGCCGGTCAAGCTCCTGAAATTTCCAGCACGGCCTATTTGGTAAACGCTGATACCGGTGAAATGAAAGAATTAATTGATTGGGGAAATGAAACGGAATATGAATTGGCCGGTCGCGACCAATTGATTTATCTCACACCCGATGGCGTCTTGCATGGTGTAGATTATAAAACTTGTCAAAACACTGTATTAGTGGATAAACCCTTACAAAAATTTTTTAAAGAACAATCTATTTCTGGGAAAACCTCCTTTCAATTGTGCTTTGAAGTGCAAAACAAGGTAGTGGTTAAGGGTACTGTAATCGGTACCGATCCTTCTAAAACCCGTGATATTCTATTTTATATCGACCTAAACGACGAGACTGTTCATGCATTGTCTTTGACTTCACGTGCAGGTAATAATAACGAAGGGGTTTCTACTTTAAATATCGCTTGTGTAGCAAAAGAGTATTTGGTTGTTGTCACTGGTTACCGAAGTGAAGTACCTGCCCCAGGAGCTGATTCGATGGCTGCTTTATACACCAGCAACATTCCCCAATATGCGTTGCTATCCTGCGAAAATTTTTTTAATAATAACCCAAATTATCAATCCATCCAAACCATCGGGTAAGGAGCTGATCCCATGGCGGAGCTCTGTGTGCAAAACCTCACCA
>JAETOX010000088.1 GCA_021771575.1 Bacteroides sp. | reverse complement strand
TCCTGTATGAAGTCCGGATTTTTTTTGAGTTCGTCCCGCAGAAAATACAGAAAAGAAGTTTTCAAACCACTGAAACTGTAATCTAAACCCGGGATTTGGGGTTTATTAAAGCTGAAGCGTTTGGGATTGCCTTCTTTGGCCAGACGGTCGATCACCGGACCTCCTGGATAAGGGAGCCCCATGACTTTGGCACATTTGTCGAAAGCTTCACCGGCAGCATCATCGATGGTTTGACCGATCATTTCCATATCCAGATAATCCCGGACAATAATGAGTTGGGAATTACCACCGGAAACCAATAAAGTTAAAAAGGGAAAAGAGGGATGCCGGCTTTCTACTCCGGGTTCTTTGATGAAATTTGCCAGAATATGGGCTTGCAGGTGGTTGACTTCGATCATTGGAATATGATTGGCGATAGCGAAACCTTTTGCAAAAGAGGTTCCTACCAGCAACGAGCCCAATAAACCCGGGCCTCGGGTAAAGGCTATGGCATCGATTTCCTGAATGCCAATACCCGCTTTTTTAATGGCCTGATCCACAACAGGGATAATGTTCTGTTGATGTGCCCGGGAGGCCAGTTCCGGTACTACCCCTCCGTACGCTTCGTGTACTTTCTGGCTGGCAATAACATTGCTCAGTACAATTCCGTCTTTTAGTATTGCTGCAGAGGTATCGTCACAGGATGATTCGATTCCTAGAATAACAGTCATGATGTATTTGTTATTTGTTGTATACTTCTTTCAAATCTGCTGCAATATTAATATTTTTGTGAGCAAACTGAAAATTAAGGCGAGGATAAAAAAGTTTTTGCAGATATTAATATATGTGGTAGCAGGATTTTTGCTGCTGATGGGAAGTTTGTATGGCTTGCTGCGGACTTCTTATGTACAAACTTCGTTGGTGAAATATGTCACCGAAAGGATTGAGGCGACGACCGGAGTCAAAATCCAAATTGAGGGTGTGGATTTCCAGCCGATGAAATCGTTGATTTTGAATGATGTATTATTAAAGGATTTCAAAAATGATACGTTGATATATTGCCGGGAAATGAAGGTGAAAATCGATTCGTTTCGTTTGGTTGATAAGAGTTTTACTGTGCGGGAAGTTTTATTCGATCAGGCTTGTTTTCACCTCTGGATTTCGCGGGCAGAGGAGAATGCCGCGACAAATGTTGAGATGTTTCTCGATTCTTTGCAAAAAGGACAGAAGATTTCCGGCATGTCGGGAACTTTGCCTGAAGAACGCGGATGGTTGGTGGATTTGAAGAAAGTGAGTATCCGGAATTCACATTTTACTTATCAGGAAGAAGAATATGAGCCGATAGAATATGGTGTGAACTGGACCGACGTCGATTGTCGTGAATTGAATGTTGATATTTCAGGTTTTGATTTTTTGCCGGAAACAACCCGTATTCAGGTTTCAGGACTGAGTTTTGTCGAAAAATCGGGATTGGTAATGAAAGAATTGTCGGGGCAGGTGCAGGTGTGTGATAGTAATTTGTTGATTACCGGTTGTCGCATTGAACTTGAACGTAGCGTTGTCGATCTGATGAAGTTGGAATTCAATTGGGTGCCCAATCAACACGATTGGCGTTATTTTACGACCCGGATGCAGCAGTATTATGAATTGGGACCTTCGTCTGTCAGTTTCGTAGACTTAGCTTATTTTAATGAAATACTTCGTGGAATTGACAATACCGTGAAGTGTAGTGGGGTGGTATCCAATACGATAGAACAACTCGAAGGACATGATTTGTATTTCGAATTGGGGGATAAAAGTGTGTTTCAGGGAAGTTTTAAGTCTGCCGGATTGCCGGATATCTGGAATACGGTGTTTAGTATCCAATTGCATAAAGCTCATTTGAGTCCTCAAGATCTCGAGACGGTATATTTGCCTTGGTTCGACATGAATATACCAGTTCCTGAACCCTTGCATCATCTATCCTATATGGATTTTGAAAAAATCTGTTTCGATGGGACACTATCGGATTTTGTGGTGAAAGCCAGAAGTGTAACTCCTTCTTTAAGCGGGGATTTTAGTTTTGTATATGGCCTTTGTCCTAATAATGATCCGGATTGTGCGGCCATGCGGGGTGAGTTCGATTTTAATCGGGTGGATTTCGGCAAGTTGGCTGCTATTTCCTGGTTAGGATATGGTGAGTTGAACGGTACTTATGCCGGAACTTGGGACCGGCAAGGACCTTCTTTTCATATCAGTACACATTTGGAGCATCTTAAAGTGTATCAGGGAACCGTTCCTCATATCGAAATGACCATGACATACGGACAGGACCGGCTCGATATGCTTGCTGCCCTCGACAATGAGAAAATAAAGGGAGGAATTGCTTTGACATATCACGGTAGCGATACTTTGAATTTTATCAGTGCACACGGGAAAATGGCAGTGTTGGATCTGGCTGCTTGGGGGTGTGGTCTGAAGGGAGGACAGGAGCAGGTGGAGACTTCGTTCGATTTTGTACATGCTGGAGAGGAGGAAAAGAGTTTTACGAATCTTTCTCTTTCGGATTTGACTTATACTCAGGATACAAGCGGAAGTTTCGTTCTTTCGGAAGTCAGTATAGAAGATGGTCGGTATAAAAGGTATAATACCACGGTGTTAAAATCGGATGCTCTCGATTTAACGATCGAAGGTAATTACCGGGAGGTCAAACCTTTGCCTTTTGTGTGGCAGTTGCTTCAGAATTATTTACCTGCTTATTCTGTTCAGAAAAAGCCCCAGCATTTTCGGAAAAAAGTATCCGAGGATTTTGATTTTAAATATGTTGTTGAGATAAAAGATATTAATCGAATATTGGATGTCTTGTATCCTTCCCTTCATATTTCTTCCGGTTCTACAATCCGTTCCGATTTTGGAAGTGATGATGGATTGCTTTATCTGACTTTACAGGCAGATACCGTGCGTTATCAGGATATCGATCTGTTGGATTCCCGGATAGATATGTTGGGCGATACCGAACGATTGGAAATGAAGTATACTGCTAGCCGGATAGTGTATGGAAACGGTTATCGTTTATACAATATCAGGAATGAATTAGTACTGGCAGATAATCACCTCGACGATAAATTGAGTTGGTGCAATTGGGAAGATAAAACGTATAGCGGAGAGTTGTCTGCTTGCGTTTTATTTACTCCCGACGAGAAAAACGGTTACACGACCGAGGTAAATATTCATCCCGGTGTGATTATCATGGATGATAGTGTTTGGCGGGTGAATGAATCTTCGGTGTTTATTGCGGATAAAGAGATTCAGGTGCAAGATTTCTCTATCTGGCGGGGAGAAGAGAATTTATCAGTCACTGGGAGATTGTCTAAAGATCCGGAACAAAAATTGTATGTCCGTCTTGACCATTTTAATTTGTCCAATATCAGCAGGATTGCTTTGAAACACTGTCCGCCTTTGTTCGGAATGGTCTCTGGGACATTGACTGTACAGGATTATTATAAAGATTTTTTACTGATATCGGATTTCGATGTTGCCGACTGGGGAATCCGGCGGGATACTTTAGGCTCGTTGCATTTCCGTTCGTATTGGGATGCTGAGAATCGGGGGCTCGTTGTAGGAGCCGAAAACCGGGTGGGGAACGATGTACCCTTGTGGCTCAGGGGATATTATATTCCACAAAAAGATACGATCGATGTGGATATCAGGTTGGAAAAAGTGGGTTTGGAGCGTTTGGGAATTTATGTTTCTGATTATGTGACGGAAAGTGAGGGATGGTTGTGGGGAAATGTGCGTATTGCAGGAAAATCCGATCGGCCTGATATTTCCGGTTTCGTACTGCTAGATTCGGTTGGCATCAAGGTGAATGCTTTGAATACAAATTTCTATGTGCACGATAGTATTTATATTGTAAAGAATCATTTGTTATTCGATCGGTGTCATTTACGGGATAGAAACGGTAATCCTGCTATTTTGGATGGAGAATATGAAGTATGGAAAAATCGTTATAAATTGAATGTGCAATATTCCAATTTCCTCGTGATGAATACAGGGTTTGCGGATAATGAATCGTTTTATGGGCAGGTATACCTGAGTGGATTAGCCGAGCTGGATAATAAAGACGGCATCAATAATGTGACGATCAATGCCCGAACAGAGGGAGAATCGCGTTTATACTTGCCTTTATCCGAGGGGATTACGGAACAAAACAATAATTTTCTGCATTTCATCGATACCCGGGAACCTGAAATTCCGGAGTGGGAGTCTAGCCAGGCTTCTACTATTAACCTCAATGCTAACCTAGAGGTAAATGACCATTTGAATGTACAGGTTCTTTTCGACCCGACAGTGGGGGATATTCTGCGGACTACCGGTAACGGCGATATCAAAGTGGCTTTCGATAAGGACGGAAGTTTGAGTATGTTCGGTGAATACCGGATTTTAAAGGGTGACTATTTGTTTACTTTGAGTAATCTGGTGAATAAGAAATTTATACTGACGCCAGGAGGAACCATTACTTGGAGTGGGTCTCCCTATGACGCTATGCTGAATATCAATGCTGTTTATTGTCTGAAAACCACGATTGCTGAGCTTTTGCCGACTGATCGGATCGGTAATGATGAAACTGATCCCGATGAAAAAATATCTTCAGAGTCCGGACGCAAGGTGCCGGTGGAGTGCATCCTGAATTTGAGTGAAAACCTGAATAATCCGGTAGTAAAATTCGGCATTGATTTTCCAACACTGGAAACTCAGAGTAAGAGCTATATACAGAGTTTATTTTCCAGTCAGGACGAGATCAATAAACAAATGTTTTCCCTGCTGGTGTTAAACCGGTTTTACCGTACTGATAATGTCTACGATTATGGTAGCCAAGCGCAGACGGCGAGTGTGACGACGGTAACCGAAATGATGTCGAATCAGTTGTCCCGCTGGTTGTCGCAGATTAGTAATAATGTTGATATT
This sequence comes from Bacteroides sp., assembly GCA_021771575.1. Classification (GTDB taxonomy): domain Bacteria; phylum Bacteroidota; class Bacteroidia; order Bacteroidales; family Marinifilaceae; genus Odoribacter. The sequence goes on along the minus strand of JAETOX010000088.1, from coordinate 7,396 downwards.
GGCTTATCGTATCGGGTACGCGATTGGGAACGTGATATGGCGACGGATGAAATCGAACTGGCACTTTCGACCCAATTGCTTAATGACCGGATTACTATTTCTGCTAATGGAAATATGGATGTGGGAGGAAATAAAGAACGTGTCGGAGAAGACAGTAAAAAGACCAATATCGCTGGAGATTTTGACATTGAAGTGAAGCTGAATCGTCAGGGATCACTGAAGATGAAAGCTTATTCGCATACGGATGAAAAATTGCTTTATAACAATACTGAAACCATTCAGGGGGTAGGTATTTCTTATCAGGAATCGTTTGATACGTTGAAAGAATTACTGAAAAAATATTTCGGTTTTTTACGACGGAAGAAATAAAAATGAGAAAATAGTTTTTATTGTGCCGTTTTTTTTTCAAATTGCATGTCGCAAACGATGACGACTAACTTAAACCTTATAATATGATGACTGCACAAGAATTTATGGACAGAGAAGCTCGTTACGGGGCTCACAATTATCATCCGCTTCCCGTAGTACTCCAGCGAGGAGAAGGTATTTATGTCTGGGATACGGATGGCAAACGTTATTTTGATTTTTTGTCGGCTTATTCGGCCGTGAATCAGGGGCATTGTCATCCGAAGATTGTTAAGGCGATGACCGACCAGGCTCAGAAATTGGCTTTAACTTCCCGGGCTTTTTATAACGATGTGCTGGGCGAATGGGAAGAATTCGTGACCCGGTATTTTGGTTACGATAAAGTATTACCGATGAACACAGGGGCTGAAGCCGATGAGACCGCTCTGAAATTATGCCGGAAATGGGCTTATATGAGAAAAGGAGTAGCCGATGGGAAAGCGAAGATTATTGTCTGTGACGGAAACTTTCATGGTCGTACCATTACCATTGTTTCTTTGTCCAACGACCCAGAATCTTATGGTGGATATGGGCCATTTACCCCGGGATTTATCCGGATTCCTTATAACGATATTCCGGCCTTGGAAAAAGCATTGGAAGATCCTGAGGTGGCTGGTTTTCTGCTAGAACCGATTCAGGGAGAAGCCGGCGTGTTTGTACCAGACGAAGGATATTTGAAAAAAGCATACGATCTGTGTAAAGCGAAAAATGTGTTGTTTATTGCCGATGAGGTACAAACAGGAATTGCTCGTACCGGTAAACTGTTAGCATGTGATCATGAGGGAGTTCGTCCGGATATTCTGGTGTTGGGAAAAGCGATGTCCGGAGGTATGATGCCGGTATCTTGTGTGTTAGCAGATGATGAGATTATGCTTTGTATCAAACCGGGAGAGCATGGTTCTACGTATGGAGGGAATCCCATCGCTGCTAAAGTTTCGATAGCTGCACTCGAAGTTGTACGGGACGAAAAGTTAGCTGAGAATGCTGAGAAACTGGGACAGGTTTTTCGGGAGCGTATTTGTAATATTCATTCCGACAGAATCGAGTTGGTACGGGGAAAAGGATTGCTGAATGCTGTGGTGATTAAACCGAAAAACGGAAAAACGGCTTGGGATGTTTGTCTGAAACTACGTGACAAAGGATTGCTCGCCAAGCCGACACATCAACATATTATCCGTTTCGCTCCGCCTTTGGTTATCAATGAAATGGAGTTGCTGGAAGCTATCGATATTATAGAAAATACAATAGCAGAATTCGATTGAAAACCGAACGAAAACTACATACAAAACAGGGTTGCCAAAAAATTTTCAGGCAACCTTTTTTTGGGAGGAAACGGCTGAAACAGTTGAAATAGATTAGTAGGTAATCCCATCGCTTTATCTTTATTAGGAAATAAGTAATTGTTTGACATAATGAAACAAAATTGGAAACCGGGGACCATGATTTATCCCTTACCTGCCGTATTAGTGAGTTGTGGTGCTGAGCCCGAAGAATATAACATCCTGACCATAGCTTGGACGGGTACGATTTGTTCGGATCCGCCGATGTGTTATATTTCGGTACGTCCCCAACGACATTCTTATGAAATTATAAAGAGAACTAAAGAATTTGTCATTAATCTGACGACTTGTGATATGGCATTCGCTACAGATTGGTGTGGAGTGCGCTCGGGAAAGGAGTATTATAAATTCAAAGAAATGAAATTAACACCTGGAAAAGCAGAAATGGTGCAGGCTCCGATTATTGACGAAGCTCCCATTTGTATCGAATGCCGGGTAAAGGAAATTTTGACGCTGGGTTCCCATGATATGTTTATCGCTGAGGTGGTGAATATCCAGGCCGACGAAGCTTATCTGGATTCGGAGACCGGTAAGTTTGAACTTGACCGTGCACGTCCTTTGGTGTATGTGCATGGAGAATATTTCGGATTGGGTGAAAAAATCGGCAAATTTGGTTGGTCTGTACAAAAGAAGAAAAAGAAAAAATAAGAGATATTTTTACATTTTTAAAGTATTTGGTGATATTTTATAGGAATATTGTATATTTATGCTTTCAAAAATTGAAAATTAAAACTATAATCTTATGAAAAGAATTTTTCAACTTTTATCTCTCTTTGTATTTTTGGTGGGGATGTCTGCTTGTGAAAATGGTTCACGTTTCAAGTATGAGACGGTTCCTGGAGATCCATTGAATGCCCGAATCTATACTTTGGACAACGGTTTGAAAGTATATATGACGGTTAATAAAAACGAACCTCGTATCCAGACATATATTGCTGTACGGGCTGGAGGGAAGAACGATCCGGCTGAAACCACCGGTTTGGCTCATTATTTCGAACATCTGATGTTTAAAGGAACCGAAAGTTTCGGTACGCAGAATTATGAACTAGAGAAACCGATGTTGGATCAGATTGAGGCTTTGTTCGAAACTTACCGAAGAACAGTGGATGAGAAGGAGCGTACAGTCCTTTATCGGCAGATCGACAGTATTTCTTATGAAGCTTCGAAATTGGCTATTCCGAATGAATACGATAAATTGATGGCTGCTATCGGTGCTACTGGTACCAATGCTTATACTGCCAATGATATGACTGTTTTCGTGGAAAATATTCCTTCGAATGAAATCGAGAACTGGGCGAAAATTCAGGCTGACCGGTTCCAACATCCGGTGATCCGGGGGTTCCATACCGAATTGGAAACAGTTTATGAAGAGAAAAATATGTCACTGACCAAAGACAATCGTAAAGTTATCGAACAGATGATGGCCACTTTGTTTCCGCAACATCCATACGGAACTCAGACGGTATTGGGTACGCAGGAAAATCTGAAAAATCCCTCCATTACCAATATCAAAAATTTCTTTAAAGAGTGGTATGTTCCTAATAACATAGCTATTTGTTTGTCGGGAGATTTCGACCCCGAAGTGATGATTGAAACCATTAATCGTTATTTTGGTGGCATGCAGCCGAATCCGGAATTGAGGAAACTGGATTTTGCTGCTGGAGATCCTATTGTTCAGCCTATTGTTCGGGAGGTGGTTGGACCGGAAGCCGAAATTGTGATGTTGGGATGGCGGGTTGGAGGAGCTAAAAGTAAGGACATCGAGATGCTCAATCTATTGAGTCAGGTGTTGTATAACGGACAGGCTGGATTAATCGATCTGGATATCAATCAACAACAAAAATTGTTGGGAGCAGGGGCTTTTGTATATCCCCTTGCCGATTATGGCATGTTTTTGATGCAAGGAAATCCGAAATCCGGACAGTCGCTGGAAGAAACCCGGGAAATTTTGCTGGAAGAAATAGAAAAAGTGAAGAGGGGCGAATTCAACGAGGAGTTGCTGGCTGCAACGATCAATAATAACAAACGCTCAATGCAGAAAAGTTTGGAAAGTAATGAAGATCGGGCTGACTGGTTCGTACAATCGTTTATTAACGGTACCGAATGGAAAGAAGAGGTGGCTTCACTCGAACGTATGAGTAAAATCACTAAACAACAGCTGGTAGATTTCGCTAACGCTACTTTCAGGGATAATTATGTGGTGGTCAACAAACGTCAGGGAAAAGACGAGAGTGTCAAAAAAATGACAAAACCAGCTATTACTCCAATTGTCATGAACCGGGATGCTGTCAGTGGCTTCCTCGCAGAAATACAGGCAAGTCAGGTAACCCCTATAGAACCGGTATTTGTGGATTATACCAAAGACATGGAAAAAGGAACAGCTAAATCTGAAATCCCGGTGTTGTATAAGAAAAATACGACAAACGATTTATTTTCGTTGACATACGTTTTCGAAAAAGGGAATAATGAAGATCGTTATCTGGAGACGGCTGCTTCTTATCTGGATTATTTGGGTACTTCCCGGTTATCACCGGAACAGGTGAAAAAAGAATTTTACAGACTGGCTTGTGAGTACAGTATACAGCCTGCTGGTGACCGTACTTTTGTCACTATTTCCGGATTGGCTGAAAATATGGGAGCTGCTATGGAGCTGTTCGAATCGTTGCTGACTGATGCTCAGGGCGACGAAGCTGTACTTGAAAATATGAAAGCCGATATATTGAAAAGCCGGGCAGATGCTAAGTTGAAACAACAGGCTAATTTCAAAATGTTGATGCAATACGGATTGTATGGACCGAAATCCCCTGCTACTCATATTCTTTCCGCTACAGAATTGACAGAATTGACATCGGATGAACTGCTGAATCATTTACGGGATTTAAACCAGTACGAACACACTGTTTGGTATTACGGACCCAGATCGAAGGAGGAAGTGATTACAGAAGTCAATAAACATCATCAGGTGCCGGAAAAACTGGTTGCTGTAGAGAAAAAAGATCCTTTCCGAATGCAGGAAACTGTGGAGAATCAAGTTGTCCTTGCGCCATATGATGCTGCCCAGATTTATATGGCTGCTATTTCTAACCGGGGAGAAAAATTCGACCTGTCGATTTATCCTATTGCCACCTTGTATAATGAATATTTCGGAGGGGGTATGAATTCTATTGTATTTCAGGAAATGCGTGAAGCTCGGGGATTGGCTTACTCGGCTTCGGCCAGTCTGAATCAGCCTTCCCGGATCGACCGGCCTTATGTGTATGTTTCTTTCATTGCGACCCAGAACGATAAGATGACCGATGCTTTGACTGCTTTCGACGAGATTATCAACGATATGCCACAATCGGAGGCTGCTTTTAAATTGGCTAAAGAGTCTTTGCTGGCCCGTTTACGTACGGACCGGATCACTGGAGCAGGTATCTTTGATAGTTATCTCGAAACGAAAGATCTTGGACTAAATATAGACACCAGGAAAATATTATTTGAAGAACTACAGAAACTGACTTTAGAAGATGTGAAAAACTTCCAGGAAAAATGGGTGAAAGGCCGGTCTTATAGTTACTGTATTTTAGGAAATGAAAAAGAGTTGGATATGAAGAAACTTGCTTCTTATGGTCCGATAAAACGGGTAACTACCGAAGAGATTTTCGGATATTAAAAAATACTCTATAAAGAAACTGGCTAATTGGCCGTTATAGTCAAAACTATATCGGCCAATTTTTATTTTAATTTATCCTTCCCCGAATTTGTACAATTAATCTTATCTTTGTCTGTAGATGAGCTGTTGTCCGGCCTGACTTTGGAATATTCGGGAGGATATGGTTGTTGATAGCATGATCTTTGGAACGTAAAGCAGAGGAAAATGAAATTTAATTTGATACTTAGTTGTTGCGTAGCTATACTGGCTTTGGTTAATCCCATACAAAAGGTGTTGATTGTTACCTCTTTACAGGATCGTTTTACGCCTTCGGAATTGCGTTATATTTCGATTAAATCGACCTTTACGGCCATGTTGATTCTGATTTTTTTTCTTTATCTGGGGCAAGTAACTTTCAGTTATGTTTTTCGGGTGGAGTTGTATTCTTTTCAGATTACTTGTGGGGCGGTGTTGATGTATAATGGATTATCGGGTTTGCTCAAAGGCTTTTTTCTTAAGGTAGACGAGCATATCAAAATTGCCGATCTGACTACTGTACCCATTGCTATTCCGATGATTGCGGGGCCGGCGACCATCACTGCTGCTGTTACTTTTCCTATCCAATACAGCCGTTTTGTTACGATTGTCGCTATTTTATTGGCTCTGGCGGTGAATCTGGTATTTATGCTACAAGCCAGACGCATCGGAAGTTTTCTAATCCGGTATAATTTTATGAATCCATTGATCCGAATTATTGGCTTGATTGTAGCTACAATAGGTTTGCAGATGGTTTTTGACGGAATTGCCTTATTTATCCGCACTTTACCTTGATTTAGGATAAATGGTCAGATCACTTTTTTCAGCCTTTCGATTAGTTCATCTCCTAAAGCAGTTTTTTCCGTAATGTGTTTCTGTACCGTCTCGACGAAAGGATTATTTTCGAAGGCTCCCCGCACCTGCTCAAAGTCGATTTTCTTTTGTTTTTGGTTTCCGTCGGCACCGAAGCCCGTTTGGGCGGTCATCGAAAATTCCTTTTTAGCATCTTCGTATAGCATTTGATCCAGTTCCACAACGGCCTCTTTCCAAGTGTTGACAATGCGAACCACATCTTTGGCTGTGATGGTTTCCAGACATACTTTATACCATTGTTGCATCACTTCCCATGCCCATGTCCATTCCAGCCGGTAATAGTTTTCGTGTAATTCCCGGAAAGTTTGTGAAATCTTTTCTACCGACCGGATTTCTTCTGTCTCTATTTGCTCGATCAGTTTGTTGATTTCTTTCTGTGGGACAATTAATCCGGAAAGGTCAATCCATTCGCCGCTTCCTGCTTCCATGTCCGGAGTAAGTCGTTGCCGGATTTCTTCATTGTTTCGGAAAGGTATGTTTTCCAGTCGTTTGATGATGGAATTTCCAAGAAATTTATTGATGGCCATAGAATAAAAGTGAATTCCTTTTTTCAGAGAACCACTTTTGATATGGGCACTTTGATAAGAATATTCTTCTGAGGTCTCGCCAGACACCTGTTGTAGGGTGTGAAGAACTTCGATGCCGCTGAGCATTTTCTGAATGGTATAGGGACTCAAGAGATTGAAGTTGATACAGTCCAGTTTGTGTGAATCTTTGCGTTTATCTCGTTTTGGCCATTTCTGAGCATCCCGGATGGTTCCTACACTCCGGAGGTTGACCGCTGGTACCAGATAAGTTTGGTTGTTTTGTTCGATTAGGTAGGAGAAAGGAAGGTCCGAGGTATCGGGATGACTGACATGGCGGCCCATGATTAAAGAAAAAGCTCCGATTTTAGCTGGCCATAAAATATAAGAATCGCTGGTGGTTTTCGAACCTCGTTCGACAATTCCCTGATGGATTGGTCCTAGTTTGTAAAGATGGTTGCTTTGGTTTGAACCGCTGCCTGCATTCAAGAAAGAAAACATCCCGGCGATCAGTAGACTGGATTTGTGCATGGTAACAGTATAAGGTCCTGCAAATACAGCACAGGCTTCTCCATTTTCGCCTT
>JAETOX010000087.1 GCA_021771575.1 Bacteroides sp. | reverse complement strand
TTTCCATAGTTTTACTTTTTCAGGTCTTACTCGTTCACTTATCTCTTCCGGGCGATCAATATACCCCCGATGATACACGCCAGCAGCAGCACACTGATCAGCTCGAAAGGCAGAAGATACTGGTATTTCTCAGTTCCCATCAGTGCCGTACCGATTACTTTCTGATCAATTTCTCCCGGAGTAAAGTGAGATACTGGAAAAGTATGGGTTAGGGTGATGAAGATACAGAGCGCTGCTCCGCCGATGGCGGCGATGATGCCGGCAAAATATTTGCTGTTTTTGATCTTTTCTACTTTCTGGCTGTCCGAACTGGTCAGCAGGATGGAAAACACATACAATACGATGATACCTCCTGCATATACAGTCAATTGCACAGCTCCCAGAAAAGAATAATTCAGCTCGAAATAAATGCCTGCCGTGGCAAAAAGTACGAACAGCAGGTAAGTTGCTGAACGAAGAATCCGTTTGGTCGTCACCGTCAATATGGAAAAGAGGACGATGACTGCCGCCAAAAACAGAAACACCACTTTGGATAGAGTTAATTCCATAATTAATTCGGTTTATTAAGTTTAATTTTTTTCTTCCAGCTTCGAGCCTTCGTGGTTGAGCTGCATACATAGCTTTTCCCTGGTGAAAACGGCATGTTCGAATGTGGGGATAAATTCGATGGCCTGATGAGGACAATTGCGCACACATAATTGGCAATACAGGCAACTGCCGTGATCGTATAGATAACGTTTCAACACTTTTTTCTTTTTGCCGTCTTCAGTGACGATCAGATCCGATTCCACCCGGATGGTATCGTTCGGGCAATTCAGTTCGCAGATGCCGCAGGCGACGCAATGATGCTCGTTGCGCTCATTGTGGATCATGCTCAGCTCTCCCCGGAAACGGTCGTACATCTTCAGTGTCGCCCGGTTTTCGGGATATTTCTCGGTAGTTTTTTGGGTGAAAAATTCACCAAGGGTGATGCGCATACCCTTCAGCAGAGAACCCAGGCCACTGAAAAACGCACTGAAATATTCTTGTGTAGTTCTCATAATTTCTTAAAAATGTAATTTGAATACCACGACAAACACCATCAGAAACAAGTTACAAAGATTGATCGGTAACAGATATTTCCATTCCAGCGTCAGCAATTGATCGATACGTAACCGTGGGAATGTCCACTTAAACCACATGATGATAAATACCATAACGGCACTTTTCCCAAGAAACCAAAAGATGGAAGGGATATAGTCCATGATGCGATTGAAAGCCTCCCAGCCCGGGATGTGTAAGGGCATCCACCCTCCCCAGAATAACGTGGTGGCAACGGCTGCTACGATAAACATATTGACGAATTCGGCCACATAGAAAAAACCGAAATGCATACCGGAATATTCAGTGTGATAACCGGCTGTCAATTCTGATTCAGCTTCTGGTAAATCGAACGGTCCCCGGTTGGTTTCGGCTGTACCTGCAATCAGATAAATGACGAAAGCAACAAAAGCCGGTAGATGACCTTTAAAAATAAACCAGCCGTCGGCCTGACTTTCGACAATGGTAGAAAGTTGCATGCTGCCGGTAAGGACCACCATGGTGAGGATCGATAAACCAATCGATAACTCGTAACTGATCATTTGGGCGCCGCTTCGCATCGCTCCGATCAAAGAAAATTTATTGTTACTTGCCCATCCTGCCAATAGAATCCCGACAATTCCAATGGAAGAGGCGGCAATCAGGAAAAAAATACCGACATTGAAATCGATAATTTCCAGACCTTTGGCAAAAGGAATGCAACTGAAAGCCAATAAGGATGCTATAATCACAATATAAGGGGCCAAGTTGAACAGAAAGCGATCGACATGATTGATTTCGATGATTTCCTTGATCAGCATCTTGATCATATCGGTGACTGTCTGTATTATTCCGTAAGGACCGACCCGGTTAGGACCCAGCCGGCATTGAAAAAAAGCACATACCTTGCGTTCGGCATAAATCAGCCCCAGCGCCATAACGGCGTAGGCTATCAACAGGCATATACCGACCAGAACAAATTCGGTCGTCGTTACCCATGATTCCGGTAATAGCCGGCAAAGCATAGCATCTACCCATTCTGTTACTACTGCAAAATCAAACATATTCAATTTATTTCATTAGATCTATCATTTGTCATCTATCATCTGTTATCTGTCAATGTCCGGCACCACATAATCCAGTGAACCACCGATGGTAATCAGGTCGGCGATTTTATTGTGGCTGGCTAGTAAATCTACGACTGAAATCAGTGGTAGACCCGGCGACCGGAATTTCACCCGGTAGGGGAACTTATCTCCGTGGCTTTCGATATAAACTCCGAATTCTCCGCGTGCAGCTTCGACGCTTTTATAAAATTGTCCTTCCGGTAATTTGATGATCGGTTTGGTTTTTACGGCATAATCTCCTTCTGGAATCTGATCAATGAGTTGCTCTAGAATGTGAAGCGATTCGGTGATTTCTTCCATGCGTACCATGTAACGATTGAATGTGTCTCCATGATTATAAGTGATTTCTTTGAAATCTACGTGGTCGTATACACCGTAGGGATGGAGTTTACGGACATCGCATTTCCAACCCGAAGCGCGTCCTGAAGGACCAGTCACTCCGTAGGATATAGCATCTTCCAGTGAAAGAATACCGATGTTCTGCATTCGCTGACGGGCGATAATGTTGCCGGTAAATACCCCGTGGTACTCTTTCAGCATAGGAGGTAAATATCGGATAAAATCTTTGATCCGGCGGATCAGGTTCGGATGAATATCGGCCATGACCCCTCCGATACAATTGTAATTCTGGATCAGTCGTCCGCCACAGGTTTCTTCAAACATATCCAGTATCTTTTCCCGGTCGCGAAAACCATAGAAAAAGGCTGTCAGCGCACCGAGGTCCATACAGAAAGTTGACCAGAATAGCAGATGAGAAGCGATACGGGTCAGTTCGTCCATGATGGTCCGGATATATTTGGCTCGTTCGGGAATTTCCAATCCCATAGCTTCTTCGATGCACATGCACAAGGCGTGCCGGTTTATATGGGCGGATAAATAATCCAGGCGGTCCGTCAAAGCCAGGGTTTGCGGATAGGTCAGGCTTTCACACATTTTTTCAATGCCCCGGTGGATATAACCGCAATTGACGTCTACTTTTTTTACGATTTCTCCTTCCAAAGCTACCCGGAAACGAAGTACTCCGTGAGTGGCGGGGTGTTGGGGACCGATATTGACAACATATTCATCGTCTTCAAAAATGACGTTTTCTTTTTCTTCCACTTCTCCCGAAGCAGTAAGTTCTAGGGTCTGGGTGGCATCCGGACTACTTTCGCTGTCCAGACGGACAGGGTTGATCTGCTCGTCCGCATCATAATCTTTGCGTAAAGGGTAACCGACCCAATCGTTTCGCAAGAATAGGCGTCGCATATCCGGATGATTGATAAAGCGGATTCCGAAAAAGCCGAACACTTCTCTTTCGTTGAGATTGGCTGTGGCCCAGATATCCGAGACGCTCACCAATTCTGGGTTTGCGCGATTGGCTGTTTCGGTGCGCAGTACGATTTCCTTTCCCGAGACGGTGGAACGCAGATGATATATGACCCCTAAGGTTTCACCCCAGTCCATGCCGGTCATACATACCAGAAAATCGAATTGAAAGTCGGTATCTTTGCGTAATCGTAAGGCCAGGTCATGAAAAGAAACCTGAGGAACCGTTACGAATAATATTCCCCCTTTTTCTTCTATGGTAGCGTCCGGGACAATGTTGAATATTTTTTCCTTCATAGGTTGTTCGTATTAGGATGGTCACAAGTTTCGTCGTTTCGTTTGCTTCTTTCTTCTTGTTTGTTAATTCCTCCGAGGAATTTTTCCATTTTGATTTTACGTTGTAATTGCATCATCCCGTATAAAAGGGATTCCGGGCGTGGAGGACAGCCGGGCACATATACATCAACCGGTAAAATTTGATTCACTCCCTTTACCACATGATAGGATTTTTTGAAAGGTCCTCCCGAAATGGCGCATCCCCCCATTGCGATTACGTACTTCGGTTCAGCCATCTGATCGTAAAGCCGGCGCAATACCGGAGCCATTTTATGTACGATCGTACCTGCTACGATGATCACATCAGCCTGACGGGGACTGGCACGGGTCACTTCAAACCCGAAACGGGCAAAATCATAACGTGCTGCACCCACTGCCATGAATTCGATTCCACAGCAACTCGTGGCAAAAGTGAGAGGCCAGACCGAGTTGGAACGTCCCCAGTTGATAAGATCGTCCAGACAACCCACGATGACATTGGTGCCGTGGGCCTGTAGTTGTTCGAGGTATTCATTGTCTTTGAAATCCTCATATTTGATGGATTTTATTTTAGGTTGTTTCATTGGAGTATTGTTTTTATTTCCATTCCAAAGCACCTTTTTTCCAGGCATACGCCAGGCCGAGGATTAAAATCACCATGAAAAACAGAATGTTGAGTAGGCCGTCAATTCCGGCATCCTGAACAGTAACGGCCCAGGGAAACAGAAATACAGCTTCTACATCGAACATCAGGAATAAAATGGCAAAGAGGTAATACCCTGCCTTAAATTGCATCCATGAGCGTCCCCGGGTCGGGATTCCACACTCGTATGCTTCGCCTTTCTGACGATTGAAAGAACGGGGTGATACGATCCGGGCAACTCCCAGTGCGACACCAACCAAGGCTATAGCCGTAAGGATAACGACAATTAATAAAGTCAGATTCATAACGGAATATGTTTATAATCTTTTAAAAATCAGAGTTTGTCGCTATATTGGCGACCTGTATTATGTGATGATGGAAGGTATGCTAAATGAGAATACGTTCCAGCGTATAGATATAGTAATCTGTCTGCCCGAAACCATTAGGGACAAATTTCCGGGAAATAACGACCAGATGATTGTCCTCTGCATAGGAGCGCTGATCTTCCCGAAGGTAAACAAAAGTACGGAGCAAAGCTTTTTTTTCTAGTGTGGTGTGGTAAACTTCTTCTGTCAGATCTCCTGCTGTAAAATGAAGGAGTGATATAAGAGAGCATAGAAAATCAGTTGTCCTGTCATGTAAAGTTATGACAGGTGAGTTTGCAAAAACTTCTACTTCCTCTATACTGTTTGCCTGACAGGCTTCCGGCATGAAGGTACAACTAATAACCAATAATATGACCCATTCGACTATTTTCACACTCTTTTTTTGAATGCGCGAAGATACGATTAAATTTTTAAGATTATCCGGGATTTTATATTAAAAAAATCTGAATTCTTCTACCTTTGTCCGGATGAAGCCCCGGGCTTAGACGATCGAATAAAGGAATCATGACAGACAAGACGATTTCTTCTGTAGTGGATTTGCGGCAGCAATTAATGCTGTTGCAAAAGGAATATGAGTATGAAAAAGAATTGTATCGGGAACAAATGCGGCAGGCCGGAATTCCCCGGCGCATCCGGCAGGGTATCTGCTGGTTTCCAGTAGGGATTGGCATCCATCGTTATAATTCTTTGAACCAACTGACTCTGGAAGTAAAACGATTGCAGGCGGAGGATGTCGAACATACTTTTGAGTACGGTCGTCCGGTTTGTTTTTTTCAGTTAGCCGTCGACGGGACGATCCGTTATTTCAATTTTCCAGCCATTATTAGTTATGTACAGGATAACCGGATGGTCGTTATCCTGCCGGGCATGCAAGCGCTATCGGAATTGACAGCAGGGAAGGAGGTAGGGGTGCAGTTGTATTTCAACGATACCACTTATAAGCTGATGTTTGCCGCTTTACGCGAGGTCATGGAGGCCCGCGGAAACCGCACCGCACATCTGCGTGAGGTGTTGTTGGGAAAAGTGCCGGCTTTAAGCCGGGAATTGCCGCCGCTCCGTTTTCCATGGCTTAATGCTGTTCAGGAAAAGGCAGTGAATCGGGTACGCTGTACCCGGGAAGTAGCGATTGTACATGGGCCTCCGGGTACAGGCAAGACTACGACTTTGGTGGAAGCGATATATGAAACCTTACATCAGGAAAATCAGGTGCTGGTGTGTGCCCAAAGTAATATGGCCGTCGACTGGATTGCGGAGAAGTTGGTAGATCGGGGGATCAATGTCCTTCGCATCGGTAATCCTACCCGTGTGAACGATAAAATGTTGGCTTTTACATACGAACATCGCTTCGAGGCCCATCCGGATTATCCGGAATTGTGGAATTTGCGCAAAACTATCCGCATTATGGGAGGAAGCATGGGAAAAAAAGACCGGGATAAAAAAAGGTGTGATCATTTGGAAAAACTCCGGACGAGGGCTACCGAACTGGAACTCCGGATTGATGCTGCTTTATTTGCAGAGGCAAGGGTGGTTGCTTCGACTTTGGTCGGAACAGCCAACCGGGTATTGGAGCGGAAACGTTTTACTTCTTTATTTATCGATGAAGCGGCGCAGGCTATCGAAGCTGCCTGTTGGGTTGCCATATCCCGGGCCGATCGTGTGATTCTGGCCGGCGATCATTGTCAATTGCCACCTACGGTCAAGTGTGAAGAAGCTCTTCGTGGAGGACTCGGGCGTACGTTATTGGAAAAAGTTGTGCATTCGAAACCAGAAACGGTGTCTTTACTGACTGTCCAATACCGGATGCACAAAGATATTATGTGTTTCCCTTCGCACTGGTTTTACCACGGTCGTTTGGAAGCTGCTCCGGAAGTGGCCTATCGGGGGATACTGGATTTTGATCGTGCAATAAGTTGGCAGGATACTGCTGGTTTCGATTTTGGAGAGAGAAGTGTGAGAGAGGGGTACGGACGGCTCAACACCGGCGAAGCCGAGCTATTGATTCGCTATTTGAAAGAATATATGCAACGTATCGGAGAACAGCGTATTTTGGACGAAAGTATCGATTTTGGTGTAATTTCTCCTTATCGGGCCCAAGTGCAATATCTGAGAAATCTGATGAAAAAAGATGTTTTCTTCCGGCCTTTCCGTCGTTTGGTCACTGTACATACGGTAGATGGTTTTCAGGGACAGGAAAGAGATGTCGTTTTCATTAGTCTTGTACGGGCTAACGAAGCTGGACAGATCGGTTTTTTGAAAGACATCAGGCGGATGAATGTTGCTATCACTCGGGCACGGATGAAACTACTTATTCTAGGAGATGCTTCTACACTTACCCGCTATCCGTTTTATAGGGAGCTGTACCGTTATATCGCCCAACTTGGCGATGAGATGGCTGGGGTCAGCCAGTGATACCGAGTTCTTTCCGGATTTCGGGGATGTCGGCTTCGTCTATAGTATCGATGAGGTTGTCGAAGATCATGTGAAACCCGAATATTCCCTCTACCATTTCGTCGATAGCTACCTGCTTGGGGACATGTTGAAATACCATCCGGTACATGGCGGCCACGGCTCCCGTACGATCGCTTCCGTGCCAGCAATGGAAGAGAAGCGGTCCTTTCCGATCGCGGATAATACGCATCGCTGCAATCAGATCTTTCAGACTCAACAGGGTGGCCCGGGTACGGAGATGATGCAACGTGAGTGAAGTGCCCTGCGCTTCTTTTTGATCCGAATGATAACAGCGCAAATTTAATACCTCCCGAATGCCGAATTTCTCCAGTTCCCGGAAACAGGCAGCCGAAGGCTGGTCTGAACGATAAACATTCTCTCCGATCCGATAAAAATTTTTTAGCCTGCACTTGCGTTCCAGGGTCATTTTTTCGGATATTAATTCCGGATGATGGATGATATAAGGATACGTGAACGCTGATGTTTTCATTCCAAATATATTTTATTTTTCCATCGATATCACTGTTTTATATTTTGCTTTTTATTCTGCTTTCCTGCTTTTTTTATTGATGAGGAGGAAACCGATAATGATCAGCCCTAAAGCGATCGGGGCGTGCCATGAAAATTTCTGTAGTCCCAGTAGAATGGACACGGCAGCCCCGGTGACAGGAAGCAAATACTTGTAGGCACTTTCTACAAAAGGAGTGACATAATGCAGGGCATGAACATTCATAAAATAAGCCAGGAGGGTGGCAAAAATGAGAATATAACACTTCCAGCCAAACATGGAGCGGGGTGGTAGCCGAAAATAAAGGAGCATGTGCCAACTGCCGGATCCTGAAAGGCAGTGTAAAGAGCCGGGAAGAGAGGTTCATCCATTTCATCACAATAATGGAATCAAATTTTTTCGTATAAGGTTGAATTAAAAGCAAAAAGAAAGAATAAGATATCCACGAAAGAAAGACCGGTACGTTGCCTCCCCAGGAATCTTTGATTATTCCCTGATGGGGAGTGAGAGAAGCATATAAAGCTCCGGCTAATCCCAGTACTCCTCCCAGTATTATCATGCCTATCTCTTTGTTTTTCGGGCGCATGACTGATTTGCCTGAGGAGGTAAGCAGGCCGACCAGCCAGAAGCCGATTGTACCGGCTATACACCGTAACAAAACAAGACCGCTGGGTTCTATCCATTTAGGCATGACCACTTTCATGAAGTTGATATTGAAACTGTAAATCAGGGTAGTGGCTAGTAGCATAAGATGGCCGATGTATGCTTTGGATTGGGGAATCATAACTTTTATTTTCTTCCTAAACGCAAGAAACTTTAATTTGTTTCAAAACGTTTAATAAACTGTACTTTAAAAGTATGAATATATGAAAGCAATCATAGACAGGGTAGATAGCAGAGGTCATGCCGATCATGGCTGGCTGAATACTTGGCATACCTTCAGTTTTGCTGATTATTACAATCCTGCCCGTATCCATTTCGGTGCTTTACGGGTTTTGAACGACGATACGGTGGCTCCGGGTATGGGATTCGATCTGCATCCGCATAAAAACATGGAGGTTGTTTCGATACCCCTAAAAGGAGCTTTGCGGCATGCGGATAGCCTGGAACATAGCGAAGTGATTACGCTGGGAGATATTCAAGTGATGAGTACCGGTACTGGTATTTTCCATAGCGAATATAATGACAGTAGACCCGAAAACCTGGAATTTTTGCAGATTTGGGTTATTCCGCAGGTACACAATACGGCCGGTGTATAAGAGCTACGATATTCGTAATATAGACAAAAAAACGTTTTGGATTTATTATAACTCCCGACGATACCGCTCCTGTGGCGATTTTGCAGGATGCTTGGTTTGCTTTGGGAGAATTGGAAGAGGGGTACACTGTAGCGTATCGTTTGCATCGAAACAATACTGGCGTATATTGTTTCGTTATTAAAAGGGAAATTAAATTCGGGGGAGGTTGTCCTATCGCGACAGGACGAAGCAGGTATTTCCGACACATCCGACTTTCAGGTGGAAGCAGTAAAAAATGCTCACGTGCTTTTGATGGAAGTTCCGATGCTTTAGAAATCCAATTTTAATTGGATGGGGCGATCTCTTTGTTCCTTTTCCATTGATGAAATGGGGTTGGAGATGCTGAGCCCTATCAGGCGAATGCGGTAATAGGTGAGATGAAGTTCCTGCAATAATTTTTTGGCTAGCGGAAGGATTTCTTGCATGGTGCACAGTTCGTAACTGACACTGATACTTCGGGTTTTCTGTGAAAAATCATGGAATTTTATTTTGAGTGTCAGGGTGTGGCCATGAAAATTAGCTCTTTTTAAACGTCTGATCAGTTCATCGGTGACATGCCATAATTGAATGATCAGAGTGGTTTGATCAGTCAGATCTTTTTCAAAGGTACTCTCGCAGCCTACTGATTTGCGGATACGGATGGCTTCTACAGGCCGAGGATCTATGCCGTGAGAGAAATCATAATATAGTTGTCCTGCTTTTCCGAAATTGCGTCTTAAAAAGTCCAGGGAATGATTTCGCAATTGTGCTCCATTGTGTATACCCAAAAGATGCATCTTATGCGCAGTCACTTTTCCGATGCCCCAAAAAGCTTCTATCGGTAGACGGGCGATAAAAGCAGGCGCTTTATGGGGATGAATGACAAACAAACCGTCAGGTTTCCGATAATCCGAAGCGATTTTAGCCAGAAATTTGTTGTAAGAAACGCCTGCCGAAGCAATCAGGCCTAGTTTTGTCCGGATTTCTTTCTTTATAGCACGGGCAATGTCCACTGCCAGAGGTATATTCTTTTTGTTTACGGTAACATCCAAAAAAGCCTCGTCCAACGATAATGGTTCCACTATGTCTGTATATTCGTGGAAAATTTCATGAATTTCTGCAGATACCGATTTATAATGTTCCATGCGTCCCTGGATAAAGATCAGGTTAGGGCATAGTTTCAGGGCTTTCATCGAGGGCATAGCCGACCGAATTCCATAGCGACGGGCTTCATAGCTGGCTGCCGCTACAACACCCCGTTCCTTCGCACGCCCCACCACCAGTGGTTTTCCTTGATATTCGGGATGGTCCCGCTGTTCTACGGAAGCGTAAAAAGCATCCATATCAATGTGTATGATTTTTCGTTCCTGTGCGATACTGTAAAAATTTATGTTTTTAGGTATTTAGGCAAAAATAGCGAATAAATTTCATACTGCCACTCAGGAACTCGTTTTTTGTATCCCGATGATTGGTTGTGAATGGCGATAGTACCACAATCCAAAAGCATCTGCTAAAAACCATCCGATGGGGATAGACCACCAAATTCCGGAGACTCCGATGGCAGGGATGGCAGATAGGGCATAAGCCAGGGCTACCCGCGTACCCAGTGATATGACAGTCAGAACGACCGACATGCCAGGCTTCCGTATAGCACGATAGAAACCATAGAGCAGGAACAAACAGCCGATGCCGCAATAAAAAGCCCCTTCAATTCGGAGGTAACCGATTCCGAGGGACAGGATCTCCGTTTCGTGTGCCGGGATAAAAATGAGCATAAGCTGTTTGGACAGTCCAAAAACCAGCAGGGAAATGAGAATACAGAAAATAAAAGTGGCTATAAGGGCGATGCGTATTCCTTGTCGGACGCGTTCTTGCCGGCCGGCACCGAAATTCTGGGCAATGAAGGTAGAAAAAGCATTACCGAAATCCTGTACGGGCATATAAGCGAAGGAATCGATCTTTACGGCTGCGGCAAAAGCGGCCATAACAGACGTTCCGAAGCTATTGATCAGGCCTTGTACCATCAGAATGCCAAAATTCATCACTGATTGTTGGGCACAGGTCAGTGCCGAATAAAGGGTAATTTCTTTCAGTGTAGTTCGTTTCAGCTGCATGTCTTTGCGTCCGATCCGTAATTCTGGAAAACGACAGAGGGTATAGAGACAAAGCCCTATGCCGGAGACCGCCTGGGCTATTACGGTGGCTAGTGCTGCTCCACGTACTCCCCAGCCGAACGACAGAATAAATACTAGATCGAGGACGATATTGAGAATCACTGCAATGGCCAGGAACCACAAAGGCGAAATGGAATTGCCGATGGCACGGAGCAGGGAGGCATAATAATTATAAAGAAAGGTAAAGCCGATGCCTCCAAAGATTGTCCATAGATAATCACGTGTCAGAGCGTATATTTCGGTAGGTATTTGCAGTAATTTCAGGATGGGATCGATCCAAACGAAAACGATCGTGTTCAGCACTAATGTCACCAAACCGATCAATATCAGGGAAACGTAAATACTGCGTTTCAGTGCTTGCTTATCTCTGGCCCCGTACTGAATTGAAAAGATGGCTCCACTTCCCATGCATAGTCCTAAAATGACCGAGGTCAAAAAAATCATCAGGGTGTAGGCCGAACCCACTGCTGCCAGTGCATTTGCCCCCAAAAATTGTCCCACAATCAATGTATCGGCGATGTTGTAGAATTGCTGTAATAAATTCCCTAAGATCATGGGGACTGCAAACCACAGCATGTCGAGTGGTATATTCCCGGTTGTCAGGCTATAATCTTTGTTTTTGGGCTTTTCTGTTCGTTCCTGATTCCTGTCCACTGCGTGAGATCTGATATGTGTCATGATTCTTTTGTAACCTGACTGGAGATTTCGGTTTTATGTGTGCCAAATTTACGAAATAATTTTAATTCGTTTTTTCTTTCTGCTTCTTTCGTTAGATGTGATGTAGTGAAATGCAGACTTTCATTTTTAGTATGATACTGTTTGAAAGAGGAGGATTCCCGGCCCCCGGTGTCAGTAAATACCCTAATTTCCGGTTTAACTCTACTGTTAAAGACCACGAAAAACAGGAAAAGAAAAAAGGTAGCTACTTTCATAACTACCTCATTCAGAGAGCGGAAAACGGGACTCAAACCCGCGACCCCCAGCTTGGAAGGCTAGTGCTCTATCGACTGAGCTATTTCCGCAGAATGTCTTGTTTCTCACACACTGGATGGACTTGCTGTGTTTGTCAATCCTAGGGGG
>JAETOX010000086.1 GCA_021771575.1 Bacteroides sp. | reverse complement strand
TTGCCGAGTGGAGTACGGACTTATTTTATGATATGATTATCAGTAAGATCAATAGTTGGGACAAAGAGGCATTGGAAGAGTTTTATGCTTTTTGTGCGCCCTACTATGACGAATACTATACAACTTATGCTGAGGAGTTGGGATGGTCGAAAAAGCCAACCAATGAACAGTTGTTGGAACTGGGATTTATAGGTGGTCCATCAGGCAGTTTTTTCGAAGAACAGGAGGAGGATTTCGAGAATTATATGGATGCTCTTTTTTATTGGGAAGAAGATGAACCATTCGAGGAATACTATGCCGGCTATGCCAAAGTGTTGAGAAAGTATGAGATTTTGAGAAATATCATCGAGGATCATGGATATAAATTTAACAGGGGGGAATAAAATATGAAAAAGATCGTTTATTTATTGCTTTTGACCGTATCCGCCTTTGTTGCTGGATGCGATGACGACGACGATAATATACCGGTGATGTATCCCGAAAAAACAGGAACCGTTACAGATACGGACGGCAACGTATATAAATGGGTGCGTTTCGGCGGTTTGGATTGGTTGGCTACGAATTTTCGTGGCGGGGAACCGTATTATGATGTAGAAGATGAAGAGTATTGGGATGTACCGGATACACCGGCTTCTGCCGAAGAGGATTATGAAATTTACGGCAACCTGTATTCTTATGACGAAGCTTTGGAGAATGTGAATATGCTGGACGGGGAAGGATGGCGGCTACCCTCCGATGAAGACTGGCGGAAATTAGAGGAAGCCCTGGGAATGTCTGCCGTCGAGGCCAGTGGCCGGGACTGGCGGGGTGCGCCTGTCGGCACCTTACTCCAACAGGATTCCACCGGGACAAATCTGAACTTCCTGATGGGGGGCTGGGTCGCTGTGACCAGAATAACTTCGGTATGCTACGAGTTGGAACGGATGCGTGAGTATGGCTATTATTGGACCGCTACGACTGTCGAAAGCAATTATGACGCGGGACGTGTGGCCTGGTGTCGTACGCTGCGTTACAATTCTCCTGAAATATGCCGGGTACAGATTGCGGTGGACGATGTGCTTTATTCCGACGCCGGGACCTGCCCCAAAAAAATGAGTGTCCGCTACGTCCGGGATGCCAGGGATTAAGATATTGTGTGTGTAGAGGGGTAAAGTCTGCGAAGTTGAGGACGCTTGTAAGAGTGGAAAGACTTTGCAGACTTTATTTATTGAGTTTTGCTGATAGAAAACGAATAGAAATGAATAAAAATAATTTCATCATAACAGCCTTACTGTTATGCGGAGCCTGTGCCGGCCGGGCGGATGAGTATGTGGTAAAGGGCAGTATGCCGGGACTGCAAGACGGCATGACCGTCAAATTGCGGAACATCGAGAAGAAGAAAGCCGTGGTGCTGGTGTCGGATACCGTACACAATGGTCGGTTCGAATTGCGGGGAAGCGTCGGGGCGCCGACGTTTTGCGAGCTGGAGGTTTCCAACCGTCCGTTGGTGACTAAAAAGAAAGATGTGCAGACTTACAAGACCTGGGTGTTTCTGGATAATTCCCGTCTCACACTCGAAGCGCCTCATGTCGATAGCATCGGCTATGTATTTCACAGCATGCCTTGCGCCGACGAGCGGCACTATGTCACGGGCAGCCGGCTGCAAGAGGAGTTCAACGCTTATCGTCGCGCCCTCCTGCCCTTGGAACTGGCCGCCCATGTGCCGGATGATAAATTATCGGAAATGCGCTTCTATCGGTTCAGGTATAAGCCGGACGAATACGCCCGCCTGTATGCCGAACAATATCCGTTGCTGACGGCTGCCCGCGCGGAGGTTCGGAATGCCCGCCTGCGCTTTATTCAGAACTACCCGCAGTCGGCGGTCTCTCTTTTGGTGGCCGATGCCATAGTGAAGGATGCTGGGGATTTTGGGCTGACCTCGGGACAATTGGATTCGATAGTTTTGGTGGTGGGAGAGGTTACGGCCGATACGGCGCGTTCCGCGCGCCTCTTCCGCCGCATCAAGCGCGCCCGTCAGCTGGCCCGTGGCGTCCGCTTCGGCAATCTCCCGTTGGAAACGTTGGAAGGCGATACCGCCTCATTGGCCGCCTATGTTCCTGCCGGACGGTATACGCTTGTCGACTTCTGGGCTTCGTGGTGCGGACCGTGCCGGGCTGCCCTGCCGCAGGTGAAAGAACTGTTCCGGCAATATGACGGGCGCCTGGCTGTCGTCAGCGTCTCCTGCGATGACAAAGTGGCTGCCTGGAAACGGGCTGTCCGCGAGGAAAAACTGACCGAATGGCCCCAGTTGCGTTCCGTGAC
Source organism: Bacteroides sp. (assembly GCA_021771575.1). Lineage (GTDB taxonomy): Bacteria > Bacteroidota > Bacteroidia > Bacteroidales > Marinifilaceae > Odoribacter. Next base: position 10,057 of record JAETOX010000086.1, on the reverse strand, counting down.
TGAGCAGAGCCGCTACGACATCTCTAAATACTACAACGTGACCTCCATTCCTAACTTCGTCCTCATCGATCCGGAAGGGCGGTTAGTCCTTTCCACTGATGATCCGCAAATACTGGCACAGGTGCTAATATGCCGCCTCTCATGAGTGAAGTCTTGGGGGTGATCTACATTTAAATTGCGCCTTTATGACAACGCGTTCTTGCTGGAATGGCAAAGAGAAATAGCGTGACATAGTGAAGGTAATTATCATCAAAACAGGATTCTCCATCATAATAATGGTTGAATTTTAAAATTGTAATCGTATGAAATTAGCTTATTTATTATTGCTTTTGCCGGGTGTGGTAGCTTGCAATAGGGTGCCGGCAGATCATTTTATATTGTGTGGTACAGTACCCGGAGCGATGGACAGCACCGAGGTGAAACTGCGTTTTGACGGGCCGGGTGCAGAGCCGGTGAAAGGCTATGTTGTTGGCGGACGCTTTGAGCTCATCGGAAGTGTGCCAGAACCTATGGCTGCCACCCTGAGCATGAACAATGCCGGGATAATCGAACGCCGGGGGATGAAGGGGAAAGAAGCGGCGAAATACAATCAGGCCCATTTTTTTGTCGAGAATGGAGACCTGACCTTTGTTACGCCACATATCGACAGCCTGCCGCAGTCGTTCTGGCAGTATGACATCCGCCGCGAGAACAATTACAGGCTGAAAGGTTCACCCAGCCATGAGTCCTTCGACCGTTTCCGCCGGCAGACCATGGACCTGCAAGCGGAGATCCGGCGCCTCGAAAAGGAGTATATGGAACACGGACGTCCGGACGATCGGCAGGCGCTCCAACTCCGGGAAGACGAGTTGACCAAGCAGATATGGGCCTACATTGCTTCGCAGCGCAACCTGGCGGTCAATCTCTATCTGGCCCGGGAACTTGAACGCGACCCTTTCACTTACGATCAGGCCTATCTCGATCAAGTGACGGCTCTTTTTGCCGGCTATGCCGACACCACCGCCGCATTGCGTTCTTTCCGAGAAACCTGGGCCGATGCCGCCGACTATGTGCAGGGAAAAAACTTTGACGGAGGAAAAGTGTGCACACCGGCCGGAGATACCCTCGATCTGAAAGCGCTTATTTCGCCACACCGTTATCTGCTGATTGATTTCTGGGCATCCTGGTGTACTCCGTGTCGTGCCAGTTTCCCGCATTTGTGCAAGATGTTTGACGCCTATGGCTCCGGCGTGGAATTTATCAGTGTTTCCCTCGATAAAAAAGATAAAGATTGGCGCAAAGCCATGGACGAAGAAAAACTGCGCTGGCCGCAATGCTGTGCCACTCCCGCTTTGCGCAAAGCGCTGGGGCCGCTGTATGCCATACGCGGGATTCCCACCTTCCTGCTGGTCGGGCCAAACGGAAAAATCGTATTCTCCGGACATAGCGGTGACGAACTGGAAAGGCAGTTAGGGCAGTTGGGTTTATAAAGATCGGTTTTCATCTGTTTACTGGAAAATATAAGCGCAAGAGTCGGGGATAACCGGGGGCCTCGACTCTTGTATATATAACTTTTCGTAGTGAATATACGCCATAGAAGTCGGAATCTGTTTCCACTATAGATTATCTGAAATAGATTATCTAAAATAGATAGTAAAAGTATTTTCGTATCTTTGTGAAAAATGAAATCGAAATGAGAAGAGTGAAGAATCCATTTTTATTGAAAGGTTATCTGGCGAAAGAATTCTTTTGTGATCGGGAAAATGAGCTTAGGGTGTTATACGAAAATATAACTAATGGAATAGATACAACCCTGATATCTCCCCGACGCATTGGAAAAACGGGATTGATATTGCGCTTTTTCGATGATTTAAAAGCAAAGAAATGGGGGGAGTGCTTATATGTGGATATATATGCTTCCCGTGGGGTGGAAGATTTTATTCGTATGTTGGCTGAAGCTATTTTGTTAAAATTTCCGGAGAAGACAAACATAGGGAAACGGTTTATGTATTTTTTGAAAGGGTTACGTCCTTTGATCGGGTATGATGCATTAACGGGCGAGCCTCAGATACAAATTGTATTTCATTCTCCCCAGGAAAGAGAAAATACATTGAAAGGACTTCTGGACTTTTTGGATAGGCAGGATGTGCCGATTGTTTTGGCTATCGATGAATTTCAACAGATAACGGAATACCCGGAAAAAAATATAGAATTTTTATTAAGGACTTGTATACAACGGCTTAAAAATATTCATTTTATTTTCAGTGGTAGCCGGCGAACTCTTATGCTGGAAATGTTTTCAAATGCCAATAGACCTTTTTTTGCCAGTACACAATATCTGACTGTGGATAAAATAGACCGGGAAAGATATGCTTCTTTCATCATTCGTTTGTTTGAAGAATATGGAAAGGAAATCAGGCGGGAAGCTGTTTATGAGATATTGGATTGGAGCGATACGCATACTTTTTATACCCAGAGTTTATGCAACCGGGTATTTGCTATGGATGAATATACCATTACTATAGAACATGTGAAAAAGGCGTGTGCTGATATCCTGGAATGGACTGAACCCGCTTTCCTTCAATATCGTCAGCTATTGACTCCGATACAGTGGAATTTTTTAATAGCTGTGGCTAAAGAAAGAGAGGTCAGGCAAATTTCTGCACAGCGATTTATCGGAAAATACAACATTGGAACTCCGGCGAATGCCCGAAGATTAGTAAAAGCTTTGGTCGATAAAGAGTTGTTATTAGAATCCGTGGACAAAGGGGGTATCGTCTATCGGGTTTATGACGTGTTCTTTTCCCGTTGGCTGGAACGGGAATACTGATCACCTGGCTACTTTTTTTAGCCCCCATCCCAGGATAAAAATCAGCAGAAAACAGATGACAATGGTGGCCCCCGTCGGGATATTCAGGAAAGCGGAGATAAAAAGTCCGATTGTCGATCCTGAGGTACTGATCAGGGCGGAAGCGATCAATTGTTGTTTGAAATTTTTATAAAACAGTCCGGCGATTGCCTGCGGAATAGTCAGGTAAGAGATGACGAGAATGATCCCCGCCAGTTTCAGACAAAGCACGATACATAAAGCGATGATCAGCGTGATCGTTATATCGATCATATTGACATGCACATTGTGGGTCCGGCTATATTCTTTGTCGAAAGCGATATAAAAAAGAGGCCGGTAAAAACGGACGAAAAAGACAATGATCAGGACAAATAAGATTGCCGACAAAACAATCTGCTCCCTCGTGACGGTGAGGATATTACCGAAAAGGTAAGACATCAGGTTCGGGGCATAGCCCGGGGTCAGGTAGATAAACAAAATGCCGATGGCCATACCGGCCGACCAGAAAATCCCGATCAGCGAATCTTCGCGCAATTTTTTATTGTCCGACAGGAAAAAAATACCCAGTGCCGATAAAACGGCAAAAACGGTAGCGCCCAGTATCGGCGAAAAACCCAGAAAATACGATAAACCCAAACCTCCGAAAGAAGCATGGGTAATGCCGCCACTGATAAACACCATTCGTTTCGCTACAATATAGGTACCGACCAACCCGCAACTCACTCCAATCAATAAAGTACTGATCAGGGCATTCTGGAAAAAATCATATCTTAAAAGATCGAGCATGGAAAAGATAAATTTAAAGGTGGCTACTTTCGTGATCTTTCAGCACCCGGTGTGGCACCCGTCCGTGTGTGATGAGTTCGATAGGACAATGATAGGACTGCAACTGTTCCGGTGTGATAAGATTGGAATGGTGGTAATGCAATTCCCGGTTAACACAGGCAATACTTTTGACATACGAACAAATCGTGCCGAGGTCGTGCGACACCATCACAATGCTGAGCGTTTTATTCAGTTCCTCCAATATGGGGTAAAATTCTTTTTCGAAATTACTGTCGACATAAGTGGTGGGCTCGTCCAGAATGAGAATCCGGGGAGAGGAAATAATCGCCCGGCACAAGAATACCCGTTGCATTTGTCCTCCCGATAAATCTCCGATCGGTGTTTTCTTATAAGCTCCCATCCCGTATTTCTCCAACAACTCCCAGGCTTTTTGTTTATCCGAACGGGTATAAGAGCGATAAAGGCCTTTTTCCGACATCAGGCCCGATAAAACAACTTCGGTGACATCGATCGGAAAACGCTGATCGAAACGGCTGTTCTGGGGCAGATAGCCGAAAAGATTTTGCCGGCATGCCGGATAAATGATTTCTCCGCTGAAAGGTTTCAATAAACCGAGGATCACTTTCAGCAGAGTGGTTTTCCCTCCTCCGTTTGGCCCGATAATGCCGATAAAATCGTGGTCGTAAATAGCCAGGTTCACCCCATGCAACACCGTCTGACGGTCGTAACCGGCATCGATGTTTTTCAGTTCCAGGATAGGTTTCGGGGAATTATTCATAAGTCGCGTTTTCCAGATATTCGTCGAAGATACCGATCAGGCGGTGGAGTTCTGCCGTCCAGTTTTCGGCCAGCGGATCAAACGACATTACCTGACCTCCGATTTGCCGGGCTACCGATTCGGCGCTACCGGCATCAAACTGGCTTTGGATGAAAATAATATGGATATGTTTTTCCCTCGCCGTATCGATGATCTTCTTCAGGTGGGAAGGATGGGGTTCTTTCCCTTCGTCTTCGATGGAAATTTGTTCCATACCATAGTCTGCAGCCCAATAAGTCAATGCCGGATGATAAATGAGGAATACTTTGTCTTTCTTATTTCCCAACACCTGGGCGGCACGAGTGGCCAGGCTGTCAATCTCCCCGATAAATGCCCGGTAGTTGGTCTCGAATGTCTCTTGCTGGTCCGGATACTGTTTGCTCAGGACTTCATAAATGGTGTCTGCCATCTGGCGGGCATATCGGGGAGATAGCCAGATATGCGGGTCCACTCCTCCGTGTTCGTGGCCGGCATCGTGGCCATGACCGCAACCGCCGCTCAGAAGCTTTATATTTTCGGAGTGATTGACCACCCGGAGATGGGGCAGATTTTTCACTGTCGGGTAAAGGTGAGTAAGTTCGAAAGGCAGATTGCCGATAGTAAAACAAAGGTCGCTGTCGTACAGCTTTTTCAACTGGCCGGAATTTAAATCACAAGTCGCCGGATTCATGCCGGGAGGAATCATGACATTTATTTGCAGATAATCGCCGGCGATGCGTTCGATAAAATATTTCTGGGGTAAGATGCTGACACTGACCAGGCGTTGGTTTTCCCGTTTATGCTGGCAGGATGTCAGCGTAAAGAACAGAACTACAAGTAGTAAAGGTGTCGTAATTATTTTTAATGACTTCATTTTTCCTGTTTTTTATTTAGAGCCGATAAAGATAAGTGATTTTCCGGACTTTTCTTTTTTCTTTTCCTTTTATATTCCATCCTTATGCTTCCATCTTTGCTGAGCATTCTATTTACATCAAGGCGGTCTGCTATATTGTATAATTGAACTTACCCCTGATGATCGGATTGTATATGATGGTGTTGAACAAAACAAATATAACGAACTGGTCTGAAACAATGGAGGCTTTCTTTTTGAATTTCAAAAAGAAAGCCTCCTGCTTCTACTGAAAAGAGAGCTGTCTGAATCGACTCAGACATTTACTCTCTTCACCACATAAAACCAATTTTTTATCGAGCCTCTTTGTAGCGTATATCCTTGATTTTAGCATATCCGGAATATTCCCAACCCGGGTTTAAAGTCAAGCCCATTCCCGATTCATTGATATTATAAAAACGCAGCATGCCTCCATTATTATCCGTAGCGGCATTCTTATAAGAACCGACGATTAACTGATTTTCCCGCTCTTGATAAATAGGAATCAATTCTTGATATTTTGAACACAATTGAACAACTCCCCACGGAAAGTCGTAACGGTTGAATTTCAGACAGGTGATTTCCTCATCATCCAAAGTAAGCACCGGTTTGCAAGTCTTATTACCCAGATTATAAGCATAGACTTTATTGCCATAAGCGTAATAAATCACATAATACTGAGAACTGGCGGCAAAACAAGTAGCCTCAGCAAAATGTTCAGCCGTAATATCCAGGTGACAGGCAGTTTGTCTGATTTCTTCGCTTCCTAAGTTGACCTCATAAATATGGCGTTTGTTGCCTTCCTTCATAATACAATACACCGTACCTTCAGAAAAAGCAGTATTGAGCATACATACCAGATCCATATTGCCCGTCTGATAACTGAACTTTTTATTTTCCGGATCTTCCAAAGAATGCAACACCTGTTTGTTATCGTCACTTCCCCCTTCACCGCTCCAATAAACAAAACGATGATTGTCGGTATCGAACAACAAGGCAATACCAAATTTAGATGACAACGGCCTTTTCAAGGTTGTCCCGACATAAGGAGCTACCCGGTATTCAGGTGTTCCGCCCCGATGCGAAGTATTGATCGGATATTCGAATCCCGTGTCTTCTAGCACGGTATTCCAGGCATAGGCATTCCCTTCCCGGGATACACAGATTACGGCATCATGATTGGCTTTATAGGGGACATCACTAGGTACTGTTACAAAATTTACGATATGATCGTCGGGAGTGGTCAAAAACATCGATGCTTTCAATTCACTGGCATTTGTCAGGTTCAAAAATTCACCGCCTGTTTTAGATGCTGTCTGTAACCAGTAGGCCGCATCTTCGGACATCGCAATAATCCGGTTACCAACCGAACCATTGGTAGAATAGAAGCCTATATTTGCAGCGTGATACTGTTCCGGCATGCCTTCTTCCCGCTGGATTACATCGTAGGCCGGAACAATCCGGTCAATCGAAATTTGTGCCAACATATCCAAACGGACTCTTTCTTCCGGACCTTCATTACACAGCAACATCCAGCCATCCGAAGTAACGGTTGTCGCATTGACATAAAACAATCTTAAAGTCTTTACTTTTGTTCGTTTATCGGTAACTGAAAAAAGAAAAGAGTGCGTACCGGCATCCAAAGCTGCCAACATATAAAGGTCTTTTTTATCGCCTACTTCCACCCACTTGCCTTCTGAATTTTTCCGTTGATAACAAAATTCAAAATTCGTATTCTGATCATCAATTGTTCCCTCAATACTGGAAGTAACCACCGGTTTCAAATCGATATATTCCGCATTGGCCAATACCGAAACCATCTGCGAAATGTTTTCGATAAAAATGATCGCTTTATCATCATAGTTATAATTTCCTTTATCCTCCGCACAGCTCATCACAAACAGACAAGCCCATAATATAAGCAGACGTGAAATTTTCAATATATTCATTTTTCCTGCATTTTAAGGTTTTAAAACAACATTCGAGTAATCCACACGGTAAGCCTCAGGCAACTGCATATACGAACCGTCTTCGTCATATACCGGCTTACCGTCATCTGCCCGTTGCTGCAACTCCTTTTGCAATTCACGGGCATAAAAAGACATCCTTCCTTTACTGATCTTCCCGGTAGCCCATTTCCAATCATCTGTTTTAAAGCCGAATAATCCATTGATAAAAACATATCGGGTGGGATTCCATTTCCCGAAATAATTATCCGCCTGAACTTCATTCCAGCGATTCGGCTGAGTATAGATTTCACTAATCCGAAAAGTAAAACGAGTACCGTCGATGGTATCTGCCGTCGTATTATTCCAAACATTGCTGGATTTGTATTCATCCAACAAATCGAAATGTTCATTCGCCACTAACTTTAAGACCAAAGTATCCTCTTGTTTTTTTATCGATGCATTCCGCATAAAACGGACACCGACGATCCCTTCGTTAGCCCAGGCCTTTATTTTCAACGTATCGAAATCCATCACATATCCTCCTTCGGGATTCGTTTCCGCATCATAAGGAGTCATCGTTGTCCGTTCCTCATCGACAACTACTTTCAACGCCCGGTCGTAATCTTTCAACTCACCCAGCAACTTCACTTTGGCGTTGAATACCACCGACGTATAAACCGCATTATAATCGACAAACGAGAAATTGGTGCTTGTCGTATATCCTTCGGCACCATTATTTCCCGAAAAATATTGCGTCTGAAAATATATTTTGCTGTCCTTACGGTCGTACAGACCAACTTCTTCTTTCTGACAGGCCATACACGCACCCGCCATGATAACAGCCCATATCCATTTATTTATTCTATTCATACTGGTTTTCATTTAACGGTTATCCAATTCATTTTTCGGCAACGGAAGCACAAAACGTTTTTCCTTCTCCTCGTCGGTTGCTTTATCTGTGTAGTCGTATGAGGGGGGGATACCAAAAGCCGGGAAACCGGGACTAGTCTGCACCTTTACTTCTTTACAGCCGTTGTAATCATTATCAAATCCCATATTCCGGCGTTTAAAGAAAAAGAACTTTTGGCCTTCACCGACAAATTCACGGATATATTCCAGGGTCAGCCAATCCTGTAAAAACGCTTCTGAATTTCCTGTTCCCCAATCATAAGTTCCTCTGTCAGCAAACATCCGGTTCATATAGTTCCATGCAGTCGGAAGGTCGTATACCTCAGAACCTGTTGTCCCCAGACATTCCGCTGCGATATAATAAGCCTCGCTCAGTTTGAGCAGCGAACAAAAAGAACCGTAAAATTTCTGGGTCTGTAACAATAGGTCTTCGTCTTTGTTATCCAGCACCTCATCTCTTCTTGAATCGGTGATCTCCTTGAATTTTATCATTTGATAGCTCGCATTTCCCTCCAAGGTGGTTCCGGCAGTCCATTGTGACTGAAAGCGCCAGTCTCCAACCCAATATCCTCCATATTTATAGAACAAAATACCATCCACATATCCGGCGCGGGGCATCAACAAGGCCTTACCAGTGTTGCCTCCTCCAAACGAATAGTCGTAAATCAACCCCCGGTTTTTATTATAATAGCCGAACAAACATTCAGTTGAAAACATCCGGTCCGGGTCGGAACTGTTTCCTAACAATTTACCTGACTCCACTACCGGGAAAAATGCCCTGACCTGCGGATCGTCAGTCAATTTGCGTGCTTCAGTCAAAGCGTTATTGTAATCACCTCCCCACAGGTAAGCCCGGGCTGTCAACAACACGGTGGCATAGTAATTCAGACGCAGCTGACGGTAGCGCATGGAATTATCCATATTCACAAAATCATATTCTGCCCGGGGGCCTTCGGTCAGTACCGGATCGGACACCAGTAGCAAAGCCTCGGCCTCTGTCAAATCACGGATAATGTAGCTGTTCAATACCGTACCGGCAGGCAAAATAGTAAGAATTTGCGGCTCTGAACTCTCATTATAAGGAATACCGCGTCCGTCCGGATTTTTTGCCATGATCGGTCCGAACAAACGCAACATATCCAAATGCAGCATAGCGCGGGCCGCTAACATTTCCCCTTTTAGCATTTTGTATTCCTGCTCAGGCAATATCTTATTCCCGATAAAGTCCTCTTCAATATTCTTCAGAACAACATTGATATTCATAATCGTTGAATAGGCCTCGTTCCAAATGCTACTCAACACATTGGTCACCGTTTCATCCGAATACTCCCACTTTGTCAAAGCCCGCAAATATTTGTAATAATCACTTTCGTCCAATTGCTCCACTGCATAATATTGCCCCAAAATATCGATCATATCGTAACTCAGGTATTTGCCGTAAAGCGAATTTCCCGACATGCGGTTGTACACACCATTAACTGCAGCATGGAATCCTTCCTTGGAAGAAAACTGCTGTTCCTCACTCTGTTTATCATTAGGTTTATAATCTAACCAATCAGTACAGCTGCACCATAATATACAGCTCAACAGAAACGGAAAAACGATTATATATTTTCTCATAACATTGAATTTATAAAGTTAATGAAAGAGCGAACGATACACTACGCGCGAAAGGATAAGATGTTCCCCGTTCCTGCCGGATGGTCGATAACCGGAAAATATCGTTCATATAAGCATTCAAACGCAACGACCCAAGCCCCCATTTGCGGACCAACTCTGAATCAAATTCATATCCTACCCGCAAAGATTCCAAACTCAATGAATTGTCTTTCTGCACAAAACGAGAGGACATCGGAGTGGAAGTCGAATTGGCTATATTTTTGAATTGAGCCTTGTCGCCT
>JAETOX010000338.1 GCA_021771575.1 Bacteroides sp. | reverse complement strand
AGCATTTGTGAATCCGGATGATAGTCCCATTGCCATCGACAAGGACTATTTGGTAAATAAGCGGAATGCTGTGCATCCTTACCCGGGACCGATAGAGGTGGAGAAAAGCGGTGCGCAGGAATGGAAAGTCTGGCCTAAATGATTGATATGAAATCTATAAACGAAGGAAGTCTGAGGACGATATTGATGTATAGAATCAAGAAAAACAGTAGAAACAAATAAATACGTGTTACGATGAAAAAAAAGATATTTTTAGGAATCGGGTGCTCTTTTTTACTGGTAGCGCTAGTAGCTTGTACTTCTAATCAGAAAAAAAACGAAACAGGAATAACGGCGGACAGGATGTTGAATCCGATTTCTCCTCCCGGGTTATATATTGCGGATCCAGAAGTCCGACCAATGCCTGACGGTAGGATTTATGTGTACGGTTCACGTGATGAACCCGGACATGTTTGGTGTTCCCATTCTTATAATGTATTGTCTACTTCCGACCTGATTCATTGGAATGTGGAGCAGATGTCGTTTGCGACTACCGGTAAAGGGAAACAAACGAATTATACTGACCGAACGCTGTATGCTCCGGATTGTATTTATCATAACGGGAAATATTACCTGTATTATTGTTTGGAGGGAGGTGGTGAGGACGAAGGTGTGGCTGTGTCTTCCTCTCCGTATGGCCCCTTTAAAGAGGGTATGAAAATCGAAGGTATCAGCGGAATCGACCCGTCGGTTTTCATTGACGATGACGGACAGGGGTATCTGTTCTGGGGGCAAGGGTATGCGAAAGGAGCTAAATTGAGCAAGGATATGCTGACGATTGAGGGAGCCGTGCACGACAGTTTGCTGACGTATGAGGAGCATGCTTTTAATGAAGCAAGTTCTGTTCGGAAACGAAACGGAATTTATTATTATATATATGGGGGGCACCAACGGCACGGAGAATCTAATTGTGCAACATTAAACTATGCAACAGCAACTTCTCCTTTCGGACCGTACACCTATCGAGGAGTTATCATCGACAATTGGGGCAGCAATCGGAGGATAGTCAATAATCATGGTTGTATCTTTGAAGTGGACGGTCAATGGTATATTGCCTACCATCGGCCTACGCACGGAGGAGCAATGATGCGCAAGGCATGTTTGGAACCTATTACCTTCAATCCGGACGGCACTATTCAAGAAGTAGAAATGACAACGCAAGGTATT
>JAETOX010000337.1 GCA_021771575.1 Bacteroides sp. | reverse complement strand
ACAATCCATTCGTCCATATCCCGCATTTGGTTGGACTTGCCGGATTTTTGAATCGTCTTATTGTAAGCCATAATGCCATGCTTACCGTCAAACTCTGATTGTTCGGCGTAAATCTCCACGCCTAAGCTGTCAAAATACGCCCATGCGTTCTGGTCGGCTATCATGTAAACCGGATTTTGCAGAATGGAGCGAATGGAAAAGCGGGTAAAATTCTTCCCGTTTTTTGTGGTGACGTTGTTCTGCAACAAATAAGTATCAGTTTTGGTGAGGGAATTGGTTTCTATAAATTTTGAAAAAATCAGCCTGATAATCTCCGCTTCTTCTTTGATGATGTCCAGTTTGTAGGCTTTTCGCTCTTTACCGTCCACCGTAACGCTTCCGACAATCTGCGTACTTTTAGAGCCGGTCGGCGTTGTGCCGCCTAACCAACGTCCAGATTTAGCAAGCTCGTGCATGTTGTCCCGGATACGTTCTGCGGTGGTTTCCCGTTCCAACTGTGCAAAGACGGAAACCATCATCATCATGGCTCTGCCGCTGGGGGAAGTGGTGTCAAAATCGTCCCGGATTGAAGTGAACTCCACATTATAGTAATCAAATTCGTCCTTGAGCTTGGCGAAGTCTCCCACATTACGGCTGATACGGTCTAAACGGTAACAGACCACAGCCTGAATCTGATTCGCCCGGATTTGCTTCATCATAGCCTGAAACTGTGGACGGTTGACGTTCCCGCCGGAGAATCCCTCGTCCTCAAAAATGAGGATATCCTCTTCCGTTACATTGTCATGGTGGAGCTTGATATGTTGACGGCAAAGTTCAATTTGGTTTTCAATACTTTCGCCCTTGCCGGTGAATTTTGATTTTCTGGAATAGATGGCGTATTTTCGGTTGTCCTGTCCTTTCATCGACTTAACCCTCCGTATTAAGTTATGTGACATTTTAATTGCTCACATAACGGCTTTTCCTTACAACCTTATTATAAACCGAATACGCCTAAAAAGCAAAACATTTTCTTCTTTTTCTTTACTTGTGGTGACTACGATTCTATAATAAATGTAGGGAGGGATTTTATGTTTGATTATTTAAATATGGTTGTTCCGGCTGTTGTAACAATTATAGGATTTATAGTAACTTATTTTACTACTCGGCATAGCATTAAAGAAGAAATTCACAAGCAAAAAACCGGAATTTATTTAGAGGAATTATCGAA
>JAETOX010000085.1 GCA_021771575.1 Bacteroides sp. | reverse complement strand
AAATACTGGAGAAGAATCCAGCGGGCCGCATCTTCATTTTGAGTTGTGGCGTGCAGGCAATCCTTTGAATCCTGAAGATTTTATTAAATTCAAATGATTGATTAAAGAAAAAATGAAAAATATTGCGATATTGGGTTCGACAGGGTCGATTGGGACGCAAACCTTACAAGTGATCGAAGCCCATCCCGACCGTTTTCGGGCAGAAGTACTGACTGCCAATAACCAGGTAGAATTATTGGTACAACAGGCGTTGAAATTCCACCCCGATAGCGTGGTGATTGCCAACGAAGAAAAATACCCGGAACTTCGGGATGCTTTACAACACGAAGATATCAAAGTTTATGCCGGCGCAGAAGCTATTGCTCAGGTTGTTACGCTATCGAATGTCGATCTGGTAGTCACGGCGATGGTCGGATACAGCGGTTTGATTCCCACGATTGAGGCGATAAAGGCCGGAAAAACGATCGCGCTGGCGAATAAAGAAACCCTGGTGGTTGCCGGGGAATTGATCAATCGCCTCATCACAGAGCACAAAGTGGCTATCCTGCCGGTCGATTCGGAACATTCCGCCATCTTTCAGTGTTTGATGGGGGAAAGCCGGAGTCGGGCCGAAAAGCTCATTCTGACAGCCTCCGGTGGGCCGTTCCGCGGAAAAGATACGGCTTTCCTTGAAAAGGTAAAACCTGCCGATGCCTTGCGCCATCCCAACTGGAATATGGGGGCTAAAGTGACAATCGATTCCGCTTCAATGATGAATAAAGGATTCGAAGTCATCGAAGCCAAATGGTTGTTCGGCATGAATCCCGGGCAAATCGAAGTAGTGGTCCATCCGCAGTCCATCGTTCATTCAATGGTACAATTCTCCGATGGCTGTATCAAAGCCCAGTTAGGGGTTCCCGATATGCGCCTCCCTATCCAATATGCCCTTACTTTTCCCGAACGGGTAGAAGCGGATTTCGGACGGGTGGATTTCCGGCTTTGTCATTCCTTGACTTTTGAAGAGCCTGACCGGAAAACTTTCCGGAACCTGGAATTGGCTTACGAAGCCATGCAACAAGGAGGAAACATGCCCTGTATACTGAATGCTGCCAATGAAATTGCTGTCGCGTCCTTCTTGCAGGAAAGGCTGTCTTTCACCGGTATGTCGGACGTGATCGGCGAAACCATGCAGCGGGTGAATTATATTCCGCGTCCTTCTTTGGAGGATTATATCGAAACCGACCGGGTGAGCCGGGAAATAGCGGAAAATTTGGTGTTTAACGTTTAATTTTGATCGATTACCTATGGATATTTTTATAAAAGTCGTTCAGTTTATTATGAGTCTCTCCATTCTGGTGCTTTTCCATGAATTCGGACATTTCATATTTGCAAAATTATTTAAAACCCGGGTGGAGAAATTCTATATGTTTTTCAATCCCTGGTTTTCCTTGTTTAAGTTCAAAAAAGGAGAAACAGAATACGGTATAGGCTGGTTACCCTTGGGGGGATATGTTAAAATCGCCGGTATGATCGACGAATCGATGGATACGGCGCAAATGAGACAACCGGCACAACCCTGGGAATTCCGGGCCAAACCGGCTTGGCAACGTTTGCTGATCATGTTGGGAGGGGTATTGGTGAACGTATTGCTGGCTTTTGTTATTTATATCGGGATCCTGTATACCTGGGGAGAAAAATATTTGCCGATGCGGAATGTAGAATATGGCGTCGTATGTGACACGATCTTTAAAAATATGGGTATGCAGGATGGCGACCGGATTGTTGCGCTCGACCGGAAAGAAGTTGTGCGCTTCGACGATGTGATTCCGGAAATGTTGCTCAACCATCCGAAGACCCTCCAGATTGTCCGGGATGGAAAAGAAATTTCGCTCGATATTCCCGAGACATTCGTCACCCAATTGCTGGAAATGTCTTCCAAAAGTTTTAAACTGAACCCTTTACTGACACCACGTTATCCGGTCAACGGAATCGAAATCGGAAAATTCGGCGATTATTCGGTTGCTTATGATGCCGGCTTGCGGGAAGGCGATAAAATTTTGTCCGTTAACGGCACGGTATTTCGCTTTTACGACGAATTTACCGGGGTACTGGAACAAAACAAAGGAAAGCGGGTAGAAACACAGGTATTGCGCGGGACAGATACACTGACATACGCTTTTTTGCTGGAAGGTGACGGAAAATTCGGGATTTATCCCTTATTGCAGGATCCTTTTGAATATGCTACACGCGAGTATACTTTTATGGAAGCTGTACCGGCAGGTGTAAAATTGGGTGTGGATCAGCTCGGTGCATATGTAAAACAATTAAAACTCTTGTTTTCTCAGGGGGATACCGCCTATAAATCCGTGGGGGGCATGGCTTCGATCGCTAATATTTTTCCCGGTTACTGGAACTGGCAATCGTTTTGGGGATTGACAGCCTTGATTTCGATTATGCTGGCGGTTGTGAATATTCTTCCAATACCGGCTTTGGACGGCGGACATGTCCTGTTTTTACTCTATGAAGTAATCACTCGGCGCAAACCTGGAGAGAAGTTTATGGAATATGCCCAGGTAGCCGGAATGATATTTATCTTTGGGCTCTTTATTCTGGCTAATGTCAACGATATTATTAAATTTTTCGGATAATGGACGATCAGGTAAAACAATTCAGGGAATATCGGGCCCGGATGAACGAAAAAATTCTGGCTGCTGATAACAAAGTGATCAAACGGATTTACAACATTGACACCAACACTTATATGGATGGTGCACTCCCGGCCAAAGTAAAGGAAATGCTGGGATTGGCGACATCGATGGTGCTGAGATGCGACGATTGTATCAAATACCACCTCGAAAAATGTTACGAACAGGGAGTCACTACACCCGAATTATTTGAGGTATTTGCCGTGGCGGATGTGGTTGGTGGGACTATCGTTATCCCTCATTTGAGACGGGCTGTCGAATATTGGGAAAAATTGCAGGCAACGCCACTGGAAAAAGAGGAATAAGGGCAGGTACTGAGGTGTGCTATGTGGAAAATCTTTTTTTGGTTATTTTTATTTTCCTGCGGTAGAGTAATTGCCCAGGAACCTTGTCGCATTGTATTCTATAATGTAGAAAATTTATTCGATACAACGGATGACCCCGATACGGCCGATGAAGAATTTACACCTCAGGGAAAGAAATATTGGACGCGTGCCCGGTATACAGACAAACTGCGAAAGATCTCCACTGTACTGAAGGAAATCGGCGAAGGAGAGATGCCTGTTTTTATTGGTTTGGCGGAAGTAGAAAACCGACGTGTTTTGAAAGATTTGACCGGTAAAACCGTATTGGCAGCAGGAAATTACGGCATTGTACACCAGGATTCACCCGACCGGCGGGGAATAGATGTGGCTTTTTTATACCGCAAAGATCGTTTCCGTTTACTCGATTCGGCCTTTCATCGCTTGTCTTTTCCGGAAGATACGACGATTCGAACCCGGGATATTCTGTATGCTAAAGGAGTATTACAACAAGATACGTTTCATTTTTTCGTTTGCCATTTCCCTTCCATGATCGGCGGGGAAAGACAGAGTGAATGGCGGCGGAAGCGGGTGGCTGCAACTGTACGGGAACGGGTGGATTCTATCTTTGCTCTGAATCCGGCAGCAGCTATCGTCATCATGGGTGATTTGAACGGAAAAGCGAACACGCCGGCACAAAAGGTGTTGGGAACCCGCTCTTCGGATAAACGATGGAGTAAAGGACATCTCTACAACACCGGATACTATTTGCTGAAAAAGAATTATGGTAGTTACCGCTATAAGGGGAATTGGCAGACCATCGATCACTTGATTCTCTCTGAAGGCATCTTGGCTGGAAAAGGAGGCTGGAAAGCCGATCGGCGTTTACGGATATATGCTCCTGCTTTTTTGCTCGAAGAAGATAAAACTTATTTCGGCAATAAGCCTTGCCCTACCTACCGGGGCCCCCGGTATATCGGTGGATATAGCGATCATTTACCGATTTATATAGATTTAAATTGCACAAATCACACGGAAAACAGAAAAAATATCATGATTACGGATGAAAAGAAATATTATCTTTACCATTGTAAATACGGCTTTAACTAAAATACTCCATAAACAAATAACATGTTGCTACTGAGGCTATTGTTTTCTTCAACTTCTTTTATAAAAAGACAATTATTGTATTCTCACAATGTTTTTCAACCATATTCCCTGGCATGTAGACGAACAGATGATAAAGGATTTTCGAACGGAAGCCAAACTAAGTCCACCCACTTGCGACAAACAAATAGTTGAGAACATGGAATGAACGTACATAACGGGTTGGAACAAAGTCGGTGGGGTTTTTTATTATTGCTGTGATTTCTGTTAGCTTTTCTGTATTGAGTTTTTGGTTATTCAGACGGAAAAGATGGCTTTAACATATTCTTAACAGAGGCCTGATAAACTTTAGAAGATGCCTGCTGTCTAATGCGTGGGTGTAAATTTGAAATAGTAACCATGCGCCTAAGGTGCGCTTGATTGAACGATATGAATAAATACGTAAAAAGATCATTACAGATTGCTCTTCCTGTGGCTCTTGCTGCCTGGATTGTTATTCCGCGTCTTGGAAATTCATCAGAAACAACGACTGGGAAAGCGCAGGGAGGCGGTGTACGGGGCAACCTGCCTGTTACAGGCATCATAGCTAAAAATTCCATGACAGCCAATGGTATTTCGGTGAACGGAACTTTATTGGCGAACGAAGAAGTCGAATTGGTGGCGGAAATCGTCGGAAAAGTGCGCGCAATCTACTTTCAGGAAGGTAGCTTCGTCAAAAAAGATCAGTTGTTACTGAAAGTCGACGATGCCGATTTACAGGCCCAGTTGACCCGGGCGGAATTTCAGAAAAAGTTGTTGTCGGAGAAACTCGAACGTCAGCGTATCCTGCTTAAGCGCGAGTCGATCAGCCGGGAGGCTTTCGATCAATTGCAGACCGATTATAATATGTTGGAAGCGGACATCGAATTGCTGAGAGTGAAAATCAGCCGGACCGAAATCCGGGCTCCGTTCGATGGGGTAATGGGATTCCGTTACGTCAGCGAAGGGAGTTATGTACAGCCTAGCTCTCAGATCGCCCGCATCGTCGATAATTCCGTGTTGAAATACGAATTCAATATCCCTGAAAAATATGCTGACAGCAATCTGGAAGGCCGGGAAGTATATTTTAAAGTGACTGGAAATGAAAAACTTTTCTCTGCAAAAGTATATGCTGTAGATCCTTTTATCGATGTCAAAAACCGGATGATTCACCTCAGAGCCCGTTTCCGGAATGTCGACCGGGAATTGATGCCAGGGATGTTTGCCAAAGGAAATCTCGTATTTGGTGGAAAAAACGAGTTTATAGCGATCCCCACCGAAGCGGTAGTGCCCGAGATGGACGGTAAACGGATGTGGGTAGTGAAAAACGGTAAAGCGGCCAGTGTGCCGGTAGAAACCGAAAGCCGGGATGAAAAAAATGTCGAGGTTACATCCGGCATCAATGTAGGAGACACCGTTCTGACCGGTGGGCTTATGCAATTGCGGGAGGGAATGAGCGTACAGGTTACACTGAAAAAGTGATAAGAAATGAGTTTATCGTCAACATGTATAAAACGGCCGGTATTTGCTACCGTGATGAATATCATCCTTATTCTGATCGGATGCATCGGTCTGGTATTTTTAGGTGTACGGGATTATCCGAGTGTGGATCCGCCCATTATTTCTGTATCTACCAGCTTCCCGGGAGCTAATGCGGACGTAATCGAAACCCAGATTACCGAGCCTTTGGAATCCGCGATCAACGGTATTCCGGGTATCCGCTCGCTCACCAGTACGAGCCGGGATGGAAGAAGTTTTATCACCGTAGAATTCGAATTGGAAGTCGACCTGGAAACCGCTGCCAACGACGTACGCGATAAAGTGTCCGGAGCAATGCGGCGTTTGCCGAAAGATGTGGATCCGCCCACTGTGAGCAAAGCCGATGCAGATGCACAGCCTATTTTCGGGGTTTCTTTACGGAGTGACAAACGTTCGCTGATCGACCTGAGTATGTATGCCGATCAATATTACAAAGAACGTTTACAAACCATTGCCGGTGTCAGCAGCGTTTCGATCTGGGGAGAAAAGCGCTACTCCGTTCGTTTGCGCATGGACCCGTCTTTGCTGGCTGCATACGGAATCACTCCGATGGACGTTCAGGCGGCGGTGTCTTCACAAAATGTGGAATTGCCTTCCGGGCGTATCGAAGGGGATAACACCGAATTGACCATCCGTACCCTGGGACGTTTGATGACGATAGAAGATTTTAATAACCTGGCGATTAAAGAAGACGGGGATAAAGTAGTGCGCTTCCGCGATATCGGGATTGCCGAAGTGGACGCTGAAGATACCCGTTCGATTATGAAGCGGAATGGAGTGCCGATGGTGACTTGTGTGATTATTCCGCAGCCCGGAGCCAATTACATCGACATTGTTGACCGGGCTTATACCGTAATGGACGATTTGGAAAAAGACCTGCCCGATGATGTGGAAGCAGGAATTGCGTTCGATAACACAGTATTTATCCGTAGTTCCATCAACGAAGTGAAAGACACCATAGTCGAGGCTTTTATACTCGTTGTGCTCATTATCTTCTTATTCCTGCGTAACTGGCGGACGACGCTTATTCCGGTGTTGGCGATCCCGGTATCTCTGATCGGAGCTTTCTTTGTGATGTATCTCGCCGGTTTTACCATCAACATCCTGACATTGTTGGCCATTGTACTGGCCATTGGATTGGTGGTAGACGATGCCATTGTCGTCATGGAAAATATTTATGCTAAAATAGAACAGGGCATGTCACCTTTAGAGGCCGGCTTCAAAGGATCGAATGAGATTTTCTTTGCCGTCATTGCAACAACGGTGGCTTTGGTGGCGGTGTTCTTTCCCATCGTTTTCTTGCAGGGAACCACCGGTCGGTTATTCCGGGAATTCAGTATCGTGATTACCGGTGCGGTTATCATTTCTTCGTTTGTAGCTTTGACTTT
The DNA here is from genome assembly GCA_021771575.1 of Bacteroides sp. GTDB lineage: Bacteria > Bacteroidota > Bacteroidia > Bacteroidales > Marinifilaceae > Odoribacter. The sequence goes on along the minus strand of JAETOX010000085.1, from coordinate 5,507 downwards.
CACGCCGATGATCTCAACCAAGTTACTGACACGCAATGTCACCGATAACTGGTTTTATCGTAAAACCGAGCCTTTTTTCGATAGCATGATCCATTACTATCGTCGGGCTTTGGAAACGTTTATGAAGTACCGGTGGGTTGCTCCTTTGATTTTGATTAGTACGGGAGTTGCCATCTGGTTGTTGTGGATGGCAATCCCCTCTGAAATGGCTCCTTTAGAGGACCGTTCCAATATACGGATCACTTCTACAGCCCCGGAGGGAGCTACATTCGAATACATGGACCGTTATGCCGATGAATTGGGAAGCTTTGTCGAACAGGAAGTGCCGGAGCAGGAAAAGATTATTCAAATGATCGGGGGAGGAAACACCAACCGGGCTAACCTGAACCTTTGGCTCGTGAACCCCGAACAACGCGATCGTACCCAACAGGACATCGCCGATGAACTGGGCGTTCAGGTACGGAATTTTACAGGAGCCCGCACCATGGTTTCGCAACAGCAGACTTTCGGTGGCCGTCGGGGAGGATTGCCGGTGGAATATGTGATTCAGGCAAAAAACCTCGATGACCTTAAACGGATATTGCCCCGTTTTATGGAAGAGGTGAACCAGAGTCCTGTCTTTTCGGTGGCTGATGTGAATCTGAAATTCACCAAACCGGAACTGACCATTCATATCGACCGGGACAAAGCGGCGGTTTTGGGCGTATCCATGCAAAATATCGCTCAGACCCTGCAATTGACGATGAGCGAACAACGGGTGGGGTATTTTATTCTCAACGGGAAACAATACCAGATATTGAGCCAGATAGACCGTGAAAACCGGAATAAACCTTCGGATTTGCAGAATATTTATGTACGCAACAGCGAGGGTGAACTGATTGCGCTGGATAATCTCATCACAACGGCTGAGAGTTCTATGCCGCCCCAGTTATATCGCTACGACCGCTTTGTAGCGGCTACTGTATCGGCAGGATTGGCCAAACGGAAAACCATCTCACAAGGTTTGGAAGAAATGGATCGGATCGCCGATAAAGTGTTGGACGATAACTTTAAAACCACTTTATCCGGAAGTTCCAAGGACTTTGTTGAAAGCTCCTCCAGTCTGATGTTTGCCTTTGTGCTGGCCTTGCTGTTTATTTACCTGGTGTTGGCAGCCCAGTTCGAGAGCTTCCGGGATCCGCTGATCATCATGTTCACTGTTCCCCTGGCCTTGATCGGAGCGATGGTATGCCTGTGGTATTTCGATCAGACGATGAACATCTTTAGTCAGATCGGGATTATCATGCTGATCGGTCTGGTCTCTAAAAACGGAATTCTCATTGTGGAATTCGCCAATCAGCGCAAGGCTACCGGTGAACCGATGCTTGAGGCGGTGAAAAATGCTGCCGTCGCCCGTTTCCGGCCTATTCTGATGACGAGCCTGTCCACCGTATTGGGCATCTTGCCGATGGCTATTGCCACCGGAGCCGGAGCGGAAAGCCGGGTGGCGATGGGGATCGCTGTGGTGGGAGGAATGATTTTTGCTACCTTCCTCTCCTTGTTTGTTATCCCGGCGATTTATTCGTATTTGTCCTCGGAAAAAGTTAAAGTAATCGAAGAAGAACATAAAGAATAACGGTTGAAAAGGAAATTTATGGAGTTATGAAAAGTCGGTTAGTCAATCAATTATGTTTTGTATTTTTTTGCTTCTGTTTTTTGTTGGCCAGTCTGCTGCCTGCTGTGGCACAGCAACACATTACCCTGGAGCAATGTATCGAAAAAGCTTTGGAATCCAATTATTCCATTAAAATCATCCGGAATGAACAAAAAATAGCGGAGAATAATTTCAATTACGAACCCTTCTTACCGACTTTGGACCTTTCGGCAGGACAAAGACAGACGATTTCCGATAGTAAGACGACCACTGAGGGGACAGACCGGAAGGTAAACAATGCCCGTTCCGACGCTTTGACGGCGGGAGTCGCTTTAAACTGGCGCTTGTTCGATGGTATGGAGATGTTTATGACCCGTTCCCGCTACCGGGAGATGTTGTTGATCGGAGAATTGAATACCCGGTTGGCCATCGAAAACCTCATTGTGCAAGTAAGTTCTTATTATTTCGATGTTATCCGTCAGCAGAGCAAACTGGATGCGGCACGCCATTCCCTGGATTTATCCGGAGCCCGTTATGCAGAGGCCCGGGATAAATATATGCTGGGTGTGTTATCGGGCTTGGAGGCACAACAGGCCAAACTCGATCTGAATGCCGACAGCTCCAATTATATGAAGCAAAAGGAGCTATTGAAAAGTGCTTATATTTCCTTGAATATGATCATGAATACCGATTTACAACAAGATCTGTATGTGCAGGATTCCATTATATTGCGGGATCCGCTGATCTATCCGCAGTTGAAAGAGAAAATGTTGCAATACAACACCACTTTGGCAGTTGCCCGACGCGACCGGAAGGTATCGGAAATCGATATGAAAATAGCCCGGGCTGCCTTATTTCCGACGCTGGATTTCGGTGCAGGCTATAATTATAGTCGTACCAAAAGTCCTGATGTAACTACCAGCCTGAATCGAAATAACGGTCCGTATTGGGGATTCTCACTGGGAATGAATATTTTCAACCGGCTGGAAAACCGTCGGAAAATCAAAAACGCCCGGTTGGAGGTAGAAAATGCCGATCTTTCTTATCAGGAAGTAGAACAACAATTGAGAGCCGATCTGGCCCAATTGTATAATACCTATGAAAACAACCTGCAAATCGTCAACTTCGAGCAAGAAAGTGCGGATGTGGCATTCGACAACTTGGATGCCGCTATCGAGAAATATAAACTCGGCACACTGTCCGGTTTGGAATTCCGGGAATTTCAGCGAAGCTATATCGACGCCGTTGACCGCGAAGTATCAGCCATTTATCAGGCTAAAATTTCTGAACTCTCCCTCCTGCTAATCAGCGGACAGATTGTATTCATGTAATAATGTGCTAATAATTGTTCCGAATTTCATTGCTACATTGCTACATTATTACATTGGCACATTCTCCCCTCCGCATATTGATACATTGCCAAATTAATTCTACCTTTGTGTCTCAAGTAATAACTTAAAAAAGATTGTCATGTCTCGAGTTTTAATTATCGGTGCCGGGGGTGTTGGTACCGTCGTTGCCCACAAAGTGGCTAAAAATCAGGTTTTTACCGATATTATGCTAGCTAGCCGTACCAAATCAAAATGCGATGAAATTGCTGCGGCTATTGGAGGCAATCGTATACAGACCGCTCAGGTAGACGCTGACAGCGTGCCCGCATTGGTAGAGTTGATGCGTTCTTTTAAACCGGAAATTGTGATCAATGTGGCTCTGCCTTATCAGGATCTGACGATTATGGAGGCTTGTCTGGAATGTGGCGTCAATTATCTGGATACTGCTAATTACGAACCCAAAGACGAAGCACATTTCGAATATAGCTGGCAGTGGGCTTATCACGATCGCTTTAAAGAAAAAGGATTGACTGCTATTCTCGGATGCGGATTCGACCCGGGAGTATCGGCTATTTTTACTGCCTATGCTGCCAAACACCATTTCGATGAGATTCAGTATCTGGATATCGTTGATTGTAATGCCGGTAACCATGGTAAGGCTTTTGCCACCAATTTCAATCCCGAAATCAACATCCGGGAGATCACCCAGAACGGGCGGTTTTATGAAAATGGAAAATGGGTGACCACCGGTCCGTTGGAAATTCACAAACCCTTGACCTATCCGAATATCGGCGAGCGGGATTCTTATTTACTTTACCACGAAGAACTGGAGTCGCTGGTGAAAAATTACCCCACCATCAAACGCGCTCGTTTCTGGATGACATTCGGACAGGAATACCTGACCCATTTACGGGTGATCCAGGATATCGGAATGGCACGCATCGACGAAGTGGAATATAATGGAGTGAAAATCGTGCCTCTGCAATTCCTGAAAGCCGTATTGCCCGATCCGAAATCTTTAGGTTCCAACTATCATGGAGAAACCTCTATCGGTTGTCGTATACGGGGTATCAAAGACGGTAAAGAACGTACTTATTATATTTACAACAACTGTGATCATGAGGCTGCCTTTAAAGAAACCGGTACACAAGCCGTCAGCTATACCACCGGCGTTCCGGCTGCTTTGGGAGCCGCTATGTTTGTCCGTGGTTTATGGAAAGGGGCAGGCGTATACAATGTAGAACAATTCGATCCGGATCCTTTCCTGGCTGAACTGGGAGAACAAGGCTTACCCTGGGTTGAAAAATTCGATATCGATCTCGAAGTATGACCGATAAAGATACAATTCTGAACAACTGGGGTTTATCCACCATACCTTCTCCCTGTTATGTGTTGCACGAGACTTTATTGGCGGCAAATATGCAGGTGATCGACAAAGTGCGGAAAGCCACCGGTGCAGAGATTATCGTGGCGTTGAAGGCAAATGCGATGTGGAGTATTTTTCCGGAACTCAGACAACATGCCGACGGGGCCACTGCCAGTTCGCTGGCGGAGGCCCGTCTCGTTTTCGAAGAGTATGGAACCCCGGCCCATACATACGCCCCGGTTTATTCGGAAAATGAGATCGACGAGATACTGGGGTATAGCAGTCATATCACCTTCAATTCGTTGAATCAATATCAGCGCTACGGCGAACGGGCCCGGCAGGCCGGTGTATCCTGCGGTTTGCGGGTGAATCCTGAATATTCTACCGTAGAAACCGATCTATATAATCCGGCTAGTCCCACTTCTCGCTTAGGTATACGCTCGGTCGATCTGTCCGAATGGCCGGCAGGAGTCGAAGGGCTGCATTTCCATTCTTTGTGCGAGTCTCGTCCCGAAGATCTAAAGGGAACCCTGGAGGCGGTAGAAGAGCGTTTCGGGCGTTTTCTTCCCCATTTAAAGTGGATTAATTTCGGGGGGGGGCATCTGATGACCCATAAAGATTACGATGAAGACGAATTGATCCGTATCCTTGCTGGTTTCCGTGCCCGCTATCCGCATCTAAGGGTCATCCTGGAACCGGGTAGTGCGTTTACCTGGGACACCGGTTGCCTGGTGTCTACCGTAGAGGATAAAGTTTGCAATGGCGGAGTGAATACCCTTATGCTGAATGTTTCCTTTGCCTGCCACATGCCCGACTGTCTGGAAATGCCTTACAAACCGTTTATTATCGGAACACACGAACCCCTGGAAGGCGAAAAACGCTGGCGTATGGGGGGAAATAGCTGTCTGGCCGGAGATTTCTATGGCGACTGGGCTTTCGACGGCGGACGGGAACCACAAATCGGCGACCGCATTGTTTTCCGCGACATGATCCACTACACCATGGTCAAAACCACCATGTTCAACGGAGTAACCCATCCTTCCATCGGCATTTGGAATCCGCAAACCGGCTTTCGGCTGGTGCGCCGGTTCGGTTATGAAGATTACAAAGGACGGATGTCCTGAGAATAGGTTTCCACGGATCGGTTGTTTAAAGTAAACAATACCTAAAATCTATA
>JAETOX010000336.1 GCA_021771575.1 Bacteroides sp. | reverse complement strand
AATAAAATCCAATATAACATTCAGGGTATTGCTTTTTTTGACACCACCGGTAAAACGTTTGTTCGTTATTCCGGAGTCCTCAAACACAAAATCGACATCATACCAGCGCTCTAATTTTACAACTAATTCCCCCAGGGTCAACCCATCGAAGATGAATATCCCATCTTTCCAGGAAGCATAGTTGTCCGGATTTACTTTCTGCTGAGTCCATGTTAACGATTGATTGTTTACAGCAATCTGATACCCAGGTTTGATTTGAACGGTTTGTTTTCCAGTTTCTACAGACACCTTCCCTTCCACCAGGGTAACTTCAGTGCATTTCTCACTTTCATAGGCCATAACATTGAACGATGTACCCCATACAAAAGTCCGCGTCCGGGGTGTATTCACGACAAAAGGGCGCAGATTATCGCCGGTTACCTTGAAATAAGCTTCACCGGTCAAATATACTTCGCGTAGCTTTCCGGTAAAAGCTACCGGAAATTTTAATTCCGTTTCTGAGTTCAACCATACCCGTGTTCCATCCGATAAAGTCATGATATATTCTCCACCCCGGGGTACCGCCAAAGTATTATACTGTACTGATGTCACTGCCGTATCCTGAAAACGATATTGTAATCCTTGCAGTGAATCTTCGACTACTTGTGCAAACCCTAAATCGATATTAACCGTTTTACCCGCATGCAAGGCCACTTGGCTTCCATCCGCCAGTGTCAACATAGCTTTCATTTCTCCGGCAGGAATATCTTGCACAGCCACCACAGCCTCTTCCACTACTTCCGTTTTCACCAACCCCAATAAAACAGCCCCTACTCCCCAGATCATCATCGCCGCAACTGCCACCCTCGTCCACCTCAGCCACCGCCTCTTTTTTTCCTGCCTGTCTTCTGCCTGCTTCCAGGCCTTTGCCAAAGAAATTTTTTCCCATTGGTCGGCAAACTTTATCTTCAAACATTGTCGCCAATATTCTTCGAAAATCCGTCTATTTTCTTCAGATTCTTCCACCCAGCATTCTATCTCTTCCCGTTCCTTCTGATCCAGTCCTCCCCTTAAATAAACCGCCAACCGTTCGATTATTCGCTCAATATCCATATTATAGGTTCGATTAAATTAGCTGATATTTTCTTTCGTCTGATTCATTCCTATCTGCTCCGTTTTATCCGGAAAAAGGAAGAACTGACAATTGACGGTTGGTAATTGACAATGAACTCCCAC
>JAETOX010000335.1 GCA_021771575.1 Bacteroides sp. | reverse complement strand
TCGAATCCTTTATATTTTAAAAATTTAGGATCTGAAAGAAATCCCATTTTCTTTTTTGAAGACAGGATTACGAGTCCTTTTTTTCCTTTTGCTTTGCTGTCCTCGATACACCGCTCTAGCAAGAGGTTGGAATATCCGTGTCCCTTGAATTGCCCGGAAATCCATAAGCAGTTAATAAACATATAGTTTTTCGCTTCGATCGGCGTCCATGCATATTCGGCAGGAATGTACTCGATAAAGAATTTTCCGCGGACATCGCCCTTCAGGAATACGAGCCCTTCGTCCAATCGCTCTTTTAACCAATTCTTTTTTGACATGACTTGGATGTCTTTTTTGTTTGCGATGGCGCAGCAGATATGTTCCTGTTCAAGATTGTCATGTGTTAATTTTATCAGGTTCATGATTTCGTTTTTCCTCCTTTGTACGGTCTTGTGCGTATGGTTTTCAGATGGGTTTGCATATGCCCTTCGTCGTTTGGCTGTGGCATTGCTATTTTGATATTGCTGGCTTGCCGCTGGTGCCTTTTATGGTTTTGCGGCTGCTTTTTGCGATCGTTTTTGTTGTCCTTTTACGGCAGCTTGTTGTGATCGTTTTTTATTTCCCTTTACGGCCGCTTTTCGTGACTTTCTTTAAGATAGCATCCATACCTTGACACCTTTTGTCATGGTTTATTTTTTTGAGATCATTTTTTGCCTGCCGCGCCAGTTCCGGGACGCGGCTTGTTCTTTGTCAAGCAGGTGATAGATGAATTTTAAATAATCTGTTTTCCGGCATCGTTCATTTCCTTTTGCGTACGTATTTTTACATCCTTTAGCCAACCAGTCTTTTTAGCCAGCCGTTTGATTCGTATTATGGTTTCTCGTTCGGGCGTATCGGCGTCATTTGATTGGGTTTGCGTATTTTCATTTATTTTGCTTGCGGGATGGGGATTTGTGCAGTATCGGGTTTCAACTCCCGCTGTTTAATCCAGTCCGATATCATTGTTGATTACCGATCCGAAGGAGATGGCTTCATCGCCGAATTTTTCCCTGATCGCGTCCATGGTGCGTTCGACCTTTTCCCCTTTTTCTGTAAGGATATTTTCTTCGGAAAAGAGGGAAAGCTGTTGCGCTTGGTTTTCGTCGCACAGGTTGATTGCCGTGATCGTCAGCATACGGATCGGATCGCGCAGTTTCCATGACCTGCCGATGATTTGCATGGCTGTGTCCGCGATCGT
>JAETOX010000334.1 GCA_021771575.1 Bacteroides sp. | reverse complement strand
GATACATAAGCGCGTTTATAACTGGATTCATAAATGCAAAAACAGTCAGGATTTTCAGCTGTGTTTTTATAAGCTCTCCGTTTGCTTTTCCAAAACGCGCCTTTTCGTATAGTTCGCGAACACAGGCTTTAATGACGCGTATTCCTGAAATGTCCTCCTGCATAATGGAGTTAATCGTATCAAGCTGATCCTGCAGCTTTGAGAACAGCGGATCGGCTTTAGTCAGACAAAACGACATAATACCTACGATAAACGGAAACGCGCACAATACGATAAGCCCGAAAGTAACATTCAGCCGGAACATAAAATACATACTTCCAAAGGTCAGAAAGGTCGTCCGTATCATTCCGCGGACGAATTGGGAAACAAAGTTCTGCACCTGCGTGATGTCGTTCGTTACCCTTGTTACGACCGAGCCCGTGCCGAATTTATCAAGCTGAGGGAACGAAAACGTCATGATCTGTCTAAAGCAGTCCTTGCGTATTTCGTTTCCGATATTCTGCCCCGACAGATGCACGAACACATTATTCATCGAACCGCAAAAACCTCCGAGCAGCACAAGCAATATCATTTTAATACCCATGCGCCAGATAAAATCCAAGCCCCCAACCCCGTTATTATCCAAGCAGAGAACGCCGTCGTCCACTATTCGGCTCATAAGCTGCGGTTGAACCAAGTCCATCATGACCTCGCCCACCATAAACAGCGCGGCTATAACGGCGAACAGCAGATATTTTCTAATATACTTCCACATATTCGTTTTCCTCGCTTAATCGGAAAATTTCAAGTTTTCTTAACGTGAATTTTTCTCCATATAATTATTACCGCAACTTTTCGTCCTTTAAACTCATAGTTTACTTTCAAAAATAAAAATGTGCAGCTTACAGATCGGGATTACGCGGTAAGCTACACATCTTGATTTTATTATATTAAAAACGCAAAAAATGTCAAAGGGTATTTTGCACAATTTTTGTTATTCGGAATAATGTTTTTAGAGATATTATGAAACATCTTTTTCATTGAGGTTGTAAGGTAATGGAAAATAGATGGCGTTCGTCTTGGCTGTTTTGTTAAAAATCGACAAGCTTCATTTTGTCGAAACTTGTCGATTTTGACGGAGAAAGAGGGATTTGAACCCTCGCGCCGCTATTAACGACCTACTCCCTTTCCAGGGGAGCCCCTTCAGCCGCTTGGGTATTTCTCCAAAACGCCTGCTA
>JAETOX010000003.1 GCA_021771575.1 Bacteroides sp. | reverse complement strand
TCCCCATATTAATTTCAGAGGTCTCCATATTAGCATCCGAGGTCCCCATATTAATTTCAGAGGTCTCCATATTAGCATCCGAGGTCCCCATATTAATTTCAGAGGTCTCCATATTAACCTTATATTTCGTTCCCCTGCCACTACCTTCGGAAATCAGATAATGCTGCCGGCACAAAGTTTTCAGTAATTTTGTTATATCCGAGGGGTGAAGATGAAGAAGATGCTGCAAACGCTCGTTATTAATCAATCCTTCAGAATAACAAGTTGCCAAAACCAGTAACTGATCATGCTCCAATCCAGTGATCTTTTCACCAAACAGATCTATCATTTTTACCTTCACTTCATCCGGAAATAAACTGATTTTAGGTAAAATCAGCTCCACTCTATCCGGACAACTATATTCTTCCACATAAGGTTTTGCCCAATTCGCTGCTTCCCAACCTTTCATGATTTTACTTACTCCGCTACCGGCTCTTTCCGCAAAACCAAGCATAGTAAACATTTTTTGCAAAGCTTTATTCCGGCAAACACTTTCACCTCCTTGATAATATTGCATCCGGCTGACCAACAACGTGCCGGGATTCCGGAATTTGAACCTATGAGGCCATTGCTCGATCACAATATGACCTTCTTCCACAAAATCACAATGTATCAATGCATTGACAAATGCTTCACGTAAAGCGATATGGGTAGGTGTATCTTCCTGACGCACACTACCCTCTACAGAAAAAGGTTTAGGTAAAGTAGTTATCAGACGAGGATATACCCTCCGGTAAAACTGAAAAAGATTAGCTTCCCATGTTCCGTCAGGATATATACGATCAGTCCACCTGATATCTTGATCCGCAAATAAGTGTTCCTGAAAATCAGGGAAGTAATTGGGGGCACATTCAATATCCATAATACTTTCGGTCTTTCCGAACATCAAAAGTCCCGCCAAAGTAAAACCTTCTTCGCCGGTTTGTCGGTCTTTCCGATAACCACCCAACACTTTCAACAGTTGGAGATCATCCAATTCGAGCCAGGGATGCACGGGCTGACGTGAAGTAAAGATTTGCCGGTACAAACGCAATGAATCCGGATCGATATCCTCCATGGAATAATGGGCTAGAATTCTGGAATCCCGGGGATGAGAATCGTCCGCATCAGCAATCATTCGTCTTATTTCTTGATTGGTACACTTATAATCTCCTTCGTTATTCCGCTTAAAAGTATGTCCGTCGAACGGATTATGCGTACGGAAAACAGGACGCAAAGTACGAGGAGCCCGGGGTACATAAATAAGCAATAATTTTTTCCCCTTATATTCTCCTTCGTATAAATTCTGATCCGTTAACAGATTCAAGTTCACACAATCAGGATTATTGACCTGATTCCAAAAATCCTTTTTATATTGCGCTATCTGTCCGGATGTCAAACCTTCAACCAGAAAACGGTTGTTCTTTTCTCTAACACCCAGTACAATGACTCCTCCCTGTGTATTGGCAAAAGCAGAATAAGTATCCCACAAACTATTGGGCAGTCCGTTTTGTGCCAATTTGAATTCCAAATCAAATGCTTCTTCCCGCTTCATCAATGAATCGGTATAGATCATAAAATCCAGCATCTCATTTTGGTTCAATACAATAGGAACATTCATTTTCTCTTAAGATTGGGGATGATTGTTTTTTTCTTGTACAGGAAATCCTGCCAACGTTCCTCTTCTGCTCCCTCTTTATCCATTTCATAGCGGGCCATGACAAATAAGAGGTCCGACAAACGGTTGAGGAAACGCAAAATCACAGGTGTCACAGAATCGGTCCGATTCAGTGTCCACAAGCGGCGTTCGGCCCGTCGGGCTACAGTCCGTGCCACATGACACTGGGCAGAAATCAGATTGCCACCAGGTAATATAAAATGAGTCGAAGGATGTTGCATGCCGGCATTTAAGGCATCGATTCGTTGTTCGCAGTAAACATCCAGATTTTCCGGCAAGTCATTCGGATTTTGTGACCGCAAAGCCGCAGGAGTAGCCACATGCGACATGACGATCATTAAAGAACGTTGTAAATAGAAGAGCATTTCCTGCCATTCGTGCTCGCTGCCAATCAATGCCCGGATCGAGCCCAGTAGTGCATTCAGTTCATCGAGCGTCCCGTTGGCTTCTATCCGGATATCATCCTTATCTACACGCTTTCCGCCATGGATGCCAGTCTTTCCTTTATCACCGCCCCGGGTATATATTTTCATCAGTATTCCAATTTGATTATTTCTGTATTTCCCATAATCGGCATATCAATCATATCGGCAGGCTTCCCGCCTTGCAAATAAGCGACAATAGCCCGGTTGAAAGCTCCATGCCCCACTGCCAATACTTTTTTTCCCCCGAATTTCACCCGGAGAAAATTGGTAAATTCATGCGCCCGATGAAATAAATCTTCCACCGATTCAACGCTCTGTGGTAAATTCCACCAGTCCACATCTTCCAAGGTCTCACCAGTATATACGCCCCAATCCATTTCTCTCAGCAAAGGAGTAACTACCGGCACCATTCCCCGGTTTCGGGCAACTGTCTGTGCGGTATCCCGACTTCGGGCCAGATCACTGCACACAATAACGTCCAGTTGTTCGTCCTGTAATCGCACAGCCAGTTCTTCTGCCTGCCGGCATCCCGCAGGCGAAAGCGTACCCGGCAACTGTCCCTGTAACACATGCCGTTGGTTCTCTAATGTTTCCCCATGACGGGTTAATAACAACACTACTTTTTTCATGGATCGAAATTTTTACAAAGGTATTAATTTTAGAGAATATGCCATTTTACAGTATAATAAAATAGAGTTGAAAGCATCGATACAGTGGAAGAAGTCGGAAATTTTCAGACCTTTTCAGGCTTTTCAATTCTCACAGTCATTTATATGTATTTAATGAATGCTGAAAGAAGCAGGAGGAACAAACTGTGGAGAGAAATGTGTATCTTTACAGGCCAAAATTTGAAATATGGAAAAGAGAATCATATTGGTCACCGGAGGGCAACGCTCGGGAAAAAGCGGGTATGCACAGCGGTTGGCCTTGCAGTTATCGGATCACCCTGTCTATTTAGCTACTTCCCGGGTGTGGGACGAGGAGTACCGGCAACGCATTGCACGTCACCAACGTGAACGAGGTCCGCAATGGACGAATATTGAAGAAGAAAAGTTTCTCAGCCAGCATTCAGTGGAAGGGCGCGTTGTGGTGATTGATTGTGTGACGCTGTGGAGCACGAATTTCTTTTTTGATAATGATTCCGACATCGAAAAATCCCTGCAGGAACTAAAAACGGAATTCGACCGATTTACCGCTCAACAGGCAACTTTCATTTTTGTCAGCAACGAACTGGGTATGGGGGGTATTTCCGAAAACGTCGTACAACGCAGATTTACCGACCTTCAAGGTTGGATGAACCAATACGTCGCCCGGCAGGCAGATGAGGTGGTGCTTATGGTGGCGGGAATTGTAGTCAAAATCAAAGGATAAACTAAAATTTACAACAATCAATCGCCTGGTTTCTTATACAGGAAGCCAGGCAACACGTTACAACACAACCAGTTACCACATACCGCCTCCCCCGAAATCTCACCATCAGCGGCATCCGAAGCTGTAAAGGTTTCCTCACGGTATTGTACACAAAGCATCACCAAGGGCTTTGTACCGTTGTTGCGCACGGAACGTTTGCCAGCAAGAGCACCCCGTACCACACTACCCTCGGTAACAGGAAAAACACGTCCGTCCACCTGAAATTCGCCTGCTCTGCTCAGGAAGAAATACAACTCTTCATGCGTCTTGTGGGTGTGCACAAAACCCGTCTCCTGTCCCGGTGCGAATACCTGGAATGAAAACTCACTACCCGTGGCACCAACTGCCGCACCACCAAATACATTTGAAAACACATAATGCAGCACACCCATACACAAAGATATTCTATAAACAAAGGAAATCAGTTAAGTTTATAAAATACCAGACATGGGTTTGCATCTTCCGGTAATTCTCCCTCAAATTTTTTCAATTGATATAAATTCCTGTCAGTTGTATTTGCTGGTATTTTATCTGCTATGTCTTTCAAAGAGTAACGAGGCAACACACCAACAAAAAAATCCCGCCACACAGTCTGAATCCCAACCAATGGCAATACATTCAAGGCATCGTCAACATCATAATCATAGCGGATTCCGTGAGCGGAAATTTTATCCACTAGAAAATACCGGTTACATCCAGCTTCATTCAACAGCATATAACGGTCTGACTCACAAATATCTTTGAAACCTGCAAAATCTCCCCGTTGGTCAATATCGAAATAAGACATCACCGAAAAATCATTTATTTTTCGCATTTGCCCGGAACTGAGCAATTTTTTCTCAGTCTCTACCCATTTGTATGGTTTGATACCCAAACTGTCATAAACATATATCCGATTGTCGAAAGGTAAAAGTACTTTCACTGTGTCTCCATATTCAGCCATCGGAACTTTACCTATCGGAACCGCTACTTTTTTAGTTTGCAGAGCAGTTTGGGACAAAACAGTCTTCTCTCCCGTTTCCATATTTAACAACGTATATAGTGTATTAAAATCATTACATACATAATGATCACACAATAATTGGTTTTCTCCTACAGGACATAGGCCATGCAACATATAAAAATTACGTCCGGCATAATGTTTCTCCCTAAGATACTCTCCGGTAAAAGTATAAGTGATTATCTTGGATAAAAATTCATCAATCAGATTAACCGTTTCCTGATGTCTATCGATAAAAAAGGTATTTAACCGTAAATATTCTCCCGGCGCACGCCCTACCACTCCGTAAATACCTGCAAAACGACCATCCTTGTAAAAACGGAGAAGACTATTTTCACTGTGAATAAAGATAAAAGTATCCACTATCTCTATTTTGGCTATACTGGTAATAGCACTTTCCGAAGTAAGTTCCAAGGGAAGAATAAAAAACGAATCGACCTGGATGTTTTTCCCATTAGATAAAATAAGGGAATCATATCCTTCTATTTTGGGAAGATTTTCGTATCGCGATTGTTTGCTACATGCCCAGCACAATCCGACAAGCACAAAGAAAATTATAATTTTCATCGCTATCTGAATAAATAAAAGGAACTGTTCTGTACCCATAGAAGAACAATTCCTTCGTATATATTATCTGCTTACTTTATTTAAGCCAATTTTCGTTCTCCAGAATACAGACCTTGTTTAATACAACAATTCCCTGGAGAAGGCTGGCATGAATAACGCGCCCAAGGAATAGAGTATCTCTTACCCTTTTCATAATTACCCTTTAGAGTCATTCCAAAAATACTTATTTCACCTGATATTTTACAATCACTACTTTCAAATCCACTATCAGTACACACAGATGCCATATCCCAATTTCCTCCAGACTTCAAACACTCCTCATAAGTTCTCGGAATAGAACCAGATTCTCCGTTAGCTAAAGCCTCGATATTAGCTTGTAACAAATTCCATCCTGCAGGTTTATCCTGACTAATATTCGCAGTAAATGTTACTCCAAACAATACGCCAATTCCAAATACTAAAATCAATCTTTTTTTCATAACTACATTTTTATTGTTTAAATTTGATACAAATATATAATATATATTCATATTCATAAAATATTTTTTATAAAATAAACAAAACACCCCTAATGTCACCGGCCCTTCTTTTACAAAAACGGATACCCAACCATCATATCGGCTTGCCGAGCAAAATTTTTGTTATTTTTGCCACTGAATACTTTAAAGCACGGTAACCACTAAATTAAAATATATGAGACCTTTTTCCATCCTAATTCCGGACAAAGCGATTGTACCGGTTTTGCAAGATAAGATCGACAATCTGACCAAACCCAAGGGATCGTTGGGGCGACTGGAGGAACTGGCAGTGCAAATCGGTACGGTCCAACAGACTCTTACCCCGAAATTATGCAAACCGCAGAACGTTATTTTTGCTGCCGACCATGGTATCGTAGTGGAAGGCGTAAGTTTTTCCGCACCGGAAGTGACAGCCCAGCAGGTTCCCAATTTCCTGAAAGGCGGTGGTGGTGTAGGCATGTTTTCCCGGCAGCATCATTTCGGTTTGAAGGTGGTGGATTGCGGGGTAAATGCCGATTTTGACGAATTACCGGGATTGATTGACCGTAAAATCCGGAAAGGAACCCGGAATTATTTGTACGAAGCCGCTATGACGGAAGAAGAAATGGACCGGGCGATCGAAATCGGGGTTGAGGTGGTGGACATGGCTTACAAGGAAGGAAGCAACATCCTTAGTTTCGGAGAAATGGGAATTGCCAACACATCATCGTCATCGTTGTGGATGACCTGGTTCACCGGTATTCCTTTGAGAGCCTGTGTCGGTGCCGGTAGCGGACTGAATTCGCAAGGAATCGAACATAAATACAATGTACTCCAGTCGGCTATGGAAAACTACCGGGGAGATGGTTCGCCGAAAGACATTATCCGTTGGTTCGGAGGCTATGAAATGGTAGCTGCCGTCGGAGCCATGCTTCGGGCAGCCGAACTCCAGATGCTGATTATTGTAGACGGTTTTATCATGACCAATTGTGTGCTCGCTGCCAAACAATTTTATCCGGCAGTGCAGGAATATTGCATTTTCGGACATCAGGGCGACGAAGCGGGTCATCAGCTCGTATTGGAAGCCCTCGGCGCCAAACCGTTGCTGAATCTCGGATTACGTTTGGGCGAAGGTACAGGAGCTATCTGCGCCTATCCGATTATTGAATCGGCCGTACGTATGATCAATGAGATGACCACTTTCCAGCAGGCACAGATTACGAAATATTTTTAACAATGAAGTCTTTACTGGCAGCCATCATGATGTTCACCCGGATTCCCCTTTGGCGAATCGTGCAGGTTGATAAAAAACATTATACCGGAATATTGCTTTACTGGCCTGTGGTAGGTTTTCTGACCGGACTGATCACATGGGGGGTAGTGCGCCTTTCTGCGCCGTTCATGCCCACACTCGTTGCCTGTATTCTGGCTGTGATCGCCCGTCTCCTGCTGACCGGAGCGCTCCACGAAGACGGCCTCGCCGATTTCTGTGACGGGTTCGGGGGCGGTCGCGATAAAGGAAGTATCCTCCGCATTATGAAGGACTCACATATCGGTAGTTACGGCGTGATGGGGCTAATCCTTTATTTTCTTTTGTATGTCACCCTGCTTTACGAATTGCGGCGTCCGCACGGCTGTTTATACGCCTACGAATATATACCGTTGGGTATTATTCTTGGGGCCGATGTCAGCGCTAAACTTTGCACTTCAGTTATGATCAATGCTTTGTCATACGCGCGTACCGAAGAGGAAAGTAAAGTGAAAGTACTCTACCGCAAGATCCGGTTTTATGAATATCTCCTCGTCGGACTTCCTGCCCTCGCCCTGCTTTGGATACTGAAAGCGCCGTTTCTTCCTTTAGTACCAACGGGACTCGCGGTCCTCCTGCTCGGCGGTTATCTGAAACGTAAAATCGGTGGTTATACCGGCGATTGCTGCGGTGCCACAGTCCTTATTGCCGAAATAGTTTTCTATCTCTTCGTGCTTATTCTGCTCCAAAATCCGGTTATATGAAAATTACTCTTATCCGTCACACCCAAGTCGCCGTTGAAACCGGTACCTGCTATGGACAGACCGATGTAGAAACAGCCCCCAGTTTCACCGAAGAAGCGACGGCAGTCTGCAAAAGTATTGCCGATGAAACATTCGATGCGGTGTATTGCAGTTCCTTGTCGCGCTGTCGCAAATTGGCTGCTTATTGCGGCTTTCCAACTCCGGTGATCGATGAACGACTGAAAGAATTGGATTTCGGGCGCTGGGAAATGCGAAAATGGGATGAAATCGACGATCCCGCCCTCCAGGAATGGTACAACGACTGGATTCACCTCCCCGCCGGAGGTGCCGAGAGTTACACCGACCAATACCAGCGGGTGAGCCGCTTTTTGGATGACCTGCAGCAGTATTCCTTCCAGAAGGTGTGTATTTTTACTCACCGGGGAGTAATCGGCTGTGCATTGGTGTATGCGGGACTTTGTTCCGTAGAGGATTCGTTCAGCGAGGAGATTCCATACGGGAGCAAAAAAGAGATTGTTATATAACAGGAAATAACGAACTACCCCGGCATCTCTGAAATCCATAGCCCGTCGCCCCGGGCTAAACGATTGTTCGCCGGAACAATTTATCAAACGGACCTTCCCAGAACTTACAGCATGCCGTAAACGGCGGGAATAACCTTCCTAAGGGATAAAAACTGTGGGAATACAGGCAGCAGGGCCCGCCTGCATGGTCATTCCCGGCCAAAACGGGGAGTGATCCGGGCACGATTTATGCCCACTTGATAAACAACTGATTTGCAATGCTTCCGCACAATTAAATTCGGAGCAAATTCGGAGTAACGTTAGAGTTTTTACAGAGCATAATTACCGATAGACAAATTTGATCCGGTGAAGATCCAATATAGCGACTTTTTATCTCACTGTTTGTGATAGCAAAGGCAGTGGCGATGATGTGACAGACCGCCTCCTTTGGCTATATTGTCGAATGGAAACACGGAAGGAAGGCGGCCAGTTCTACCTCCATTAAAACCTTTACGATATTTTTCCAAGTCACCGGATCCTGTAAAACCTAAAGTAGGGTGGATTCCTGAAATATTTTGTATCTTGGCTATACCTTAGTTTGGATATTTCCCCCGTTTGGGCCACCCAACCTTATTTGCGGGGGAATACCTGAAGATACAAATCAGCCAACTGATCCATTATATTTTGAGAAGGAATCAGTTGGCTGATTTTGTATTATTTCCTGGATATTCCTGTTTATTTATATTTTCCCTCAACCCATTTCCCTATCAAGTGAAGTACTTCGGGAGCAATATCTTCTTCCAGGGTAATATATTCGTCGGGAGTACCGTAAGTACAATGTTGCATCATGTGATTAAGTCCGGGCATATTGATAATCCGGTAACGGGTGTTTCCTCCTTGTTTCAACAGACGTTCAAGATTTTCACTGTTTTCAGTAGCGGGCACCATCACATCCTTCTCTCCATAGAATGCCAGTACGGGTATTTGCACAAAAGGAATATAATTTGCCGGTTCGTAGGCCATCATTTCCCGGTACCAGCGGGTGTCGGCAGTCTGGAGATAACGGCCAATATAAATATCTTCCCGATACTTCAAGTTCAGTATTTTCAACAGAGTATCCGGCTGCTGCTTCAACCATTCGTTATATTTCGCTTTCAGCGGTTCCTCCAGCCGCTGACCGGCAGGCACAGCTGCCACCCATCCGAATAACCGGTCGAGGAAAGCGATGTTTGCTTGTTTCCACGTATCATTTTGATGGCGAGCAGCACGAATCAATCCGTTATTCTGCAACTTCAAAGCGGTAAGGCCGTCTGTTGCCAAACCCGCCAAAGTGATGACAAATGCTACATCGGAAGAATTCTTCGCCGCCATCATCACGGCAGCGCCTCCTTCGCTATGCCCGAGTAGTCCGATGCGTCGGGAATCGATACCCGGCTGCTTTTTCAGTGCGGCTACCATCAGCAAAGCGTCATCCGCAAAATCGCGGGTAGTTGCCTCGGCATACACACCGGTGGATTGCCCCGTACCACGGTCATCTGTCCTCAATACGGCAATGCCCTGCGAAGCCAAATAAGCAGCTATATGGCGGAAGGGACGATGGTTGCCAAACTTTCCATCCCGATCCTGTTTTCCCGTACCGGAAACAATGACTACCGCCGGATGTAACGCTTGTCCATCTACCGGAATTGTTAGCGTACCCGCCAGACAAATGGTATCGTTTACCGGTATCATTATTTCATGGGTTTCGCATCCCGCCGGAAATGCAATCGTGTCTGATGCCGGAAACGGATATTCCCGGGCAGATGCCGGGAATATCTGTAAACAGCAAAACAGGAAAGTGAATATGAATATATTTCTCATTTGCTTTCTTTTTTGATTTCATCGATGACGAACGTAATCTCATCTACTAATTCCGTCGGACTACCCATATAGCCGACGGAGCACCAGCGTAAATTACCTGCTCCGTCAATTACCACTTTCAACGGAATACCGGAGAAATGAAATTGTCGAGCCAAAGCATTATACAGTTTATCGTTCACTTTTCCGTCACCGGGCAGGTCACACACGAAATTCATATCGGTATAGTCTTTCTCTTTGACAAACTTCTGCACTTTCTCTGCCAATCCGGCTGCTTTCTCCTGTGTGGTTACAAAATAGAAAGCCACGCCTTTGTCTTTGCTGAATTTATGGACGGCCATGCGCATAGCGGGCAATGCTGCTTTACAAGGGGCACACCACGTGGCCCAAAAGTCGAGTACGAGGATTTTACCTTTCAGGGAGGCAGAACGGATAACTTTGCCCCTGAGATTTTTCATTTCAAAATCAGCAATCTTCTCCTTGCGCATTTCTTGTCTCACTTTTTCCCGAAGGGCTCGCTGTCCTTCGGGCGATTTGAGACCATCAATGTATTCCTCAAACCCCTCTGCCACCCCATGTCCGGAAACATATGCCTCACGCAGCGCATCCAGCATCGCTTGGGTAGCGGCATTCTCGCCGACACTCTTTTCTAATACAGTGGTCACTTCGTCAGGGTGACCGGTTGCATTCAAGAGCTGGGTATAAAATTCATTGAACGAGGCATCGCGGTAACCGAAAGACGGTCTGATTTTCTCCACCCAATCCAAGGCCTCTGCCTTTTGTCCGCAATCGGCCAATATCTGCGCATAAGTGAAAAAAGCATTTGCATGAATTCTGTATAAATTTGCCCGAAAATCCGAAGGAGGCACCAAGCGGTCGGCTCCCTCCTGCCGGTGGCTGAATATCTCGTTTACCAAGGCCGTGGCAATCGGTTCGAGTTTCCCGGCATTCATCTCACCATTCCGATACGGGAGTTGCACCAAATGCCAAAAGTAGGTGCCCAGCAACCACGAGGGAGAAGCTTTCATACACTCATACAGGGCGGAATAGTCTTTTGCCTCTACAACCGGCATATAAACGTATCCGCGCAGCAAGTCGTAATACATCTTGTCGCCCTCGTTTTGCAATCCGGCATAAAGTTCAGGAGGGAAGCGATGAATCAAATTTTTGATTGCCGGAATCCGCACGTCGTTTTTCATAGCAGGATCCATACAGATTTGACGGACAGCCCGGTTGCGCGCCAACAATCCTTGGGGGAATTTATTCAACGCCTTGGTCTCCAATGCCCCACAAAGTGAATCGTCCTGTAATTCATTCCGCACCAACCGCATGGCATCGATAATTTGCTGTTCTGTGGAAGCCGTGTCACCAAGAATAAATTCCGTCTCTCCCCGTACAATCCGACGCATTTCGACACTATCACGCCCTAAAGCCTTTAACACCGGCACTACGTATTTCAATACGTTTGCCCGTTCCTGCGGAAAATATTGCAACTGCTGTTTTATCCAATAGAACATTACGTCATCACCGATGCGGTTGTCGTCATCGCAATACTCCGGCACTCCATAAGTTGCCGACAACAACGGATTCCGCAAAATACCCCAACCGACATATCCGCCCGGATATTGTTGTCTGGTTGCCGGGTCGAACACCATCTGCGCATACGTTCTCTTTCCTCCTTTATCAAGGATTTCCCCACTCCGAAAAACGGGACAAAGCAATGCTGTGCCAAGCGGGATGCGATAATGGCCTGTCCAACAGGTGTCCTGCCACGTCATTTCCAATTCATCCGCTTCCCACGCATAATCTTTCCAAAGGTACATAACGGCCTTTACATCTTTTGCCTTTTCCAAGGAGGTCCCGACAGGATGATAGGTAACCTCCACTGTTTGCCCTGCCACCAAATATTTCCTGTTATAAATTGACTGTGCATTCGCCCAATTTCCCCCAAAGCATAGTATCAGGCAAAATAGTATCCATTTGTTCATTATTTTTTTTATTTGCAAGTTTCTAAACTCTTGATTAAACTTTTTAAGAACCAACCCCCACACCTTGTACTTTGAAACAAAAATCCACAATCCGACCCATCCCGTCGAATACCTCCAAAGGCTTCTTGTCCCGCAAATAACCGTTCGTCTCATTCAACGAAAATTCGTACAGACGTCCTTCCTGCCCATCCCAAGTGGCTACATACAACAAAGTCCCATCTGCATTCCCCAAATCATTGGTAGTCGCATACGGTTTATGTATCTGCATGGCAGTAATGACTTCGTTTTGCCCGAACGGTTCATTTATCAAGACTGCCTGATTGGAACCGTCATAATCAAAAGTATAGATGTTCTTTTCTGTAGCATATACAAACACTGGTCCACGGCTGCCCGTCGAATAAAACCGGGCATCTGCAATCTCAGGACATGCCCTCATATCACATTTCTTCACAGCCATCGTTGCATCCATCGCTTTATTGAAGTCGGCCACATAAAGCCAACGTCCGCCGGCATGATCTTCAAACACCGCATATCCATAATCCTGATATCCCCGTTCAAACCACCATATATCCATCCCAATGTCATTTACATCAAAAACAGAAGAGGCTTGTGCTATAAAAGGCATCAATTTTGCGGTGGGCATATTATTTTGCGGCCGCATCACAAAACGCTGTCCGAGACGATCATAAAAAACAGCCTCGAATTTCGTTGTCGAAGAAAATACAGCAGGGATATAAATAAAAGGGGCCAGATCAACAGCATTCAAGGCTTCGTTTGTCTCCAACGCAGAGGAAAACGTAATTTCAAAAGGCGACTGACCGGCAATGTTATGTACTTGTCCGTCATTGATGATAAATTGCGTATTGGCGGTACGACTCAGAGCCAAGAAATGCTGAAAATTATAAACTGCGGGCTTCACCGGAAACATGGCTTCTGAAAGATATTCCAATTCAAAAGTTTTACCCGACACTTTGTAAAGTTCTTCCTGCATACCGATATATACCGAATTTATCGCTGCCTGATTATTCACCCGAACAGCCCCAACAAAGGCTGGTGTACCCGGAAGTTTCTGATTATTAGCCGTAAAATAAGCATTCCGGATATGGCGCGAAGTTGTTACAGTTGGTACAGCCCGAGGAGTTGCAATGTAATCGATATCACTCTGTGCCCCATCTGTATGAAGCACTACTAATCCCGAAAGGATCTGAGAGGTTACATGAAGCGTATAAGACATTTGTGTTGCTATACCGGTGAGTTTGTTTTTTGCCTGTAAAACAAGCGAATAACTATCTGCACTGGAGGGCTGCCGGATCACACTGTGTAGATTCCGCTCCGTTCCGATTACTTCGGCAGCAACATTTCCGGTTGCTGCATTACTATATATCGTCCATCTATATTCCATGTCTTCATCGGACACTTCTTCCAAAGCAAAACGAATATCGACAGGAATATCGAGAATATCAAACTGATATACCTCGAATTCAGTTTGTTTGCCAACAGTATCGATGATGATTTCATTAATTTCTGAATAGGTATAATTTCCCTTATCATCATAGCAACTGCCCAATGCAAGCGCAATTGTCCATATTGCTAAAAATTTATATCTCATATCGTTTGTATTAGTTGTTATTAAAACTGATTTCTACTTTCGGGTCGGCATTGTCATCCATATAAATAGGGCCATACTTTACACGATGCTCTTTATACGCCTCTTGCAGCTGATAAGCAAATGCCCACAATTGTCCCGTTGCAAACTTACCTTCAACATATCCTGTATCGTAACGTCCCAACACCGGAAAGTCTTCAATACCTAACACATCCAAAACAAAACGATACTTATTAGGACTGTATTCCCCAAAGCCATACCATTGCGGCCAATTTGCCGGTCTCATCAAAATATCGCTCACCCATACGCGGATATATGCATCTTCTTCTAAACCTGCTTTCAAATCATCGCTATCGGCTATCCGCAGTTTAACACGGTAAGTTTCCGTTTTCATATCCGAGGTACGATAGAAAGTCAAAGGCAATATTCCTTCATATTCCCCGGCTTTGATTACCCCTTCTTCCAAACGATAATGAGTCCCCTCTATTGCAGTCGTACTGTCAGCAATCACTTCCGCCCGGACAATCCGATCGCGTTGTTTGTCGACACGTCCCTGTAAACGCACTTTGATTTCAAGACGTCCCTCGGTTAAAGTACTGTTTTTTGTAGCAAACGAATAACTCACTTCCTCCGCCCGTTCCATGACAGAAGCATTATACGGATTAGGACGACGTTCGTAAAAATACACCTTATCGAGGTCGGAATAAGCAGGCACTTCATTCTTTTCGCATCCTGCCAACAGGCATATTCCGAATAAAATTCCAATTGTATATTTCATCATATTCAGTATTAACGGTTTGTAATTTCTTCTGAAGGAATGGGCAATACATATTTTTCTGCCGTAAAATTCCCCCAATAATCAGGAATCGAAGGTCGGTCAGTACGTTTATAATAAAAAAACAGTTGTCCTTCGGCAATAAACTCCTTGGCATATTCCTTCCTGATCTCCTCCCGGAATTCATCGGATGTTAAAGTGGATGGCAATTCCTCCATAATATTGCGTTGGGTACGCACTGCATTCAGATAACCGATACCGTCCGTCACTTCGCCCGACTGTCTGAAAGCTGCTTCGGCCGCAATATAATAAGCCTCCGACAAACGAAGCAAAGGTAAGGTATTACCGTAGTCCGAGGCCTGGACATTTCCGGTTTGCTGCCTCAGTTTCGAAGAATAACGACTATAACCATCAGCAGAAGGAGAGGTCAGATAAGCATAACGGTAATCCCCGGAATACCCAGCCCTGGAGGTCTCAAAAAGATTTCCCCAATAATAATCTCCTTTCACAAATACCCGGGTAAAATCTTCATCATACCGGTTTGCCAAATCCGTCGCATACACTCCGAAAAGCAATTCTTGTGTAAACACCCGATTTCGCAAATCTTCATTCGTGGTAGTAATTTCATGGGAAGGGGTCCAGGTAAAATAACGTTGTCCGATAATTTCTCTGGCTGCTTCCAAGGCTGCACCGCAATCCCCTTTGTAAAGATTGACACGTGCCTGCAAAAGTCGTACGGCATAATAATTCAGTTTATACCCCCGATTTTGCAAATAACTCTGATCGTCCACGACTTCTTCGCGCTGTTCATTGACCGGGTCGACCTTTAATTCTGAAGCCGCCGTCGCCAGGTCGGACAATATCCGTTCCAGACAAACCGCTACGGTAGAGAATGCCGTCGTATCCTTTCCGTAAATGGTTACATAAGGAATTCCCCGTTGGTCGGCACCTTGCAACGGCGACGGAGCGAACAGCCGCAGCAAATCAAAGTGAATCATGGCACGCAACGCATAAGCCTCTCCCCTGATAATCGACCGGTTATTTGCCGTGAAAATAGCTTCTGAAGCTACATCGACATGTTCAATCAATACATTAGCATTAACTATGACATTGTAAGCCTCCGACCATACCTTGCCGATAAGCTCTTCTGAATTGGCGGATGCATAATCATATCGTGACAAATCATAATGATTATTGGTTGATGGTAAACTTCCCCACTGCTGTGCCAATACATCTGCCATTCCGTAAGTCAGTTCACGGCCGTAAAGCGATGTAGATTTCAATAACATATAACATCCCGCCAACGCTTCTTTAAAACCAGATTCGTGTTCGAAGTTCTCATCCACTTTTACTTCTTCTTTCGGACTAACATTCAACCAATCGTTGCATGCCGACAACACCAACAGCGTTAATCCTAAAACCGTATATAAAATTTTATTTCCCATGACATTCCTATTTTAAAATTAAAAATCCGCTGTCAATCCCACCGAGAAAGTACGGGCAAAAGGATAAGCGGTTCCCCGTTCCTGTTTCATGGTGCTCAAACGCCCAATGTCGCTCATGTTGAATGTGAAACGCACATTCTCAAAAGGCATTTTGCGAATCACCTGATTTAAGTCGTATGTAATATTCACCGATGACAAGACCAACTCGTTCAAATCTTCCACAAAACGGGAGGTAGATTTCGTCGTACTATTATCGCCGATTCCTTTGAAGCGGGTCTCCACACCGGGTGTGTTCCAGCGTTCGGTCAATGCCCTAAGGTCGACGTTTTTATTTTTGACATCTACATTCTCGATTTTATTGACCAAAGTGGAATTATACATTTGTCCGCCAACTTTGAAAGTAAATGCCAACGATACTGCCAAACCACGCCAGCCTGCATTTATACCGAAATTGCCATTCAATTTCGGCTCTGTATCTCCGCAAACCACTTGATCAGCTGCCGACCAGGTAGTCGTCGTCTTTCCATCCCGCTTCAGGAAGATCTCCTTTCCGGTCACTGGGTCGATGCCCAATGAACGCACCGCCCAAATAGCGGAAAGGCTCTGGCCCTCCTCATAACGGGTGGAAGGGTCACGCTGTATCTTCAATAAGTCCTCACTAGCTCCGGAATTGGAAGTTGTCCATTCATCTTTCTTTTCATCGATAGCCGCATTGTATGCTTTTAAATAATCGGCAATCTTACGCACTTTGTTGGTATTATGCAGGAGATTTGCACTGACATTTACATACAAATCTTCCTTGGAATATACCCGATAATTCAATCCGATTTGCCACCCGTTGTTGATTGTCTCGCCCAAATTATCTTTATAGGTAGAAAAACCGGTAGAAGGTACCACCGAAATATCGGTGAGTAAATCTTTCGTGATATTGGAATAAAAATCCGCCCGAACCGACAAGCGATTAAAAAGTGTCAAATCGAAACCGGCATTCCGGTCATATTGTTGCTGCCATTGCAAATCTTTGTTGGCTAAGCCACTCAAAATCATACCGATTTCTCCTTTGTAGTTGCTGTCTGTAATGTATCGATAAGTCGGAATAGCCTGATAGGCACCAAAGTTCTGCGAACCGGTATAACCGATCGATCCCCTGATTTTCAACAAATTTACCACCGTCTGATCTTGCATAAACTTCTCGTTGTGAACGTTCCATCCCAAACCGGCCGACCAAAAATAACCGAAACGCTGGTTGGCACCGAATTGTGATGAGCCGTTAGCCCGCCAGGAAGCATCTGCCAGGTAACGGTTGTCATACGAATAGTTAAGTGCCATCGTAAAACCAACTGTATGGATAGTACTCTCACTGCCAGTAGGTTTACCGCTCGTGCTGTAACTATTACCCGCTGTAATGAAGTCTAGTTTGTCCGACGGGAAGCCGACGGCCACTGTTCCATAGCTTTCACTTTTCGTTTGGGTAAGACTGTATGTTCCATTCGCAAACAACATGTGCCGTCCCTTTTCCAAAGTATAATTCACCCCTGCGTCTACCGCCAAATTCAACGCTTTGCCCGAAGTTTTCCGGTATTCACCGCGGCTGGCATAATTGCTATCCCACGTCTGTATAGAAGCATAATCGGTATGGGAGGCGGGTTTAAAAACATCGCTATCATCATTCTTCAAAGTAAGTCCCACCCTAGCCGTCAGTTTCAGATTCTTCAACGCACTCCATTCACCGTAGAAATTTTCGGTAACAGTCGTATAGTTACTGTAGTCCTTCGTTCCGATCGTAGCGTTGTAAAGCGGATTATATATATTATTACCATAATCCTTTATCAATGCCCCTTTTTCGTCATATATGCGGAGATATGGATTCATCTCGGCAAAACTGGAAAATGAACCGTAAGGCGAATTATAAGCCTTATTATGATCTACGGACAAGTTATTACGGAACAGTAATGTTTTGTAACGATAAGAAAGCGTCACCATACCGGAAAGTGTATTACGATCGGAACCTTTCATCACACCGTTAATGCGATTGTAACTGAAATTGGCAGAATAACGCATCGCTTCGTCACCGCCATCGATATAGAGCGAATGCTTCTGCCCGACACCTGTCCGCAAAGGCTGCGACAACCAATAGGTATTCACTCCACGGGCAATTTCATTATACAACTCGTTATAAACAGCATCCAACTTTGCCTGCTCAGCGGGACTACTTGAAGTATATTTGCCGGCCAACACTTCTGCCTGCAATTTTTCCGAAGCATTACACAAATTGTAACTCGTCAGGTCTGGCACCGTAATATCCACGCTACCAGTGTAAGACACCCGTAAGCGTCCTTCCTGAGGACGTACCGTTTCGATGACCACTACGCCATTCGCCGCCTTGGCCCCATAAATCGCCTTAGCGGCAGCGTCTTTCAAAAGAGTGACGCTCGCCACCAGATTCATATTTAAATCGTACACTTTTTCCATCGTTGTTTCAAAACCGTCCAGAATAAATAAAGGCTGATTGGGATTACCCTCATAATCGCCCCGTAGACTGGGAATGGACGTTCTTCCCCGCAAATGGATTTCCGGCAATTTGTTCGGGTCACTACCGAACTCCAGATTATCGGTGATCACAAACGAAGGGTCGATGTTTTTCAAGCTGGCCAATAGGTTCTGATTACCTACCCGGCGCAACTCATCACCTTTGACGGTTGTCGCTGAACCGGTAAAACTTTCAGCGCGGCGATTGAACATACCAGTGACAACCACCTCTTCCACTTCAATGGTGGATGGCTGCAAATCGATCTCCAACACTTCCTGCTTTCCGATCACTGACTTTACCTCTTTATAGCCTAAAAAAGAAAATACCAATACATTTCCTTCTTTCAGGCCGTTCAGGATAAACTCCCCTTTTTCATTGGTCGATTGCCCGATATAAGTTCCGTCAATCCTCACATTCACCCCTGGCATAGGATTTCCCTGTTCGTCCCGAACAATCCCTCTCACCGTACGACTATCGGTAGTAGCGGACTTATTCCCTTTTTTGATCAGAAAATAATCTTTTACCTGCTCGTACACATAAGGCGTTTGATCCAACAGAAGGCTTAGTGCCTCTTCGAGCGACTGGTCATCTACGTTGGCCGATACAATCGTCCCGTCGTCTACGTCCTTTGTGTTGTAAACAAAATTAACCCCGGTTTTTTCTTTTAAAACCTGTAACGCTTGTTTGAGATTCACTTTTTCCAAACGGAAGGATACCGATTGCTGGGCCGATAATATTCCGGGCAACCCCAGCCACATCATGCACACCACCATTCGAAGCGAAAACGATCCCCACCGGAATAATTTTTCCGGTTTCTCTTTTTCTTCCCTGCTTTTTTTCATAAACTTGTATGTTTGAGTTAAACAAAACCGGTCTTCACCAGAGACCGACAATTATCAGGTGTGACGTTTGCCGACGTCACACTTTTATTTTAGTACACAGCCGAAATTTCAATCTTCTTTCCTTCAGTCTGGAAATGAGCGGAAGACACCCCTTCCAACAGTTTGACAATAAACAACAGGTTTTCATCACAAGGAGCGGATAAAGAAAAAGTCAGCTCCTTCAGGCTGGGATCGGTAAATTCGAATTCTACATCATACCAACGAGTGAGGGTCTTCACAATATCTTCCAAACGGGCATTGTCGAAAACAAATTTCCCTTCCACCCAAGCGGTATACAACGAAGTTTCCACCTGCTGCACCTGAATCTCTTCATCCGACACCACAGCTTGCTCACCCGGTTGCAGGCGTTGACGTTGTCGACCATTGAACACAGTAACGATCCCTTCATTAAGGGTTGCACACATTTCACCCGTATAAGTGGAAATATTGAATTTTGTCCCGGTTACCACGACCTCCCTGGTCCCACAAATCACCCGGAAAGGCTGTTCGGCATTCGCTGCTACTTCGAAATAAGCCTCTCCTGTCAACCATACAACTCTCTCCTGTCCGGTAAATACAACAGGATAGGTCAGACGGGATTCAGCATTCAGTTTGATTTTACTGCCGTCCGACAAAACAATAGAATAAAATCCGCCACGAGGAATTACTAAAGTATTCCTACGATAGGCAAACCGGGCAGAATCTTTGACCACGTACCGCACGTTTTTATTGGAGTCGACAACGATGTCCACCCCGGAAAAAGCGGAAACAATTTTTCTGGTCGTATCCGACAAGAAATATTCCTGCCCGTCCTCAGTCTGGATGAAGGCTTTGTGCAGACCGGCCACAGCTACCAATAAATCGGAATTGGGTTGCCGTTCCGGCCAGTGAATAAAAATACCCAGGGCAAGCACGGCTGCGACCGCCGTAGCTACTGCCAAACGGTATACATGAGCGAGACGCTTTTGACGACGGACTTTTTGCATGGTTTTTTCCCAAGCTACCTCTTCGCTTATGCGATGGCAAAGGACTATCTTTCTCGCTTTCCGGTAATTTTTCAACATTTTATCGAAATTTTTTCGATTCGATTCCTGTTGCCAAAAAGTCCGAAATACAGGATCCTTTTCCGTCCCAAAAGGGTCTTCCAACCATGCTGTCAACCAGCGTATGATTTCCTGATCATGTTCCATTTTTCAGTATGCTTTTATTACCGGAAGTAGGCAAGACAAAAAAAGGGTGACAAAAAACGAAAAAACTTTCATTAATGTACTCATGTACTAATGTGCCAATGAAAATTGTAAAATCATTGATCCATTATCTAAGAAGCAAGTAAAATCGAGATAATAAGGCCGATTGACCCTCTCAAACGCCGAAGGGAACGAGATAATTGGGTCTTTACGGTATTTACGGAAATACCGAGCATAGCGGCTACTTCCTTGTATTTTTTATCTTCGAGGACAACCGCAATAAAAATACGACGAGCCTGATCGGGCAATTTATCGATTTCTTCCATAAGTCGACGATAAGCTTCCTCATCGTACATTTCTTCTCCAAAGTCTTCAGGCAACTCGGTCCATTGGCCTCCCTGCTTTCCGATTCCGCTTTCCGGCCTCCATTGTTCCTCATTCACCCTCCGTTTTTGCCGGCGAAGTACCCTTATACAATCATACTGAACTGCAGCGAACAGATAGCCTTTCAATGAACCTGTAAAATTTTCCTTGGAATACTTTATCCAAAAACGAGCCAGGATATTTTGAGCAATATCCTCGGCATCATCGAACGAATCGATATAGTTCATGGCATATACACACATCGGTTTATACCAAATATCGAAAAGCCGGTGGAAAGCTTCTTCATCACCTTTCGACACGGCTTTCAAAAGATCGTCCTCTTGCTTCGGTATCATTTGCCCCAAGTCATTTCTATTCTAACTTGCAAGTTTAAAAATTATTTTCCATCCACCCAAATTAAGAAAAGACAAGGATTGGCAATCGAAAATAAGCAGAAAAGATGAATTTGGTCAATCCGACAGTTCCGGTAAAATATTTTTCAACCAGCGGTTTATCCTCTCCTCTGTCTTATCAGCCTCATAATCCTCGTCAAGGGGCAGTCCGATAAACTTCTCGCCACGTAATGCCCTGGAATCATTAAAAACATAATCCCGGGTTTCTGTTTCCCCGATTAGCCGTCCCCCCAATTTTTCGACAATATCGGCTAATATCCCCATACCATCGACAAAATTATTCGGATAACTGACATGATCACCTAATCCCACAATAGCCACCTTCCTTCCCTGAAGTCGAAGACGTTGCATCCGGGGTAAAAATGACGACCAGGGATCCTTCTGCTCCATTTCCCAAGTATTCCGCCCCAAAGTGGAACACACCAGCACCAGCGTCCGATATTCCAACATAGTTGAAGGGATTACTTCGGAAAGCACAAATAAATCCGGAGTAAAATCAGCCAGCTTTTGTTTGAGTAAACGAGCTACCTTATGTACACTTCCTCCCGAAGGAGCATAAAATATCCCCACCTGTTTTTTAGGTTTATATTCCTTATCGATCAAATAATTGCCTTCCATATCAGCTTTTAGCTGAAAATTGGGCTGTTGTTCAGTCTGTTCTTTTTCCATAAAACCGAGTATTATTCTGTTTCTCTCTGCATACCGATACGAATTATACCCGATTTTGTTTCTCCCGTCTTTCCCTACATATACCAGCCCAGCTAACCGAACCGAATGTACTCATTTTTAATAGCTGAAGCTATCAATAGGTAGGAATATTGTTTTATTCTTTACCATCTTTGGGAATAGGGGCGATCCGCTAATACTTTCCTTCATTGCTGGCGAACCTAGACTTCGCCCTTAGGCATATCGCCGGCAGTAAAGGGAAAATGGTTACATGCCCAGCTCGAAACCGGGCAATTATCTCTTTAAGATGTGCTACAATGCTTGAATCTCCTCTTCGGGCAACCCGGTAAGCTCGGCAATATCCGCCACGGGTATCCCCTTTTGCTTAGCCTTACGGGCAATCTCATATTGCTTGCGGCGTTCTCCTTCCGCTAGTCCTTGCTCCAATCCTTTTTCCAATCCTTCGGCTAATCCTTCACGTTTACCACTGCTAAAGAGGGTCCGTTCCACACTGATAATATCCCAGAATTTCTCGTACCCCAGTAATTGTTCTGGCGTAAAAGCCGATTCCTGCAACTGTTCCACCGCTTTTTTAATCTCCGGATGGGCAAGTAATTCAGCGGGCACTTCATGGGTTTGCTCGTTAATCTCCGTCAAGTAGCGAAGCCACAGCACCTGCATTTTCTTTTCAGTGTAAGTATGGGGAGTGAACTTCGGCAGTTCGAGGAACACCAGGTGTAAACCGTCGATCACCTTTTCGGTATGCTCCATGTGCACCATGCGATAATAATGATAATATTCCTTCATCTGTGGTTCATAAATCTGATTAACAAGATTCAGCGAATATACCGGCTGCAACAGTTCATACTCTTTCCCCGCCTCCGCTTGCCGGACGTATGCTTTCGAGGCATTGAACAGCACACGCTGTTCGAACTCCGGCGACCACACCATTTGCATCTCAACAATATACTGTCGTCCACGACTATCCCGGCAACGTACATCTACAATACTGTTTTTGCGGAAAGGATTCTCGGGTACCATCTCCGGCGTCAGGTATTCTACATCTGTAATCACCTCTTCTGGCGAAAAGGGCAGCAATGCATTGAGCAGGCTGATCACCAGATCGGGATGCTCACCGAAGACTTTCTTAAAAGTCAGGTCGGCCTTGGGATCGAGGTATTTCATGGCAAACTATTTTTAGGAGGTTTCACTTTGCTAACAAAGTTACTATTTTTTCAGCAGATTTAGAGCATCGCCCCGGTTCTAATTGATTTTCCGTACCATCCGACAAGGATTTCCTACCACCAAACTGAAATGCTCACAGCCAACAAGAATACGTCCCGTGTATTTCTTCCCATTTTCGGGAAGAAAACCTTTGGACATCAAACCGGCAATTGTGTCCGACACAACAGCAGATCAGTCAAAAAATTGGAGCACTCCCGAATATATTTTATATTGAAAATATGCCGCGTTTTTCCGCCAACACCCTGCCCCTCTCCCAGTCCACTTTGAACTTTATTAACTTTTGGCGGGAGCTTCCCCTTTCCGGGCAGCGACAGCCAATAAAATTCCCAACACAACTCCCAGCAAGGCTGCACACAACACCCGCATATTGCCAGGCAGCAAAAAGGTTAGGGTATGTGCAGGAAACCAGAAAAGCGGTATCGTCTTCTTGAAGACAAATCCCCACAACACCCCCCAGTTCAGACCCATCATAATTTTGCGCATGGGGATAGGCGTAAAAAAGCCCGATAACGTTCCGCCCGTAGCCAAAATATGGGTATCCGTGATCTTATGTAAAGTCATAAACACTGGTGCAAAAATGGTATTCATACTCACGGAAACGGCAAAAGCCACCAATACTTTCGGCCAGCTTAAACCCGGAGCATGAAAAATTGCCGGAGCTTCGGACATGCCAAGGTATTGCAAAAAGGCCGGAGTACCATTGGAAAAAATGATCATCGCCATATTGATGCCCATGCCCAACACGCCCCAGACGAGCATCCGCGGCAAGATCCCAAACCCTTTCCGACAATACACGCCCGCACTGATCCGCAACCCGATTATTTCGCCTAAAGTCGACAACAAGGCAAATTTAAGGAAACTCATCATCATCCCATGAGCCGCATTGAAAGTATGATACCAGCGATAAACCGGCTCAAAGATAAAAAAGGGTAACAGCAAAACCGCTACCCCCAGTATAAATACAAAATCCTGTTTCTTCATAATTCAGTTATTACAATGTGCAAATGTACCAATGTACCCATAATAGTGCACCCTTCATTGGTACATTAGTACATTGGCACATTAGTACATTATATCTATTTCTCGATACGGATGCGGGCATCCACCGCCACTACATTGTCTTTATTTCCCAGCAGCGGATTCAAGTCCATTTCAAAAATCTCAGGCGCTGCTTTTACCAGCATAGATACCCGGGCAACCGCTTCGGCGAATTTCAGTTCGTTCACCGGTTCTTGGCCCCGAACTCCCTGAATGATCTTATACGATTTTAATCCACGGATCATTGAAAGTGCTTCGGACTCAGCAATCGGTGCCAACCCAGCTTTCACATCCTTCAATACCTCGATAAAGATTCCTCCTAGTCCGCACAATACCATGTGTCCAAATTTCGGTTCCCGTTTTGCTCCGATAAATACTTCCGTACCGGACAATTGCTGAGCCAGCATAACGGCATGCGTATCCTTGATCTGCATCATCCGCCGGAATTCGCTGCGTACCGTAACTTCATCCCGGACATTGAGAGTCACACCTCCTACATCGGATTTGTGTACCGGACCAACGACTTTCATTACTAACGGGAAACCGATAGACTTCGCCAGTGCCACGATATCTTCTTCCGTATCGGCAACCCCTTCTTTCGCCCGGGCAATACCGGCAGCATCCAACAATTCATGGATCTGTTCAGGGGCTAGATAACCGTTTTCCGCTTTATCTACCACTGCCCGAATGCGAGCTTCGTCGACAACCGGCAATTCCGGAACTGCAGGCTGCGGGGCCGGAGTATGGAAAACCTTGCATAAAGCATTTCCAAAATTTACCTCATAGGGGAAATATACCCCTCCTTTTCTTACAAACTCATCGATCTCTTCTTTCACCACCATAGAAGACGGGAAAATCGGATAAATCGGCTTGGGAGAAGTAGCTATTTTCTGACGCAATACTTCGTAGACGTCAAATACAGGAAAAAGCCCCGGACTACCGAAGATCACGGCAATACCGTCGATGTTTTCAAAATCCTGATTGCAGGCATCCAGAATAACACCCAACTGCTCTGCCGTTCCAGTAGCTAAAAAGTCGATCGGATTTCCGACAGAAGAACCGTTAAACAGTTTTTCCAATAAAGCCTGTGCTTTCGGTCCTTCCAGATGCGGAATTTCCATACCGCCGTCTGACAGGGCGTCGGTCAGCATTACAGCAGGTCCACCAGCATGCGTAACGATAGCCATATTCTTGCCTTTCAATTCGGGATAGCTGAAAATAGCGGCAACGGTCGCCAATTCATCCCGTCCGTTACACCGTACAATTCCGGCCTTCCGGAACAAAGCTTCCACAGCGACATCCGAGCTGGCCAACGCACCGGTATGCGATGAAGCCGCCCGGCTACCAGCAGCCGAACCTCCAGACTTGATAGCAGCGATCCGACAACCTTTGCGAATTAAAGACGAAGCATGTTTCAACAATTTCTCCGGTTTATCGATACTCTCGACATACATTAACTTGATACGGGAACTGGTTTCCGGATCAAAAGACTCATCCCAATATTCCAATATCTCCTCTACTCCCAACTGAGCAGAATTTCCTACGGAGAATACACTGGAGAATTTCACTCCTTTTTGCATCCCGGCATCCATAATAAACAGAGCAGTAGCTCCGGAACCCGACACAAAATCTACCCCCTGGGGATCGAGTTTCGGAATCGGCGTCGTAAATACACCATTGTAGTTCGTCGTCAATACACCGATACAATTCGGACCGATCAAAGCACCGCCCACAGAATCGATCGTGTCCACGATCTGTTTTTCCAAAGCTTTCCCTTCGGCATTTTCTTCACTGAACCCGGCTGACAAAATGACAAAAGCCCGGGTATTCTTTTCTCTTGCCAGAGTCTCTACAGCTGCCGGACAATATTTTGCCGCAATGGCCAAGATAGCACATTCCACCTCGGGCAAATCCTTCACATCCCGGAATGATTTTATCCCCTGAACTTCATCCATTTTAGGATTCACGACATAGAGTCCACCT
The DNA here is from genome assembly GCA_021771575.1 of Bacteroides sp. Lineage (GTDB taxonomy): Bacteria > Bacteroidota > Bacteroidia > Bacteroidales > Marinifilaceae > Odoribacter. Next base: position 52,233 of record JAETOX010000003.1, on the reverse strand, counting down.
TTAAACTGTCCGTCGATCAGGTTTTTCAATACCTTACCACCCGGTTTCTGTATGTCGTCCGATCCTCCCACCACCACAATACTGGAAGGATTCAATAACTGTCTGTTTACCATATTTTGTTTATATATTTTTAAAGAACCGCAAAAATTCTTCCACTTTGTCCATCATGTTTTTAGCACCGGTATAAAAGGGCACCCGTTCATGAATGCTTCCGGGTGTCATCTCAAGGATACGACTTTCTCCGTTGGTAGCTCTTCCCCCAGCCTGTTCAGCAATAAAAGCGATCGGATTGCATTCATATAACAGACGTAATTTTCCGGCCGGATGGCTATTGGTCTCCGGATAGATAAAGATGCCGCCTTTCAATAAATTCCGGTGAAAATCTGCAACTAAAGAACCGATATAACGAGAGGAATAAGGCCGTTTGGTCTTTTTATCCGTCTCCTGACAATACTTGATGTATTTTTTCACACCTACCGGAAACTTCTCGTAGTTTCCTTCATTGATCGAATAAATCGTACCGTTTTCCGGTGTTTTAATATCCGGGTGAGAAAGACAAAATTCGCCAATCGAAGTATCGAGGGTAAAACCGTTGACACCGTTTCCGGTGGTATATACTAACATGGTAGACGACCCGTAAATCACATATCCGGCAGCCACCTGCTCACATCCCTGTTGCAGGAAATCATCGACATTGGCTGTTTCGCCTACTGCAGACTTCCGCCGATATACAGAAAAAATAGTACCGATAGAAACGTTGACATCGATATTGGACGAACCGTCCAGCGGATCCATACAAAATATGTATTTGGCCTCCCGGCTCAATCCGTCGTCAAAAACAATGATATCTTGATTTTCCTCTGAAGCTACTCCACAACATTCCCCACTGGCTTTCAATTCTGCCAGGAAAGTTTCGTTAGCATAAACATCCAGCTTCTGCTGATCTTCACCCTGAACATTCTCAGAACCGGCACGGCCCAGAATATCTACCAACCCGGCTTTATTTACTTCCCGGTTGACTTTTTTAGCAGCGATGCCTACATGATGTAACAGACAGGAAAAACCACCCGTCGCCTGAGGTACACTAGCTTGCTGCTCGATGATAAACTGATTTAAAGTTGTTACTTTATTCATTGATTCAGATTCTTTTTGTTAGTAAATGCAAAGATAAAACGATAAATCATAATACCCAAACGTTTTCGACTAAATCCGAAACTTTCATGACTGATCTATTCTCTTATTACAAATAAATATCTAAATTAGCGCCCTTTGAAATACGATCCGAATGTATTTTTAATTTTAACGCAATGAACGTATATAAGTTTGGTGGAGCATCCGTAAAGGACGCAGAAGGTGTAAAAAATCTATTTAAAATTATTAATACCCAACGCGAAAACCTCATTATTGTCGTGTCTGCCATGGGTAAAATGACTGATGCGCTGGAAATTTTATGCAATTCTTATTATGGAAAGACCGGAGAAACGGCACAAGCTTTCCAAAATATAAAAGATTTTCATGAACAAATTATCCGGGACCTGTTCGGTGCGGCGGATCAGGATATTCGTAGCCGGATCGAGGCTCTTTACGAAGAACTCGAAACAATATTGAACAGTGAACCGTCCCTTTGTTATGATTATGAATACGACCGGATTATTTGTTTCGGCGAATTACTTTCTACAACCATCGTTTCTACTTATTTGGAAAAACAAGGCCGGAAAGTCAAATTTATAGACATCCGGAAATGCCTGATTACTGATCAGAATTACCGGAATGCCTGCGTCAATCCTGACCTTTCGGCACAATTATGCCGGAAAACGTTTACCTTCCAGGATACATTCATGTATATCACCCAAGGATTCATTGCCGGTACGACGACTAATCAAACCACCACACTGGGACGTGAAGGATCGGATTATACAGCTGCAATCCTGGCCAATATGCTGAATGCCGAAGACGTAACGATCTGGAAAGATGTGCCCGGTATTATGAATGCCGATCCTAAACTTTACGAAAACACGGAGATCATCAGCAAGCTCTCCTATAAGGAAGCCATTGAGCTCTCGAATTGCGGAGCAAAAGTGATCCACCCGAAGACGATCAAGCCTTTACAAAACAAAGGTATTCCACTTTATGTCCGTTCTTTTCTCTATCCGGAAAGCCATGGTTCGGTGATCCGCGAACTGGACGAAAAGCTTAAATTACCCCCCATCTATATCGATAAAGGGGATCAATTGTTACTGACTTTATCTCCCCGGGATTTTTCTTTTATCGCAGAAGAAAAGCTGAGCCGGATTTTCGCCACTTTAGCCAAATACCGGCTACGCTTGAATCTGATGCAAAATTCAGCCATCACGTTTTCATTTTGCATCGATAATAACGAAGCGATATTCGAAAATTTCATCAACGAACTCCATGATGAATACGAAGTATTGTATAATAAAAACGTCCGGTTACTCACCATTCGCCATTACAACGAAGAGGTCATCGAACGACTGACTCACGACAAACATATCCTGGTTGAACAACGGAGCCGACTGACCGCCCGCTTTGTGGTAAGTGACAATTAAACAAGAATGTCTATCATTTTTCATTCAAAAACAATATATTTGCATTCTGTTTGTGAAAAAGGTGATTATATATAAAACACACATACAATGAGCGAGAAATTCCCCGAATACAAAGGTTTAAATCTTTCTCAGGTAAACAAAGAAATTCTGAAAACCTGGGAAGAAAACAAGACTTTCGAATTGAGTTTGAAAACACGGGAAGGTCACCCTTCTTTTGTTTTTTACGAAGGCCCGCCTTCGGCAAACGGTATGCCTGGCATCCACCATGTAATGGCGAGAACCATTAAGGATGTCATTTGCCGTTATAAAACCTTACAGGGATTTCAGGTAGAACGGAAAGCCGGATGGGATACCCATGGTCTACCCGTTGAATTGGGAGTGGAAAAGAAACTAGGCATTACCAAAGAAGCGATCGGAAAAACCATCAGTGTAGCGGACTATAACAAGGAATGCCGGTTGGACGTAATGAAATTTACGAAAGAATGGGAAGACCTGACCAAAAAGATGGGGTATTGGGTAGATATGCAGAACCCTTACATCACCTACGACAACCGATATATCGAAACGTTATGGTATCTACTCAAAAAACTGTACGATAAAGGATTCTTATATAAAGGTTATACAATCCAGCCTTATTCTCCTGCGGCCGGAACGGGGCTTAGTACACATGAACTCAACCAACCCGGATGTTACCGGGATGTAAAGGATACGACTTGCGTCGCCCAATTCCAGGTTATCCGGGATGAGAAATCCGAAAAGTTGTTCGCCGACAGTGATATTGTTTATTTCCTCGCGTGGACGACTACTCCCTGGACGTTACCATCCAATACAGCGCTGGCAGTAGGTCCGAATATCACTTATTATGTTGTCAAAACATACAATCCCTATACTTACCGGCCGATCACTGTCGTCCTGGCTAAAGACCGTTTTAACGCCTATTTCAATCCAAAAGCCGAAGAACTGGCACTTGAGGATTACCAGGAAGGCGATAAGTTGATTCCATACCGAAAAGTGGCAGAATTCAAGGGACCGGAACTTGAAGGTATCCGGTATGAACAATTGATGCCCTGGATACGTCCTGAAGGCGATGCCTTCCGGGTTATCCTGGGAGATTATGTCACGACGGAAGATGGTACCGGAATCGTTCACATTGCTCCGACATTCGGAGCCGACGACGACCGGGTAGCTAAACAGGCCGGAATCGTACCGCTCTTATTAACCGATAAGGACGGCAACCGTCAACCGATGGTTGACAAACGCGGACGGTTGTTTGTACTGGAAGAACTCGACCCGGAATTTGTACGGAATCATGTCGATGTAACCTTATACAGCGAATATGCCGGACGTTATGTAAAAAATGCATATGATCCGGCTTTAACGGAAGACGATACCACCTTGGACATCGACCTTTCGGTGATGCTGAAAAAAGAAAATAAAGCTTTCAAAGTCGAGAAACACGAACACAATTATCCGCATTGCTGGCGTACAGACAAACCGGTACTTTACTATCCGCTGGACTCTTGGTTTATCAAGACTACAGCTGTGCGCGACCGGATGATCGAGCTGAATCGCACCATCAACTGGAAACCGGCAAGTACCGGTGAAGGACGTTTCGGAAAATGGCTGGAAAACCTGGTAGACTGGAACTTATCTCGTTCCCGTTATTGGGGAACACCTCTGCCTATCTGGGTCAGCGAGGACGGAAACGAAAAGAAATGTATCGGTTCGGTTGCCGAGTTGATAGCAGAAATCGAAAAATCGATTGCCGCCGGTTTTATGAAAGAAAATCCTTTCCAGGGATTTGTCGTTGGAGATAATTCCAAAGAAAATTACGATAAGATTGATCTTCACCGTCCTTATGTAGACGACATCGTTCTGGTATCTTCTGATGGCCGGAAGATGTACCGCGAAAAGGATTTGATCGACGTATGGTTTGATTCAGGAGCTATGCCGTACGCTCAATTGCATTATCCTTTTGAACATCAGGAAGACATCGACGACCAACTCCGTTTCCCCGCTGATTTTATCGCCGAAGGGGTTGACCAGACACGTGGCTGGTTTTTTACCTTGCATGCTATCGCAACAATGGCTTTTGACTCAGTAGCTTTCAAGAATATCATTTCAAACGGATTGGTATTGGATGCTAAGGGGAATAAAATGTCTAAACGTTTGGGAAATGCAGTCGATCCGTTCACCACGATCGAAGAATACGGTTCCGACCCGTTGCGCTGGTATATGATCACCAATTCCCAGCCCTGGGACAACCTAAAATTCGATATCGCAGGTGTAGACGAAGTGAAACGTAAATTTTTCGGTACTTTATATAATACTTACGGTTTCTTTGCTCTATATGCTAATGTCGATCATTTCAACTATGCAGAGAAAGAAATTCCGGTAGCAGAACGTCCGGAGATCGATCGCTGGATTCTGTCTTTATTGAATTCATTGATCAAAGAAGTAACGGAGGCTTACGAAAAATACGAACCGACACGGGCAGGACGCGCCCTACAGGATTTTGTTATCGAAAACCTGTCTAACTGGTATGTGCGTTTATCCCGGAAAAGATACTGGGGAGGGGAATATTCACAGGATAAACTATCCGCTTATCAGACACTTTACACCTGTCTCGAAACAGTAGCAATCCTTTCTGCCCCCATTGCTCCGTTTTATATGGAACAACTTTTCGGTGACTTGAACAAAGTTACTCACCGTCACAGTGGTAGTGTCCATCTGGCCCATTTCCCGGAAGCAGACGAAAACCTGATTGATAAAGAACTGGAAGAACGGATGGAATTAGCCCAGCAGATATCTTCTATGGTCCTGGGATTGCGCCGGAAAGTACAACTCCGGGTACGCCAACCGTTGAGTAAACTGATCGTTCCGATCTTGAACGACAGTATGATCTGCCAGCTCGATGCGGTGAAAAACATTATTCTCTCTGAAGTGAATGTCAAAGAGATCGAATACATTACCGATACCACAGGGGTACTGGTCAAGAAAATCAAACCGAATTTCAAGACCCTGGGACCGAAATACGGGAAATACATGAAGCAAATTTCGGCAGCTATCGGAGCCATGGGCCAAAGCGATATATTCGAATTCGAAAAGAACGGCCGTTATGCTTTAACTGTGGGAGAAGAAACCCTGACGCTGGGATTAGAAGATGTTGAAATTCTTTCTGAAGATATTCCGGGATGGCTGGTGGCTAACGAGGGGCGTCTGACCGTTGCTTTGGATATCAACGTGACCCGCGAGCTGAAAGAAGAAGGTATCGCCCGGGAATTGATCAATCGCATCCAGAATTTACGCAAGGAAAGCGATTTCGACGTGACGGATAAGATCACGCTTTGCATCGGACGTCATCCGGAAATCGACGAAGCTGTAGAGCACTTTTCCCAGTATATTGCCAGTCAGGTATTGGCTGAAAGTGTAGAGCTTACAGAGACAAAAGACGAGAAAGCAAAAGAAGTGGAAATTGACGATATCCATACTTTCATTAAAATAGAAAGGATCGGATGATATTTACAAACCCAGGAAGTCATTCTTGCGTATGAGCAAACATTCGATTATTGACGAATATTTATTAACTTAGACGAAAACTTAAAAGCTATGGCAGAGAAAACCAGATATTCTGACGAAGAGCTTCAAGAATTCAAAGAATTGATTCTGGAAAAGCTCGAAAAAGCAAGAAAGGACTACGACTTACTGAAAGCCTCTATTTCAGGAAGTGATGGGAACGACATTGCAGACACTTCCCCAACATTTAAAGTGCTGGAAGAAGGAGCTTCTGTGCTTTCCAAAGAAGAAGCCGGACGTTTGGCACAAAGACAAGCTAAATTTATTGCTCATCTGGAAGCGGCACTTGTCAGAGTTGAAAACAAAACATACGGCATCTGCCGGGTGACAGGCAAATTGATTTCCAAAGAAAGATTACGCGCTGTACCGCATGCAACCTTGAGTATCGAAGCAAAAGAAGGACAGGAATCTTAATCGCTGAGCGATTAAGATTCTATAATTTTTATTTACTATGAGTGTGCGGAACAAACTGGCTATTTTTATCCTTGTTTTGCTGGTCCTCGACCAGGCAGTAAAAATCTGGATCAAAACCCACATGATGATCGGAGAAGAAATTCCCGTTTTCGGAGACTGGTTCAAAATCCTTTTTATCGAAAATAACGGAATGGCTTTTGGCATGGAGCTGGGAGACGGCAAATTCGGAAAAACGATTCTCAGCCTATTTCGCATCGTTGCCGTCGGAGCCATTGGGTGGTATATCCTGAAACTCATCCGGGAAAAAGCGCCGCAAGGAGTATTATTCTCTTTTGCTTTAATTTTCTGCGGAGCGATCGGAAATATTTTCGACAGTCTCTTTTATGGGATGATTTTCAGTGACAGCCATTATCAAATCGCCACGCTTTTCCCGGCCGAAGGAGGCTATTCTTCTTTTTTGCACGGTAAAGTGGTAGACATGCTTTATTTCCCGCTTATCAAAGGTCATTTCCCCTCTTGGGTTCCTTTTTGGGGTGGGCAGGATTTCCTGTTTTTCCGTCCGGTCTTTAACCTGGCCGATTCGTATATTACCATCGGCGTGCTGATGCTGATCTTATTTTACCGCAATTTTTTCTCAGATAAAAAAGAAAAAACAACAGCCCGGACAGCCTGAATATTTTAAGGGAAGTATAATTTATAGATAACTCAAAGAAAAATGGAGAAAGAAACCGTCTTGTTTCTTTCTCCGTTTTTTTATTTCCGTTTACGCACAGGTTTCTTGGCCAGATTCCGGGAACGTAAATCATATTCTTTCACGCCGAACTCCGGTTCGCGAAGCACCGATTCCGGGAAAACCCCTTCGGCACCAGGCGTACGACGCACTAGGCGTTCCAGCATTGCAGCATATTCCTGATGAATATAAGCATCCTGACGATTGTTATCGTTATAGGCTATATATTGCAGATAAGAAGCGCAACAGGTTAACCATGCCAATGGGGTATCTTCATGCCGGCAACTGTTTCGCACCGTATATTTAAACTGGTCGATAAAATCCTGACGGTTCAGTGTCGTATCGGCCATCACTACCCGGATCAGGGCATCTGCCTCATCATACTTTTTATCGCGCACCAACGAATTGATCCGGTTCATCTGCAAATTCAACCGCTTTCCGTCGAAATCAGGCATTTGTGCCAATTCTTCCGGAGAGCAATAACGAGTTTCCCGATACAATTTATTATCTACCGTCTTTTTGCCGAGGGCAGCGATATATTCAAAATATCGCTGGCCCACTTCCTGCAGGTATTTGTTCTGTGCTCCCGTAATATAGCTATCGAAAATACGCCACAGTTCCGGTTCTGTCAGTTTACCACCTTGTTCCACCAGTATATCGAAAGCGGCAGTTACTTTTTCCCGATCATATACCGAAGCATTATAATCGATATAGTGGATCAGGAACTCCCGGTCACGGCGCCCTTTCTCAAACTCCTGCAACAGAAAATCCGAACGCAATTCCGGAACTGTAGCTCCCCGGCCGGTGGCCAGAAATTGTTCGGCCGATTGCCGGGATTTACTCCGATGAACCACTGTCCCATCCTCCGGATTCACAAAAACATAGGTAGGGAATAAATTTACACCATAACGTTTAGCAAGCTCCACCCCTTCGCCGTTTTCTGCGTCGATCTTACAATTCACAAAATGTGTATTATAAAAATCACCGACGAACGACTGGGTGAAGACCTCTTCGGCCATCGCCAAACAAGGTCCACACCACTTCGTATAGAAATCAACAAAGATTAGTTTCTTTTCCTGCTTTGCTTTTTCGAGGGCTTCGCTCCAGTTACCATGATAAAATTCAATACCATGGTTTACTTCCTGAGCGATCCCGGAAAAGCAATAAAAGCAAAATAATAAAACGTATATTCTTTTCATTGTATATAAATTCATAGTACAATCGCCCCATTAATATCCGGGATTCGGTTCACAGGCAGCATTCGCATTCAATTCAGCAGTAGGAATATTATAAATCCGTTTCCAGCGGATACGCTCCAGATAAGCCTCCGCATAACTGTCGCCTTCTTCCTGCTCTTTAGCCAGCTGATCGGACAAACTCTCGCTCATAACGAAAAGTTTATCAAAACGCTGTACGGCAAACCATTCATGCCAGTTTTCGAAAGCCAGTTCCACTAACCATTCTTTGAAAATCTCTTCCATCAAAGCTTCGCGGGTGGCGGGCTCTGCCAACTGCGAACTTCCGGCACGTATTCTCAATTGTTTTATGGGTGCCCAAGCATCTGCAATCGAAGCATTACTACGGGCCAACGCCTCTGCTTTAATCAGGTATAATTCTGCCGTACGCATAAACAAAACCGGCATACCGGCATCTGCCCCCCGGTATAATTTCCCAACTGTATAGCGATCAGGATAAACATTTCCTTTATAAGTAATATCTTTCTGATCCACGACCACTGATTGCCGCGGATCGCCTTCAATCAAGTCGAGATAAGTTTGGGTAGGTCCCCATAAACCGACACCACAAGATTGCTCCAGATAATAGCTGACCGAAGAAATTTCATCGGTACTGAATCCCCGGCTAAAGATAATCTCTTTCGATGATTCAGCTTTGGCAAACACATCTTCGTAACTATTTTCAAGCGGATTGACATTGGTGATGGCTTCATCGGCAGCAATGGCAGCATTTTCATAATCACCCTGCAAGAAAAGGACTTCCGCTTTCAGGGCTTTTGCCGCCTGTTTGGAGGCCAGGGTAGAAACCGTATACTCAGGCGTCTGGGTGAGGGCTATTTCGAGATGCGAAAAGATCTCTTTATAACTGTCGGCAACAGTCGCCCGGGCCTTCACTGCATTCGAAACAGCAGGCAGCTCATTGCGAATCAGCACTCCATATTTGCTCGTCATATCCCAATATTCGCCGAACTGCCGTAACAGACGATAATAGGCGAAAGCAATCAGAAAATGACATTCACCGATCATCTCCGTCTTGCGTCCCGGCTTAAAATCCTTTTCGTTGATACCTTCCAGTGCCTTCAGGAGGAAATTCGCATTTTTAATTATATTATAAGCCTCCTTCCATTCCCCATCTCCGAAACTGGAATAAGACAATATGTTCAGGTAACGTTCAGAAAAATAAATAGCATTCCCGGAAGTGATAAAATCCTGACGCAACATACAGCCGGACATAAAGCTACCGCTCAATACCGGATAAATATAATTCAGTCCCGTACTGGGCAAATAAGAATAGGTCCCCAGCAAGGCTAGTTCCGCCATATCAGGGGTCGTAATAGCCCCCTCCAGGTCGAGTTTATACATCGGATCTTGTTCCAGCACATCCACCAACTGACAATTGGTCAAGCTGACGATCATCAAAAAGCAGAATATAATTTTTTTCATACCAGTCGAATTTTAGAAATTAAGTTTAAGACCGAAAGAGAAAGTCCGGATCGCCGGATAACTCCATCCTTCATAATTGGATCCGTAATTGGATCCGGCATACCCGATTGTACTCGGATCAAGGCCCGGATATTTGGTAATCACGAATAAGTTGGTCGCATTGAAAAATACTTCACCGGATTTGAGGTATTTTCCACCAAACAAAGTGGGTAATTCATAGCTCAACCGCAATTCCTGTAAGCGCAGATTCGAAGCATTATGCAATTCCAAACTGGTTGTGGAAGTTACACCATCGCCGATATACATAGCCGGCAATTTGGCATCCTGATTGTCCATATTCCAGCGATTATATAAATTATAGTCGATCAGACCAGTCAACTGATTAGGCAGATTCTGCAACGTTTTATTGTACAATTTTTTCCCGCCGATCTGAAATCCCCAAAGTGTATATAAGCTCAGTCGCTTGTAAGACAGGTTTGAAGTCAATCCACCGATCAGGTCGGCCTGCGGAGAACCGATAATGACGCGGTCATTGTTATCGATGTATCCACTACCATCCACATCCCGGATCAGCAAATGTCCCGGACGCAATGTGCCGTTATAACTACTTTTTCCGGCTTCCTTAGCCTTGTCGTTCAACTCTTTGATGGTGGCTTCATTCTGGATGATACCGTCATAGGCATACCCGAAGAAAGAACCCATCGGATGTCCTTCGGCCAGTACCTGCGAACCACTTCCCTGCACCGTAATACCCATGCCGTTGGCCTGAGCGCCTTCTTCCACCAAACGGGTTACTTTATTGCGATTATGTGATGCATTCAGTGCCAATTCCCATTTCCAGTCCTTTTTATGTTGGAAAATATTGGCCCGCAAAGTAACTTCGATACCCTGATTGCGTACGGCTCCGATATTGGTGGGTACACTGGATACGGCCAGACTGGAAGGCGGTGTATATTGCCAGATCAGGTCGTCGGTATTCTTGCGATAATAAGCGATATTACCGCTCAATACATAATTAAACAAAGTAAAATCAATACCCAAATCATACTGAACCGTCGTTTCCCATTTGATATCCCGGTTACCCATCTGCGAATGAACGATAGCCGGATTGTTCATATAATCCGAGGTGGAGTAGAGATCTTTATTAGCATAACTTCCACGGTTAAAGTTCTGAACCCCGGTACGTCCGGCACTTGCTTTGATTTTTAAATCGTTTATAAATTCCGCCGACTTCAGGAATTTTTCTTCGCTGATACGCCAGGCAATAGCCCCGGAAGGGAAAAATCCATAACGATTGTTCGAACCGAATGAAGACGATCCGTCATAACGGGCAGTAAAAGTAAACAGATATTTATCCATCAAACGGTAATTGAAACGGGCAAAAGTGGATTGCAATCCATATACTTGTCCGGAACCGTTTTTGCGGACATATTCGGAAGCATTGGTCAATCCGGTCAGGATCTGATCCATCGGATAGTTTTTCACATCGATACCGAATCCCCGGTTTTTGGTACGTTCAAAAGAGACACCGACCACGGCATCCAGAGCGTGAATATCATTAAACGTATTGTTATAAGCCAGGGTATTATCCCAAACCGTAGAAAACGAACGAGAAGTACTTTCTCCTCCGGTAGCCTTGCCATCACTGTACAGGAAACTCGGCGAGAAATACTCGCTGAACGACATATTCTGGTTCAATGCCAGACTGGTTTTCAATTTCAACCCCTTCCAGATCTTCAGTTCCAGATAAGAAGCCGACAAAATGCTGAAATTATCGCTATAACTCCGAGCCTCGTTGCTGGCTACGGGATTATTGGTAGTCCCATTTCTGAAATAGGTGCCGTCTTCATTGTAAACCGGATAAACAGGCCGGAAGCCTATAGCAGTATACATAGAGGTCTGTGCATTGCTGATATCGGTATATCCCAGGGTTGTCGATGTTCCGAAACGCAGGAAATCGGTCACATCGTAATCCAGGTTGATACGTCCGTTGTAACGGGTATAATCGTCATGATCGAGCATTCCCTGATAATCCATCACGCCGAAAGAGATGAAATAATTAGAACGCTCACCGCCTCCACGCAAAGAAAGGTTGACATCATGCCGGAAAGCCGGACGGCGCAACTCTTTATACCAGTCGGTATTTCCGTTCATCAGTTCATCACTTCCCTCGGCCAAAATAGAGGTGGCTGCATCGTTCGAGGGATCAACTTTTAAAGTCTGCTCAGCCGTGTAGCGGACAAATTCGCGAAATTCGTCTCCATTCAGGACGTGATAGTTCTGTATGCGCGAGTCCGTGCTAAACGTATAACTCGCATTGAGACGAGGCGCTGAGCCTTGCTTTCCCCGTTTCGTCGTAATGATAATCACACCGTTAGCACCACGCGAACCATAGATAGCTGCGGCAGAAGCATCTTTCAATACGTCCATCGACTGTATATCCTGAGGAGCAATGGTGTTGATCACATCCGATTCCACCGGAATTCCGTCCACCACAAACAACGGTTCGTTATCGCCGGTCAGAGAAGCCTCACCCCGAACACGCACCCGGATTTTTTCAGACGGATTCGAAGATGCCTGCGATACGACCACGCCGGCAGCCATATTCTGCAGCAGGTTTTCTACATTCATCACATTTTTTTTCTCGATTTCTTTTTCACCGACCGAGGAAACCTGACCTGTCAAATCTCTTTTCGTGGCCACACCATAACCGACAACCACCACTTCGTCCACACTTACCACCTCTTCCTCCATTTCCACTCTCAACAATCCGGATTGCTGTGCAGGATGTTTTATGTCGACCACTTTCTTTTTCATACCGACAAATGAAAATTCAAGCGTGACATTTTCTGCATTTCCCACTTCGAGTGCAAACTCTCCGTTGACATCGGTAGCACATCCCAGGGTGGTACCCTTCAACATGATGGTTACCCCGGGTAATGGGTTTCCTTGTGGATCTACAACCACACCTTTAATCTGAACGGCCTGCGGAGCCGCTTCCAAAGCACGTTCTTGCCTGGACAGGATAACAATAACCTTGTTCTCGATATAATACTCCAATGAAGTACCTTTCAGACATTCATCCATCAGTTGCTGCATGTCTTCCGAAGATACATTCACCGATACTTTACCGGCTTTTTGCACAGCGGCTTCATTAAAAACAAAAGTATAACCGGTTTGATGTTTTATTTCCCGGAAAACTTCTTTCAACGATACATTCTCCAGATTTACACTGGCTTTCTGCCCTAAGGCCGAAGCCGGAAAAGAAGTAAAAATCGACATCAGGAAAATTCCCGATACAAATAAAAATTTCATAGGGTTCTTTAAAATCCCCTTTTTCCCAAATTTTTTCATAAATTTGTTATTAAATTACACATTGTGCCCACGCACGTTAATAATTTCGGAGGTAGATGTTCCCAGCATCTTCCTCCTTTTTATATTGATTTAGTCGGTTGCTACCTGATAAACACCGTTCTTTCTTTTACCTCGACATGGATAACGCCGGTTTTTTCGATTAAGCGCAGCACTTCTGCAAAACTTTCATGCCGGGGCATTTCGATCGAAAAACGCTCTTCCTGTAAACGGTTATTGACAAAGAAAACATTCACATCATACCATCTTCCCACTTCCTGCATAATATATTCCAGAGGCTTGTTATCGAATACAAAGACACCGTTCAACCACGCCATAGTAACTTCCAGGTTGGCCGGCTTCACCTGAAACCCACTTCCATCAGACAACAGCACAGCTTCTTGTCCGGGAATCAGCGTCACTTCCTGCTGCCGATCCTGCAACTGCACCTTCCCCGACAGCAAGGTTGTAGTTAACGGTAAATCCTGATAAGCCCGGACGTTAAATTTTGTCCCTAGCACACGGATGGTAGTCCCGGCCGACTCTACCAGAAAAGGTTGGCCGGAACGATGAGTTACATCAAAAAACGCTTCACCGGTCATATACACCCTCCGCTCATTACCGGAAAATGCAACCGGAAAACGCAAGGACGATTCGGCATTCAGCCACACCTGCGTACCATCCGGCAACACGACCTGATATTCCCCTCCCCGGGGCGTTTCCACCCGATTATAACGGATGTGTTCATTAGCCGGAGTTTGTCTATTTTCAAAAGAGACAAAACCATCGACATTCCGGATTTCCATCCCATCTTTCGTAACCGTATGGTAAACCGTATCTTTTTTTAACTCCATTACCTCTCCACTGGCCAGAAAAATACGGGCATTACGGGTTCCAGGCTGTATAGAATCACCCTGCAACGCCACCGTTTGGTTTTGCGTGGCCTCAAACCGCTGAAAGAGTACGCCGAAAATGAATAGCGGAAGTACTACTGCAGCAGCATAAACATACCACTTGCGGGAAATTTTTCTCTTTCCGGATATTTTCCGGCAGACTTGTTCCCAAGCCGCAGTCCGATTATAGCCTTCCATCCGCATCATTTTCCCGAGAATAATCTCCCGGTTCCAAATCCGGTGGTAAAGCTCCCGATTCTCCGGATACTCCAACCAGGCATCGAGTTGTTTCTGTTCATTGGCGTCCAACTTGCCCAGTCGGGATCTATATATCAAATCACACAGATCCTGGTCTGAATATTCCATTTTTTTAAATTTTTGTTATTAAAACAACAAGGGTATCAAACAGGGTGACAAGCAGGTTAATTTTTTTAATTTTTGACAATATAAATACTCCAGAAGTCTATTTACAGTCTGAAAGAAACCGATAATCAGAGAAAAAGAAACAGAAAATAGGCCAAAGAGCCTAATTTAGCCCGTAAAATACGATAAGCCCGGAGCTTCACGGTTTTTATCGTATTGAGCGAAAGATTCATTTTAGCCGCAATTTCCGGGTTCGACAATCCTTCCATACTATATAAAACAACATCGCGTGCCTGAGGTGACAGGTTTCTGATAGCTTCATAGATACGGGCATGCACTTCTTCCTCCAGTATGGCCGACTCTTCGTTTTCAGTTTCCAAAGCATGAATCAATTGTTCCTGATTCCGGAATTTTACCTGTTCCCGTTTTACCCAATTCAGGCAGGAATTTTTAACTGTAGTAAAAAGGAAGCTTTTGATGGACGACAAAAGAGCAAAATCGAGCCGTCGTTCCCAAAAGACCAGAAAAGCATCTTGCACAAAATCATCAGTGATAGCCTCATTTTCGACATAACGATAGGCAAAAGAACGCAAAGGGAGATAATAGGTATCGAATATCTCCTTAAATATAGCCGTATTTCCAGCATAAATCCCTTCTATAATCTGTTTTTCTGCTAACAAGGCCAAGCGTTAAAGATGAAACATCATGTGATGGATACAAAAATATAAAATTTCCCGGTACAATAATCTGAGATACATTTTTTTGTATTTTTACCGATATCTGCTGAAAATGAATCTCCTTCCGTTTTGCTTTTTAGTTTTTACTTTTTTTCGTAGGTTTGCAGCCTGATTGAAAGTTTTAACTTTGGTATGCTTTGAATATGCCATTTTGAATGAAGTATGATTGAGAACCTGGTAATAGTAGAGTCCCCGGCAAAAGCCAAAACGATCGAGAAATTTTTAGGAAAAGGATATACGGTAAAATCGAGTTTCGGACATATCCGGGATTTGGAAAAAAAAGATCTGGGGGTAGATATTGAACACAATTTTCAACCTCAATATGAAATTTCCACGGACAAAAAAGCCATCGTCAAAGAGCTGAAGGCTTTGGCCAAAGAAGCAAAGACTGTTTGGCTCGCTTCCGATGAAGACCGGGAAGGAGAAGCCATTGCCTGGCATTTATTCGAGGTGCTGAAATTAAAACCGGAAAACACAAAACGTATTGTTTTCCATGAGATCACGAAGGATGCAATTCTTTATGCCATCGAACATCCCCGGAGCATCGACAAAAACCTGGTTGATGCCCAACAGGCCCGACGGGTACTGGACCGTTTGGTAGGTTTCGAAGTGTCGCCTGTCCTGTGGAAAAAAGTAAAACCTTCCCTTTCTGCCGGACGGGTGCAATCGGTAGCCGTCAAACTGATCGTGGAACGGGAACGGGAGATCAACGCTTTCAAGGAACAACAATATTACCGGGTATGCGGTCTTTTCGAAACTGCGGATAAAGCTCAGGTAAAAGCCGAGGTTCAAGAGCGTTTCGCTACGAAGGAGAAAACACTCGACTATCTGGAAGCCTGCAAAGCAGCGACTTTCACGGTGAGAAGCGTGGAAACCAAACCGACTACCCGCAAACCGGCTCCTCCTTTTACCACTTCGACCTTACAGCAAGAAGCTTCGCGGAAACTAGGCTTTTCGGTATCCCAAACCATGTCGGTAGCACAGAAGTTATACGAACATGGGTACATTACTTATATGCGTACCGACTCTGTTAATCTTTCAGATCTGGCCATCCAGACAGCCAAAGCAGTTATTTGCGAAACATTGGGAGCAAAATATTCCAAGCCCCGGAATTTCGCCACCAAAACAAAAGGAGCACAGGAAGCACACGAGGCTATCCGTCCCACTTATATGAACAAACCGGCAATCGACGGAGACCGGAACGAAATTCAGCTATACGAACTTATTTACAAAAGGACGCTAGCCTCTCAGATGGCCGAAGCAGAGCTCGAACGGACCAATGTCGTTATCGGATTATCGAACCATAACACTTCTTTTCTGGCCACAGGAGAGGTGATCAAATTCGATGGATTTCTCAAAGTATATATGGAGTCGCACGACGACGAAACCGATGATGAAGACAGCGGTCTGCTCCCGGCACTTGCCCAGGGCGATCTTTTAAACCGCCGGTCGATCACGGCTACGGAACAATATACCTTACATCCTCCCCGATACACGGAAGCCAGTCTGGTAAAAAAAATGGAAAACCTGGGTATCGGACGGCCCTCTACTTATGCCCCGACGATCACAACCATCCAGAACCGGGGATACATCAGCAAAGAATCCCGCGAAGGGACAGCGCGGAATATCGAACAATTCGAACTGAAAGGAAACGAAATCAACAGTACAATCAGTAAAAAAATCTTCGGAGCAGAGAAAAAGAAACTTTTTCCCTCGGATATGGGGATGGTAGTTACCGACTTTTTGTCGGAACATTTCACCAATATCATGGATTATAATTTTACGGCCGAAGCAGAAGAATCGCTTGACCATATTGCCGAGGGGAGCATCCAATGGCAAAAAATGATCGGGGAATTTTACAATCCTTTTCATGAGACCGTCGAGTCTACTCTAAAAAATTCCGAACGCAACAGCGGACAACGTATGCTGGGCAACGATCCTGTTTCAGGAGAAACGGTCAGCGTAAGAATCGGACGTTTCGGCCCAATGGCTCAAATCGGAGAAGGCGAAAATGTTCGTTATGCCGGTTTACAGAAAGGCCAGTTGATGGAAACCATCACTTTGGAAGAAGCCCTGGCCCTTTTCAAATTTCCCCGCAAACTCGGCCAATTTGAGGATAAAGAAGTCAGCATCGGAATCGGACGTTTCGGCCCTTATATCAAACACAATAATGCTTTCGTTTCATTGAAAAAAGGCGAAGACGATCCCGGTACCATCACCCTCGAAACGGCCATTCGAAGAATTGAAGAAAAAAGAGAAATCGACCGGAATAAGCAGATCAGGGTATTCGATAGCGGAATTCAGATCCTGAACGGTCGGTTCGGTCCTTATATTTCTTACAATAAAGCGAATTATAAAATACCCAAGACATGTAAAGCCGAAGAATTGACGGAAGAAAAATGCTTGGAAATCATAGAAAAAGAAGGAACGAAAAAGAAAACGACAACCAAAACGGCAACAACAAAAAAGACATCGACAACGAAGAAAAAAGGAAACAAAAAATAAATTTGCACAACACCACACTTTTATCTATCTTCGTAACCTCGAAAAATAATAGAAGTCGTTAAAAACATTAAATTTTTAATATAAATGGCAACATTACAAACAATCAGAAATCGTGGCGGACTACTTGTTAGTATTGTGATCGGTCTGGCACTGGTAGCATTTATCATAGGAGACGCTTTGGATTCCGGCTCAAAAATATTCAACAGTCAACGGAACCAGATAGGAGAAATTGCAGGCGAAAGCATATCCATCACTGATTTCCAAAGCCGTATGGCTAAAAATGAGAATATCGTGAAGATGATAAACGGAGTCACCACTTTGAACGAAGAACAGCAAACGATGCTGAGGGAAAATACCTGGCAGCAAATGGTGATGGAAAAATTGATGAACGAGGAATATGCCGAAACCGGGATCAATGTAAGCGGAGATGAATTATATGATATGGTGCTTGGTGAAAATATGAGTCCGGCAGCACGTCAGCTTTTCGCCGATCCGACCACCGGTCAGGTAGACATAGAACGTGCCCGTATGATTGTCAAAAGTCTGATCGACGCCCCGGACGACAATGTGCAAAAAGCCTATTGGTTAAATATGGAAGAAGAGATGACCACATCCCGAAAAATGGCAAAATATAATGCTTTACTGGCAAAAGGGTTGTTCGTAACCGATGTACAGGCTCAGGAAAATGTTGAAAACAATGCAACCAAATCAGACATCAGCTATATTGTCAAAAATTATACCACGATCGACGATTCCAGCGTTCAGGTAAGTAATTCCGAAATCAAAGATTATTATAATAAACACCAGAAAAGTTTCGAACAAAACGAATCCCGCAAGATTGTCTATGTCAACTTCGATGTCGATCCTTCAGGCGAAGATTATGCCGAAACAGAAAAATCGGTTCAGGAATTGATTCAGGAATTTACAGAAGCCGAAAATGCTGTTGAATTTGCCAATTCAGCTTCGAATAAAAATACCGATCTGAATTATTATAAAAAAGAAGAAATCACGAACGATAGCCTGGCCAACGCTCTTTTTGCCGACGAGACAACCGTTTTCGGTCCTTATCTGGAAAACAATGCTTATAAGGTATCCCGGATCGCAGAAGTAAGAATGTTGCCAGACTCGGTCAGAGCCCGCCATATTCTGATCGCTCCGCAAAATAAGGATTATAGGACAGCCAAAGCCGTAGCCGACAGTTTAGCCGATTTATTGAGAAAAGGAGCTGATTTCGAACAATTGGCAAAAGCCAATTCGGTAGACCAGAACTCAGCCATCAATGGCGGTGATCTGGGATGGTTTACACAGAGAACAATGGTTCAACCTTTCAGCGATACGGTCTTCTTTTCTAAGAAAAACGACATCAAAGTGGTATTGACTCAATATGGTGCTCATGTTGTTCAAGTAACCGATATGGCTAAACCGGTAAAAAAAGTTCAGATAGCCACGATAGAAAAAGAAGTATATCCTTCTGGCAAAACGATAAATCAGATTTACAATGATGCCCGTACTTTTGCAACAGGAGTAACCACAGCGAAAGAATTCGATAAAAAAGTAGAAGAAACAGGTTTGACCAAACGCATCGCAACGGTAGGTAAAAACGACAAGACGATCGCCGGAATGGAAAGTGCCCGGGAAATGGTGCGCCGTATTTATCTGTCGGAAGATCCGGAAGAAGTTGTAACAACAACCGACGGTTCAACGATTTTTGAAAACGGCAACAAATTTACTGTAGCCGTTCTCACAGAAATCAACGAAGAAGGCATTGCACCGCTCAATCAGGTAGCAGCAAACATTAAACGTATCCTGATTCAGAAGAAAAAAGCCGAGATATTGAAAAAAGAACTGGAAGCAGCCAAAAGCGGTAGCGAAAGTTTACTTTCCATCGCTCAAAAAGCCGGGCTGGAAGTGAAAGAGGCCAATGATGTAAGTTTCAATTCTTTCCAAATTCCGGGAGCTGGAATCGAACCGAAAGTAATCGCTGCTGTAACGCTGACGGAACAAGGCCAGATTTCAGAACCGATTGCCGGAAACCAGGGTGTATACATCGTGATGGTCAACAACCGGAGTAGCGAAGAAGTGACTCCCGATATGGTAGCTCAGACAAAACAAGGACTGGAACAAACCAATATGTATCGTACCAACTATCAGGCATTGCAAGCTATCCTGAAAAATGGTGGTGTAATCGACCAAAGGTATAAGTTTTACTAAAAGTCTTTGCAAATACCTATATACAAACTTTATAAATAGACAGGAGGGGTATCGGGCTCCTCCTGTTTTTCAATAACCGGGCGATGAAAAAAAGAATATTAGTGACAGGAGGAGCCGGCTTTATCGGTTCTCATCTTTGTAAAAAACTTTTAGAAGAAGGGAATGAAGTCCTTTGTCTGGACAACTATTTCACCGGCAGCAAAAAAAATATATTGCCCCTGATCACGAATCCTTATTTCGAAGTAATACGGCACGATATCATGAACCCTTATTATGCCGAAGTCGACGAGATTTATAATTTAGCCTGCCCGGCCTCTCCCATTCACTATCAGTTCGACCCTATCCGTACCATCAATACTTCCGTTATGGGAGCCATCAATGTATTGGGACTAGCCAACCGGGTAAAAGCAAAAGTGCTTCAGGCTTCGACCAGCGAAGTATATGGCGATCCGCAGGTCCACCCGCAACCCGAAAGTTACTGGGGCCATGTGAATCCAATCGGTCTCCGTTCCTGTTATGACGAGGGGAAACGCTGCGCGGAAACTATTTTTATGGACTATCACCGCCAATATAAAGTGAAGATCAAGATTATCCGGATTTTCAATACTTACGGACCGAATATGCATCCCCAGGACGGACGGGTGATTTCCAATTTTATCGTCCAGGCTCTCCAGGGCAAAGATATCACAATTTACGGCACAGGACGGCAAACCCGGAGTTTTCAGTATATAGACGACCTGATCGAAGGTATGACACGCATGATGGCCACCGGTGAAGATTTTATAGGGCCGATCAACCTGGGAAATCCCAAAGAATTTACCATGCTGGAATTAGCCGAAATGGTGCTTCGTCTGACCAACTCGAAATCGAAAATCGTATTCTACCCCCTCCCTTCGGATGATCCCACTCAACGGAAACCCGATATTTCCTTCGCCAGGAAGGAACTTAGCTGGGAACCTACGATTAAGCTGGAAGACGGATTGAAGGAGACAATCCGATATTTCCGGAATATTCTCTAATCCGGCTTTTCTTATATATCTATTTCGTTCTTTTTCCCGCTTTGCTTCCGTTTGCACGGCCTCGGCGGGTAAAGCCAACGAAAGGGAATTTTTTACTTTTTCTTATAATGTTTTTCCAACTCCTCTTCCTTGTTCACACGACGTTTCAGGATAATCTTTCGGATAAAAGCATTCAAAAAACCATTACCATAACCGAATAGTTGTACAAAAGCCGCCACAACCGCCAGGCAGGCAACCGGTAAGCTCTTCGTTTTCACCAACGCTCCGGTGAAAATAGCTACCACATAAACCAGTAAAGGCAAAATGGCCCATATCCAGAAAAAAGACACGAGGATCATGGCTATTACCCCAACGACAAAGGCTGCCGGAAAACAATGCACGAGTTTCAGGGAGCGGGGATGAAGCCGGTATAAATCCACCCGCGCCATTCCGAAAACATAGACTTGCCGATAAAAAGATTTTAAGCTTACCCGGCGTTTATGGTATACAAAAGTCTCCTGAAAAAGTGCAGTCGTAAAACCGGCATCTGCAATCCGGGTACTCAGATCAATATCTTCGCCAAACATATCCTTGAATCCCCCTACCGTCTCGAATACTTCTTTCGAAAAGCCCATATTAAAGGTGCGGGGAACGAATTTTTCCAATCCCCTCTTTCCTCCCCGGATTCCACCGGTAGTAAAGAAAGAAGTCATCGAATAATTGATTGCTTTTTGCAGATTGGAGAAGGAGGCATGGGCGGCATCGGGCCCACCGTAACAATCCACGTATTTTTCATTCAAGCAGGCTTTCACCCGGCTAAAATAAGCGGGAGGAATAATGCAATCCGAATCGAAGAAAACCAGATATTTTCCCGTAGCCCGCTCCATACCGTAGTTACGTGTCTGACTTCTTCCCGAATTGGGTTTATAGAAATACTTCACATCGAGGGTTGCAGCAAATGATTTCACTACCTCTTCACACTTTACGGAAGAACCGTCCTCGACAATAATGACTTCAAAATCTTGCTCTGTCTGTTCTGCCAGACTTTCCAATAATTCCCCGACCTCCTGAGGCCGGTTATAAACGGGTATGATTAATGAGAAATAAGGCATATCCGACTATTGAACTGCTACATTTTTCTTTTTATACTCTTTGTATATCACAAAAGCCGCTAACACCAAAAACAATACCGAAGCGATTATCGATAAAGTTTTAGAAACTGCCACCACCTGAGGTTCAAAACGGAACTCAACCTCATAGTTCCCGGCTTTCAGCGGCATAGCCCTCAACAGGTAATTCGCCCTGAAATAAGGCACTTTTTCACCATTCACATAAGCATTCCACCCATCCGCATAATAAATTTCGGAAAAGACGGCTATCTGATCGGTTACGGTGTTCACCTCATACACCAAACGATTAGGCGCATAACTCTTTACCGTTATGGTTGCTGTAGTATCCCGTCCCGCGATCGCCGGAAGGTCGGCAACGTATCTCCGGTCGGCAACCAATTCCCGTTTCGTATCGATCTCACCCAACAATCCCATTTCTTCATCGGCATTCTCAGCCAAGCGATACGAATCGATGAACCAGGCTCCTCCATTGGCTTCCGGATTCAGAATCGGCTGTACTTTCGGGTTATAGATGAGGTATTTCATATTCAACATATTCAACACTTCCATCCGGCTCATTAAAGCTTGCAACTGCTCTTCCGTGTCTACTTTTGCCAGGCCGGCCATCAATTCCTGTATTTCATGTTGTAAATGATAATCGATCAATTCCTGATAACGGCTTAATTTGGCAGCATGATACCCCCCAATATTCTTGTGGAAATAAGCGGGGCGGGAATCATTGAAAATATTCACCGAAGCATCCAATACGCGGTAATAAGATTTATCCTGCAAAATGAAACGATCGGCCTCGGAGGGTTGCACCAGTTGTTTTTCATTCTTCTTGCTTGCAAAATTCGTATCGTTCAGGTAACGTTTGTCGACCACCCACAGGTCTACCAGGATCAGTACAGCCAGTCCGGCATAAAGATATTTCAATTGCAGCCGTGACTTCAGGTATAACCAAAGCACGCCAGTAGTCAGAGCGATAAATACCAGAGAGCGGAAAGCATCTCCCCGCAGCAGGGCTTCCCGGTCAGCGGGCAGGGTCTGTTTTAAAAACCCATAATTACCGGCAAACTGGCTATCGCCCGCAGCCATAAAATGTCCCGAGAGAGAAGGGAGAACCAGGAATAACAAACAAAGGCCACCAGTGATATAAAAAGCATATTTCAAAGCTTTCTTATTTTTTTCCTTATCGGATGCCGGATTCAGGAATACCCTCAATCCCAGCATTCCCACCAATGTCATACACAAACAAGTCATGACCAATATCATTGATACTGTCCTGAACTTATTATATAAGGGTATATAATCGATAAAGAAATCGGTCAAAGGCATGAAATTCCGTCCCCACGACAACATCAGGGTAAGCACAATCACGCTTAGCAACCACCATTTGGTGCGTTTATCTATCAAAAATATGCCCAAAACGAACAGCAAGCAAAGAACAGCCCCTAAATAGACAGGGCCGGAAGTAAACGGCTGGGTACCCCAATATAAAGGCAACTGAAACTCCTTCATCGTCTCTTTCACATTCGGCACTCCCATCTGTTTTAAGGCTTCAGCGGTTTTACTCTTTTCGGACAAGGTACCACCACTCGCCCCTCCTTTAAAATCAGGAATCAGTAAAGTGAACGATTCGTCTACTCCATAGCTCCAGTTGGTGATATAATCTTTATCTAATCCATGACCGGCCACCTGCCCATCCTTGCCGGTCAATCCGTTGGATTCTCCCCGCATTGTGGCCTTACTGTACTGATAGGTGGTCATCAACATCGGAGCGTTTAATCCGATTGCCAATAACAAGGCGATACAACCGAGGCCGGCCGAGGCCAGAAATTTTTTTATCTCTTTGTTTTTATAGGCATAAATCAATTCTACCAGCCCGAAAATCAACACGACATAAAGCGTATAATATAAAATCTGTAAATGATTGGCATTGATTGCCCAGGCTAAAAACAAGGCGGTCAACAACATCCCCGCCCATTTGTTGCCGCGGAACAGTAAATAAACCCCTCCCAGCAAAGGCATACAAAAAGCAATTGTAGCGGCTTTTGTAACGTGGCCGGCCGCCAGTATGATCAAATTATAAGAAACGAAGCTGAGTGCCAAAGCACCAATAAAAGCCATCCATTTGTTAAACTTAAAACAGAGCAGCAAAATGTACGCACCAACCAGGTAGAGGAATATATTGACTACCGGACTAGGCATCCATATCCACAGTGAAGACAAATAATTCACAATATTATAGGTCCTGATCGGCGGAGTGATCTGGTAAGTAGGCATTCCCCCGAACATGCTGTTTGTCCAGAATGTCTGTTCTCCTCCTCTGGCATTAAAATCAAGTGCTTCTTTAGCCATATACATCCAGCTCTCCAAATCGTGTCCCAGCAGCGCTTTTCCTTGTAGAACCGGCAGACAATAGATAAACGATATACCGATAAATAATAGCAGAATCAGCAAATGCGGTCTTACCGACGCCCAATTTATTTTTGCCTTCATAAAATGTATTCTTTTTTTATTTTAACCTTACAAAATTAGTGTATTTTTGTAGAAACAAAAGCTACTTATGGGAAAAGCACTAAAAATATCCATCATTATCTGCACCTATAACCGGGATCGTTATCTTTTCGATACCCTCCGTCATATCGCTGAAAATGATTTTCCCACCACATCTTATGAAATTGTTTTAATCGATAACAATAGCACTGACACTACACCGTCAGTATGCCAGCGTTTTGCCCGGACTTTTCCGCAAGTGTGTTTCCGCTATTTTTCCGAGCCGGCACAGGGATTGTCTTTCGCCCGCAACCGGGGGATGCGTGAAGCCCGGGGAGAATGGCTCGTTTTTCTCGATGACGATGCTTTCGTGAATCCGGACTATCTGCATCATTTGGCCTGCCGGCTGGCGGACTATCCGGATGCTGTTGCTTTCGGAGGGAAAATTACTCCGCTATATGAAAGTGGAAAGGAACCGATATGGATGAGCCGTTGGAGTTATTCCTGGGTTTCCGCTTTAGACATGGGCAAAGACGTTCGTTTGTTTACAGCCGACAAATTTCCCATCGGAGCGAATATGGGTTTCCGCAAAGAGTGCACCGCCCGCTACGGATATTTCAATACCGAACTAGGCAGGAATAAAAACAACCTGATGGCAGGTGAAGAAAAAGATTATTTCAATCGGCTGAAAAGCAAACAGGAAAAGATTTACTATTTCCCCGACATTGAGGTAGAACATGTTATCCCTGAAAAACGGACCACGGATACATTTATCAAACAGCTGGCCTTAGGAATAGGGAAAAGTGAACGGATCCGCACCCTGGCCATATCAAAATATGCTTTCTTCAAAAGGATATTGACAGAAGGTGTCAAGTGGGGAGCCTCCCTGCTTCTGTATATCGGTTATTGTTGCCGGACGACTCCTCAAAAAGGAAGTAAACTACTTTTGTTCAGGCTTTACGTCAGCCGCGGTTTATTACAAAAAACGAATTATCAATCATGAATATTGCCGTTATATTAGCCGGAGGGATCGGAAGCCGATTGGGAGCCGGCATACCTAAACAATTTTTAAAAATAGCAGGTAAAACGGTCATCGAGCATACAATCGAAGTTTTCGAGAACCATGTACAGATCGATGAAATAGCGATTGTGGTAAATGAGTATTATATCACTACAATCGAAGAAATGGTATTGAACAATCATTGGAAAAAGGTGAGGAAGATATTAAAAGGCGGACGGGAACGGTATCACTCCAGTCTGGCAGCAATCGAAGCTTACGGCGATCGGCCGGAGGCGCGGCTGATTTTCCACGATTCGGTCCGTCCATTGATCAATCAGCGTATCCTTGACGACACTCTGAAAGCCCTCGAACATTATAACGCAGTGGATGTTGCCATACCTACTACCGACACAATTATACAAGTAAACGAATCGGGAGAAATCATAGAAAGCGTACCGAAGAGGACTCTACTCCGGCGCGGTCAGACTCCCCAGGCTTTCCGCTTGTCTACCATTCGCCAAGCGTATGAGATTGCCCTGCAAGACCCGGCCTTCGTTTCGACCGACGATTGTGGCACTGTCGTAAAATACCTTCCCCAAGAAAAAGTGTTTGTGGTGAGAGGAGAAGAGTCGAACATGAAACTCACCTATAAAGAGGATACTTATTTATTGGATAAACTTTTCCAACTGCGTTCCACAGAATTATACGAGAATGTAGATTTCGGCCGTTTAAATCGGAAAGTTCTGGTCATTTTCGGAGGGAATGCAGGAATCGGTAAAGAAATGGCAATCCTGGCGCAACAACACGGGGCAGAGGTATTCTGTTTTTCACGCAGTAGTACCGGTACTGACATCGCCGATTTCCGTCAGGTGGAACAAGCATTGAGTCAGGTGGAACACCAAACCGGCCGCATCGATTATGTGGTCAATTCGGCAGCTATTTTAACTAAAGAACCTTTGATCAGCATGCAGCGGGAAACCATTGGCCAAATGATCCGTACCAATTATGACGGTATGGTAAATGTAGCCATTGCCGGTTATCCTTATCTACAAAAATCCCAAGGCCAACTTTTACTTTTCACGTCCAGTTCCTATACCCGAGGCCGTGCTTTTTATAGTATTTATTCCTCAACGAAGGCAGCGACGGTTAACTTTATGCAGGCACTGGCCCAAGAATGGGAACCTGATCATATCCGTGTAAATGTGATTAATCCCGAACGTACCAAAACTGGTATGCGAATCCGGAATTTCGGTCACGAACCCGATAATACTCTATTAAAAGCGGAAGAGGTGGCCAGAGCTTCTATAAAAACACTCTTATCCGATTTTACAGGACAAGTGATAGATGTTAAAATCAAACGCGACTAGATGATGAAACAAGTAATAACGGTTGGCTTCGGTATTCTGTTTTTCCCTCTTGTTTATCTTCATTACCTTCTTATCGGACGGAAGCCCGATCTTTGGCTGTTTGGCTCCTGGCGTGGAGAAAAATATTCGGACAATAGCAAAGCATTGTATGAATATGTACTCGAACACAAAAAAAATATCCGTCCGGTATGGATTACGAAAAACCGGAAGGTTTACGATGCATTGAAAAGCAAGCGGTATCCTGTAGCTATGAATACTTCCTGGAAAGGAATCCGCTATATGCTTCGTGCGGGCTTTTGCTGTGGTTCTTTGAGTGCTACCACCGATGTTTTCGGCCATAAAGCCTGGTTAGGCTATGGGATCAAAGCTTTATATCTGACTCATGGCATGCCTTCCAAGCATTCGGGTTATGACGAACCGAAGTTGCAATCGAAGAAAGCCCTGATCCAAGGGAAACAGCCCGTATGGCTGAAAATCTATTTCCGGATG
The DNA here is from genome assembly GCA_021771575.1 of Bacteroides sp. Lineage (GTDB taxonomy): Bacteria > Bacteroidota > Bacteroidia > Bacteroidales > Marinifilaceae > Odoribacter. The sequence goes on along the minus strand of JAETOX010000003.1, from coordinate 24,746 downwards.
TTTCCCCAAAAGGATCCCCGTAAATTATATACCATCAGTAGTTCGGAATTTTTTGTTCCTTTCCTGGAATCCTGTACCCTGACTCCTGCCCCCCATATCTTTGTTACGGGGACTCCTCGTCTGGATATCCTTTTTTCTAAAGAAAAAGATCCTTATATCGCGGGTATCCGTAAAAAATTCCCGACTGCCAAGTTTATCATTTATATGCCTACTTTCAGGGATGCTTACGACGGAGGAGAAAGTTTCCGACCATTCGAACAATTTGGTTTCGACGCAGCGAGATTCACCGAAATCCTCGAAAAATACGATTATGTTTTTCTGAATAAAGGCCACTATTGGGACGGGCTGCTTGCTTCTACCGAATATTCCGACCGCTTTATCAATGTAATCGATAATCCATTGTTGGACGTCTATTCGGTCATCAAGGATGTGGATATCCTGATGACTGATTATTCGAGTATCTATTTCGATTTTTTATTGCTTCGAAAACCTGTTATTCTGACTCCGTTTGATTATGCGACTTTTATTAAAAACAAAAGAGGATATTATTTCGATTATCAAAAGGAGTTACCGAGTATCAAAGCACACGACTGGAACGAAGTAGGCTATATTCTGGCAGAAAATAAATACTTTAGCCTGACCGAAGCGGAAACCCGCAGATACCATCAATACCTCGATGGGCACAGTTCGGAAAGATTGACTACTGTTATTGAAGAAATATTACGATCTATCTAAAGCCATGACAACACCCGCCCTGCTGATCAGTATCATCATACCGGTATATAATGTCGAAAAATATATCGCAACCTGTATTGAAAGTGTTCTCAGTCAAAGTTTCCAGGACTTTGAATTGATTCTTATTGATGACGGTAGTAAAGATCATTCCGGAAAAATTTGTGATGAGTATGCAGCGACAGACGGGAGAATCCGGGTATTTCATCAATCCAATCAGGGAGCAAGTGCCAGTAGGAACCAAGGAGTAGTATATGCCCGAGGTGAATGGATTTGTTTTATTGATAGTGACGATTATATATCTCGTTTTTATCTGGAAGGGTTCGTTCAGGCAGGCCATTTAGACAAATATTGCATGAATTTACAGGGCTGGGAGTGTATCAACGAGAATGAGCAAGCGGAAAAAGTCATTACTTTTCCTTCTGTTTTCGCAGAAAACGAAGAAATGGGAGCACTGATTTCCAAATATGAATTATTCAACAATAATGCACCTTGGGGAAAACTATTTAACCGGGAAGTCATTTTGGAGCACAAGATTTGTTTTCCACCCCATCTTCCGGTAAGAGAAGATGCGCTATTTACCTATACTTACAGGAAGTATATAAAAAGTATACAGTGTATTCCAGGTTCCGGGTATTTTTATCGCCTACCGGGCAAAAGGATAACATTATCTCATAAAAACTATCGGCCGGAAATCTATCTTTCCATTCAAGAGGAGTTGATTCCATTGATTAGTAAAGTTTTTGAAAGATTTGATCTTCAGGACAGCCCATACCACCAAAAAGTGATCAGCTATTTTAAAAATCACACTAGCCTCAGCCTTATCAAATCACTTTATGCTTATCCGATAGTTTCCGGTAAACGGAAAGAAATGTTACAAAACCTATTTCAGGATAAAACTTATTTTCACGATCCCGCTTTTTGTATTAAACCGCTCCTGCGTTTTTTCAAAGGATTATTTCATCTTTTTCCGACCCCGGTTTTCGATATATTTTGTTTTATTCCCTTTCATTTTTATTATAAATATGTCCGAAGGATCAAATCATGATTTCTATCTGATTTTCCGGATAGAAATTCTACGTTGTAAATATTTATAGGGCTTAAAAAAACATTTCCCCAAAATCCTGCCTGCCCTATGGGTAACGACCCATTTCCAGATCCGGTATTTTTTCTCCGGAAGAAAAAGGGAAAAATCGTATATCGCCTTATCTTTTTGATAGGAAGCCAACAAAGCTCTGAAATCGGTTGCCTTCCCCAATAATAAAGTTCCCCACAGGTACCTTAAATACATCCGATGTAATCTTTTCAATAGTAAAGTGGGATAACTGGAGTGGTGAGTTTGCGGATTACACTCAACGTATTTATAAAAAGTTTTGGTCGCTTCCAAACTTCCTTGCATAAACCGATAGGAATACCACAAATTTCCCTTATAGGATAAAGAGTCGGGACGGAAATTATAATTAGTCAGGTATTCCTGTATGGCTGTATAGGATCCTTCGGATTTATAAATCAGACGGCAGAAAAAATCGAAATCTTCGCCATAGGTGAGGTTTTCACTAAAACGAAAAGCATGACGGGCAACAAATTGCCTGTTAATTAACCAGGAATCTGTACTGATCCATTGTATTTCAATCATATACTTTAGTACATCCTGAAAATCGAAATTTTTAGGAAAAGCTTTCAATATACGCCCTTCTACCCGATGATAATACCCGCAATAACAAAGTAACTTGCCGGTTTGTCGGATTCTGGCGTGCATTTTTCCCAGAAAAGCCGGTTCGTAAGTATCATCGCTGTCGAGAAAAGCCAAATATTCTCCGGCAGCCTTTTCAATACCCAGATTCCGGGCAGAGGATACTCCACCGTTCGATTTATAAAAATATTTTATCCTCTTGTCTTTTTTTTGGTACTCTTCAACAATCCGGCGGGTTTCATCCGTACTGCCATCATCGATCAGCACTATTTCGAAATCCGTATATTGCTGATTTAATACACTTTCAAGTGTGTGTGCCAAATAGTTGGCCGAATTATAAGCCGGTATAATAATGGATATCATATGCTGCGCTCGTTTCTCAATAAAGCAGTAAACAGGGATTCCCATTTCAGCATGACGGAGGGCAAATCGAAACGGATGATATTCCGCCGGGCCGCTTCTCCCATTCGCTGCCGCAAGTGAAAGTCATTCATCAGTTCTTGCAGTCGTTTTATAAATTCCGCTTCATTCCCTTCCTCTACCAAAAAACCATCTTCTCCCTCCTGAATAATATCCCGGGGACCACATTTACAGGTATAGGTAACAACGGGCAACCCACACGACATGGCTTCATGTAAAACCATGGGAAACCCTTCATATTGGGAAGTCATCGCATATATCGAACTATTCAGATAATCTTTCACGATGTCGGTATGGGGAGGTAAGATTTCTATCTGCTTCAATCCCAACGTACGGATTTGCCGTTCCAGATCTCCCTGCAATTCTCCCGATCCAATAATCGTTAATCTCCAGTCGGGGAAGTGGGGTTCGATTTTTGCCCAGATATTAATCAGGCGATCGAATCTTTTTTGTTCCCGCAAGCGTCCCACTGCAATCACCCTTTTTTGGCTTAAATCGGCTTGTTGTTGCGGGTAAAAAGTCAGGGCATTCGGTATTACCATGATGTTTTCTCTTGTCCCCCAATCTTTCCGGTCTTCTTCTGTCAAGACGACAAAACGGTCGTAATGGGCGATCCGACCGATAAACCGGGATATTTTGTACCGATCGATCAAGCCTTTTATATCCCGGTACCAGTAATAAGAAAAGTGGCATTCCAAAACTTTTTTGCTACCATCTTTGAGTTTGTATAACCATTCCCGTTCTCGGCCCGACATCATGGAAATCGTTATATCGGGTTTTTCTGCCGCCAGGATTTCGGCCAGCCGCTTTTTATGCCGCGCGATATACCTCATCCGGCGAATTTTATTCCAAAAGATATTTGTTCCCTGACATTTAGTGTAATTGATGCCCAGATCGTAAAACCGGATTTTATCTGAAAAATCGAAAGCCAATGGCTGGTTTTTCTGCTCATAAGTTATAATGACCACTTCTATATTTTTCTGTAGGGCCAAATAATTGGCTTTGATCGCCAAAATGCGTTCCATACCGGCCATACGGACTATACTGGGGATATTATAAACTATTTTCATATTATGCCGATGATAATTCAGACAAATGTAACCGAATTTCCGGTCAATATAAAATGCTTCGGGCTATTTTCATCCTAATCATATTATCCTTACCTTTGTGAAGATCTATATAAAATTGCGAATGCCACCTAAAGTAAGTATTATCGTCCCTATCTATAATGCCGGAAAATATCTGGAAAAATGTTTGGATACGCTCGTTCATCAAACATTGGAGGATATTGAAATTATTTTAGTTGTGGATTGTCCCACTGACGGAAGTGATCAAGTGGCCCGCGACTATGCCCAAAAAGATTCGCGTATCCGATTGATATTCAATGAGCATAACCTGAATATCGGCTTAAGCCGCAATGAAGGCCTGAAAATCGCCAGGGGGGAATATATCGGTTTTTCCGATCATGACGATTGGAGAGAATTGGATATGTACGAAGAGCTTTATTGGCAAGCCCAAAATACTTCGGCCGATGTTGTCGTCGGAAATTTTGATAATCGGTTTCCCGATCGGATTGTGCCGAACCCCCTTTATCCCTGCCATACGGACGAGGAAAAATTCAAAGAAAAAGTTTTCGAACATCTCATCGGAGATCGTACAAAAGATCCGCACTGGAAAGCTTTTACGTTGAATGGAGCGATGTGGCATATGTTATATAAACGGGAGCTGATAGAAAAAAACAATATTCGTTTTCAAGACAACAAGAAGATTACTTTTGAAGATCTTTTCTTTTTAGTTGAAATATTTTATGCAGCTCAAAAGATAGCTTATTTACCGAATATATATTACCATCATTTATACCATGGCAACAACGGGGTGAATAGCTATGCTTATCATTCGACTCCCCTGGTGATCGGTTATCTGGAGAAACTAAAAACGTTTCTGGAAGCCAAGCATATATTTCACAAGCATTCTGCCGATTTTTTCCATACTGTGCTCTTTTATCTGAAAGAGTCGTTGCAAAACGAAATAAAACACAAATCCTATAAAAGCGCCCGGTGCCAAATCAGGGCAATCCGAAAAAGTAAACCGATTGTAGCAACGTTAAAAGCAGAAAAACTCACCTGGCCTACTGTGAAGAGACTAAAAATACAAAAAAGCCTGCTTTGGTTTATTTTAACCGTCTAATATTGGATTACAATGGAAATCAATATTACGAAAAAAGATGTTTTATGGGGGTACATCGCCCAGTTTTTCAATATCGGCGCGGGTATTCTCTTACTCCCGGTCATATTACAGTTGCTCCCCTCGGATATATTGGGGGTATGGTATATTTTTCTGACTATTTCCAGTTTGGTACAAATGCTGGATTTTGGGTTCCAGCCTACGTTTACCCGGAATGTCGCTTATATTTTCAGTGGTGCACTCAAACTCCAGGCCGAAGGGATTGATCAGGGACAACAGCATCTGGATTATCCGAACTATCCTTTGCTGAAAAATATCATTTCGGTGATGAAGCATTTTTACGGACTGATCTCGCTGGTTGTGTTTTTTCTTCTTTTGACAGCCGGAAGCTGGTATATTCACAACCGGGCCGGCCATCTTCCGGAGGAGGAGTATATCATGTTTTCCTGGTATATTTACATCGTTTCTACTGTGCTGAATCTTTATTATTCTTATTATAATTCCCTTTTAGTGGGCCGGGGGTTTGTAAAAGAAAACAATCAATTGATTATCATCACCCGTTCTATCTATTTGTTATCAGCAACCCTGGGATTGCTCGCCGGATATGGCTTACTGGCAGTGGCAGGTGGCAATTTGTTATCCATTGTCCTAAACCGGGTATTGGCTATCCGTTTTTTTTATAAAAACGGACTCCGACAAATGTTGAAGGAGCATGAACCTACTACAGAGAAATTGTTGCCGATTTTATGGGTAAATGCTAAAAAAAACGGATTGAGCAGTATAGGAGGATATTTTGTCCAAAAAGGGAATCTGTTATTCATTTCTATGTTTTTATCGCTGGAAACCGTTGCCAGTTACGGTCTGACTATAAATTTAGTGAATATCCTGGCCGGCGTATCTCCTCTTTATTTAAGCACGCATATTCCGGAAATTTATAAAGACCGAATCGATCATAATCTTTCCGAAATCCGCAGAATATTCGGAGAGAGTCTGTTTGTTTTTTATCTGTTATATGTTACCGGCGCCCTTTGTTTGGTGGTTATCGGTCCCTGGGCTTTAGAGTTAGTACATAGTAAAACTCATTTGTTGCCTTTAACGCCACTTTTATTGATTTTGGCAGTACAGTTTCTGGAGTCTAATCATGGTATGGCTGCTACGCTCATCACCACCCGCAACGAGGTTCCTTATCTGAATGCCGCTTTGATTTCCGGTTTTCTGATTGCCTCTTTTTCTTTCACTTCTTTATATTTTACCAATTGGGGAATTACCGGAGTAGTGTTTCTCACCGGAGCGGTGCAGTTGAGCTACAATAATTGGAAATGGCCCCTTATGGTGAGCCGGGAATTAGAGGAAAGCTATCCCCAACTCGTACGAATCGGTTTTATTTCTTTGAAAGCATGGTTTTTCCAGCACTGGAAAAAACGTTAGGATATATGCCGAAAATCCGGATAGATGTTGAAAACCGACCCTTTCAGAATGGTATGCTGTATCAGCTCATAGCATACTATTGAGAAAAGTATCGGCTACTGCATCAACTCGGGCGTGGTATCTACCCATTTATAGAGTTTATCCCCTCTCCGGAGTTTTTCGTTGACCGGAATAGAAAACAAAACCCCTTTTTCTACTTTCTCCACCGGCATGAGCTCTACCCGGATTTCGGGTACGGTCAAGTTGATGGTTCCGGTTGTAGGCCCCTGTATGAGAATTTCATCTCCTACCTGCAAGTCATAAGATTCCAGCTTAAATTCTCCAACCTGTAATTTAGTAAAGTAATTCGTAACTTTCCCCAATAAGATCTTTTTTTTGGTAGCTTTGGAACCATATACCTCGCTCCATTCCCCCAACCGCTGGCCTAAATAATAGCCATCCCAAAAGCCCCGGTTGAACACTGTAGCCAAGCGCTGTTTCCAAAGTTGAATTTTTTCTGCCGTATAAGTATTTTCCAGGTATGCGCATACTGCTTCATGATAACATTCACAGACCGTACGCACATATTCGGCAGAACGGGCACGTCCTTCTATTTTGAATACCCGAACCCCTGCATCTATCATTTTATTGATAAAGCCCACAGTACAGAGATCTTTGGGCGACATGATGTATTCGTTTTCAATATCGAGCTCAACTTCATGATCGCGGTCTTTCACGGTATAAGCCCTGCGGCAAATCTGATAACAGGCTCCCCGGTTAGCCGAAGCATTTTTTTCATGTAAACTAAGGTAGCATTTTCCCGAAACCGCCATACATAACGCCCCGTGAGCGAACATTTCTATTTTGACTAATTCCCCTTTCGGCCCCCGGATATCGTGCTCCAGAATCTGGCGATGAATCTCCATAACCTGCTCCATAGCCACTTCCCGGGCTAAAACAACGACATCGGCATAACGGGCGAAAAAACGCAAGGCTTCGAAATTGGAAACATTGCATTGGGTGCTGATGTGCACCTCAACGCCCAGTTCGAAAGCATATAAAATAGCTGCAAGATCGGAAGCGATGATCGCAGTTACCCCCGCTTCTTTGGCCCCTTCGATTACCTGACGCATTTTCGGTAATTCCTGATCATAAATCACCGTATTCACTGTCAGATAAGTCTTTACCCCCCGTTCCGAACAAATCGAAACGATACGTTGCAGATCATCCAGCGTAAAATTAGCGGACGAACGGGCCCGCATATTCAAGCCCTCTACCCCGAAATAAACGGAATCTGCCCCCCCTTGCAAAGCTGCATGCAAGGACTCGTATGAACCGACCGGAGCCATTATTTCAAAATCTTTTCTCGTCATATTCCCGATTAATGCTGTATTGGCGGCAAAGGTAAGGCTAAAATTGTGAAAAATCACATTTGCCGGATTTTATCTTATCGCAGAAAAAGAATTAACAGACAAATTCCGAAAATACCCCAGGATTCAGATGCCCGCTGAAAAAATCGGAAAGATTTTGTTCCTCAATCGGATAATTCCTATCTTTGCTTTATCATTGATTAACAAATAGAGCAAACCTATGAACGAGGAAGTAAAACTGTACATGGACGAGGCTAAAGAACAGATGCAAAATGCACTGACACACCTCGAAAACGAACTGGCAAAAATCAGGGCCGGTAAAGCGAATCCCAAAATCCTGAACGATGTTTTAGTGGACTATTACGGATCACCGACGCCTTTGTCCCAGATAGCCAACATTACAGCGCCGGATCCTCGGACAATTGCCGTTCAGCCTTGGGAAAAAAACATGCTGGGGCCCATTCAGAAAGCGATTATGAATGCCAATTTAGGCTTTAACCCCGACAACAACGGAGAGATTGTCCGCATTGCCGTACCGCCGCTGACGGCCGAACGACGTAAAGAACTGGCCAAACAATCCAAAGGAATCGGAGAGACGGCCAAGGTAAGCATCCGTAATGCCCGCCGCGACGCTATCGACGAGTTCAAAAAAATGGTCAAAAACGGACTTCCCGAAGATGCCGCCAAAGATGCAGAAACGGAAATGCAGAAAATGACCGACAATTACAATAAAAAGATTGACGAGATCCTCGCTCAGAAAGAAAAAGATATTATGACAATCTAAAGGTCGAAAAGGTTAAAAGAGTCGAAAAGGTTAAACATATGGGTTTACCTTTTCGACTTTTTGATTTTTAAATGCTCCGGTTAACGTAGACCTCATTTGCTTTTTGCAGATCTTCCGGGGTATCGATGCCGATCGATTCGTGTTCTGTCAAACGGACGGCAATGTTATAACCATTCTCTAACCATCTCAATTGTTCGAGTGATTCAGCTTTTTCCAATAAGCCCTGTGGCAGGGCTGTAATGGCTTTCAATACTTCAGGACGGTAGGCATACATGCCTATATGTTTATAAAAAGGCAAAACCGAAATCCATTTCTCCGGTTCCACACCCCGGCAAAACGGAATCGCCGAACGGGAAAAATATAAAGCAGTCTGTCGGGCAGAACAAACGACTTTTACCTTGTTGGGATCGAAAATAGCTGTTGCGGTATCAAATTTCCTGGCCAGCGTAGCTATCTGAATGTCGGGCTCTTCAAAACATCCGATCAAAGCTTTTACCTGATCGGGTGAAATAAAAGGTTCATCTCCCTGAATATTGACCACCACATCGAAAACCTCACCGGTCTTCGCGACAATATGCCGGTAAGCCTCAAAACAACGATCGGTTCCGCTACGATGTTCCACAGCCGTCATGACAACCTGTCCTCCGAATTCCTCTACACAATCGTAGATACGCCGGTCGTCGGTCGCCACATATACATCCTGAGTCACCAAACAGGCTTTTTCTACGACATGCCGGACCATCGGCTTCCCACCGATTGACGCCAGCGGTTTCCCCGGGAAACGGGTTGAGGCATACCGTGCCGGTATTAAAATTAAAGCCCTCATTTATTTATGTTTTGCTGCTTCCAGAGTTTCTTTCTTCACCATCTGACAATTTCCGTTGAAGGCAGCCCCCGGCTCGACAGAAATGACAGCAGCAACAATGTTACCGGTTACTTTGGCGGGTGTTTTCAGCAAAACCGTTCCGGAAGCCTCTATATCACCGACAATTTCTCCTAAAACATCCACATTCACACAATCAATATTCCCTTCTATTTTTGCTGTATTTCCAACGACTAATCTTCCGGAAGTAATAATTTTCCCTTTGATATTTCCATCTATGCGAATATCGTTTTTCGTTTTCACATCTCCCATGATCACCGTCCCTTCGCACAACAAGTTGACGGTATTACCCGGATTTTCTTTACTCATAATAATTACACTCTTTATTTATTTCGACGCTTTTTTTAATTTCAGACCTTTTCCTATTCTGGCTCCGGGAGTTATTTCCAAACAATCCGTCATTAAACCACCTTCAATAACGGCTTCCGCTCCCATAACCGTTTTCCGGGTCACACACACATTTCCCGTAATTTTTCCAAAAATGTAGAGCTCATCACAATTCACATTCCCTTCGATCAATGCTCCTTTGCTTACGATCAATAATCTTGATGTATGAACATCTCCCTGGATCATTCCATCCAAACAAATACTTTTATCTGCTTTCAGATTTCCGTCGATTCTGACATCCGCCAGAATACGGTTCCCCTCATAATCCGTATCAAAACCTTCCTGATTCATAAATCCTCAAATTCTCTCCGAAGATATAACAAGTAATCGAAATAAAAAAGCCGCATACGCGGCTTTTTTAACAGATTTTGATCTCTTGACTTATTTTAAAAGTTCACATCCCGGTCGATGATCCGGTTTAACAGATATTTTCTTTATTCTTTCGGATCGTATGCCCATTTGAGCCAAATCGCTCCCCAGGTAAATCCGGCACCGAAAGCCGCCAAAATCAGATTATCTCCCTTATGGAGCTGATTTTCCCATTCATATAAGCATAGCGGAATTGTTGCAGAAGTGGTATTTCCATATTTTTGTATATTCACCATCACTTTCGAAGGATCGAGTCCCATCCGTTCTCCGGTGGCAGAAATAATCCGCAAATTTGCCTGATGCGGCACCAACCAGGAAATATCGTCCGAGGTCAGGTTATTCTTCTCCATAATTTCTGCCGCGGTATCGGCCATCTTCGTCACAGCATGTTTAAACACAAACTGTCCGTCCTGATAAATATAATGTTCCCGGTTCGTGACGGTCTCGATGGAAGGAGGATTGAGCGACCCACCCGCTTTCATATATAAATGATCGCGTCCCATACCATCTGCCCGCAAGATATGGTCCATCACTCCTAATTCTTCTTCTGTCGGTTCCAGCAACACCGCAGCGGCAGCATCTCCGAACAAAGGACAGGTTTTACGATCGGTGTAATCGGTGATGACCGACATTTTCTCACAACCGACAAAAACTACTTTCTTATAGCGCCCACTCTCTACATATTGCGTTGCTGTAACCAATCCGAAAAGAAATCCGGAACAGCCAGCATTCAAATCAAAACCAAATGCATTTTTGACTCCAACCATGTCGGCGATCACCTGTGCATTAGCCGGAAAATGCATATCGGGAGTCACTGTAGCACAAATCAATAAATCCACCTCTTCCGGTTTTGTCCCCGTTTTTTCGAACAAATTCTCTATTGCCCGGGCTCCCATCCAGGCACTTCCTTTTGCAGGATCTTTCAGAATATGTCTCTCTTTAATCCCCACCCGGGTCATAATCCATTCATCGGAGGTGTCTACCATACGGCTCAACTCCTCGTTATCGAGAATATAATCGGGATAATATGCCCCTACTCCGGTTATTATGGCTTTCGGTCTATTCATCTGCATAGCTATAAATTAATTACTTTATAAACAAGCTTAGCCCCCTATTCTATAGGAGGCTGGCTGGTATAATGCTAAAATAATCCTTTAGTGACAAGATTATGCTACTACTGCTTTTTCAATAGCCAACTTTCCTCTGTAATATCCACATTCAGGACATACTGTATGATACTGTACAGCAGCACCACAGTTAGAGCACTTCGCAATGGCGGTTACTGTAATCGCATCATGCGTTCTTCTCTTATTTCTTCTCTGTTTTGAGGTTCGATGTTTGGGATGTGCCATTTCTTTGTTATTTTTAGTTATTAATTAATTTCCTCAATTCGTCCCACCTGGGGTCTATTGGTTTATCATCTTCTTCAAGTATGTACTCGTCCAGTACTTTCTGCATGCTTTTATCACAGCCTCCTTCTTCGTGTACGACCCGTATGGGATAATTCAACAGGTAGATTTCATACAGGTAGACACTGAGGTCTATAAAGTCGTCCTCCGGCGCTACGATAATATAATCGTCATCATTACCCTCTTCGCGTCCGCTTTGTTTGACAATCAAACTCATTTCACCCGCTATGGGTAAATCCAGTTCGCCTAAACAACGGTCGCAAGTGGCCTTCACTACTCCGGCGATTTTTATTTTAACTTCCATCAACAAAGAACTTTTGAGAATTTCGACCACCGCATCCACTTGTCCAACAGTGCCTTTCGTTGTCTCGAAACAATCGAAAAAAACGTTGTCCATCGTGAAATGGAAAGAGTGCCTGCCCTCTCCCAATCCCCTGAATGCAATCTTATATTCTCTCAACTTGTCCACGTCACTTAAAATAAAACGGCGCAAAGATAGTACAAAATGCAAAAACTAAAAAGTAAAAACTGAAAAAAAGTACTTTCTTCCTGCAAGCACAAAATTATTTGCAAGGGTATTTATCCCTTTTCTCATCATTTATATCGGATCCGCTATATTAATACTATTACCTAAATCGTGTCCTACCAGATCATATTCAAATCAAATTTATTCATCCTCTATATTAGCACTGAAAATGCGGTAAAATTGATCCGAATCTGCTCCGAATTTAATCGTGGGAAGACATTGCCAATCAGCTTTTTGTGATATGACACAAAAATACCGCCTGTATCCGGTAGGGACACAGAAATTTTATTACCTATTTGAAAATATTGGGGAAATTATTCGAGCCTGTAGGTTTACCGATATTTTCCGCTTTCCTCCATCATCCCCAGATAACTCAGGTAGCGGCTTTCGCTGATTTCGTTTTCCTCAACAGCCTCTCGCACCGCACAGCCGGGTTCGTGGGTATGGGTGCAATTATAAAAACGGCAATTCTTTGCCTGTGCAAAAATTTCCGGGAAATAATGTGACAACTCTTCTTTCCTGATATCGATAATACCGAAACTCCTCAACCCCGGCGTATCGATAATATAACCGCCCTCCTGCAAAGGAAACATTTCAGCAAAAGTAGTGGTATGTTTGCCCGAATCATGAGCATCGGAAATCGTTGCGGTTTTCAGCTCCAAGCCCGGCTCTATCCGATTGATCAAAGAAGATTTACCTACACCGGATATTCCCGACAGCACTGTAGTCTTATCTTTCAGCAGTTGCTTCACCGCTTCCACATTTTCGCCCGTAACGGCAGAGACAGTATAACAAGGATATCCGATTTTCCGGTAAATAGCCATTAATCCGCCCAACATAGCCTGATCTTCGGGATCATACAAATCCGTTTTATTGAAAACCAATACGGCCGGAATGTTGTAGGCTTCGGCTGTCACCAGAAAACGATCGATGAATACAGGCGAAGTGACGGGATGATTCACGGTTGCGATCAACAAGGCCATGTCGACATTCGCCGCAATAATGTGAGATTCTTTCGACAGGTTTGTCGATTTCCGGATGATGTAATTGCGCCGTTTCCCGATGGCTGTAATGGTATAACCGTCGTTTTCTTTTTCCACGTCCACCTGATCTCCCACCGCCAGCGGATTGGTGGTCCGAATGCCTTCCATCCGGAATTTTCCCCGAATCCGGCATTGCACCGTCTCTCCGTTTTCCTTACGAACGATGTACCAACTCCCGGTAGATTTGACGACTATCCCTTTTTCCATATCCTCTTATTTGAAAAACATATCTCTTTCACAGGACAAAGTTAAAAAGAATTCAATAATTATTTCTATCTTTGAACCAAACATATCGTTATGAGGACTTCATACAAAGCAATCTTGTGCAGTTTATGGATAGCGCTTTTTCTTTTATCCTGTGAGAAAGACGACTCTCCCGGCCCGGAGAAAGCACCGGCTTATACCCGACGGGTAAATAGTTTTATTTACGAGTATATGAAAGCCTATTATCTCTGGAACGACCGGATTCCGGAACTCGACCGGGATTACGAACAGGATCCCGAAGCTTATTTCAAGAAATTATTGGTAAAGGAAGATCTCTTTTCCCACATTACCGACGACGCCGAAGATCTTCTCAACAGCATGCAAGGGGTAGAGACAACTTTCGGGTATGCATTCACCTATACCTGGCTGGATGAGACCCAAACAAAAGTCGGAGCCATAGTTTCGTATGTATATCCCGGTTCTCCTGCTGCGCTGGCCGGTATCGAACGGGGCGACCTGGTCTCTTCCTTAAACGGACAAGCCCTCACGGAAACCACTCTCCATCAACTGTTCGGCCAATCCAGCATTACAATCGGTGTCAGCAAATACGAAAACGGCCTTTATTCCGCTCCGCAAACGCTTCATTTGACACCGGCCCGGATAGAAGAAAATCCGGTGTATGCCACCCGCAAATATGAACTGCAAGGTACAAAAGTCGGGTATTTGTGTTATTTGAATTATATCGGAAATTACAACTTTGCCTTGGATACCGCTTTTTCCGGTTTTAAACAAGCGGGTATATCGGAATTGATTCTTGACTTGCGCTATAACCTCGGAGGAGATGATATGGCGATCCGTCACCTCTGTAGCTATATTGCTCCCGAATCCAGTTGCCGGAGTAAAGAATTGATCATTCGCCAGCAATATAACAACGACCTGACCGAATATTATAAACTTCACCATATTAATAACGATCTCCGGTTCACTGACTCGTTATTAATTCATAATCTGGATCTGAAACGAATTTTTATCCTGACTTCCAGAGATACCTATTCTGCATCGGAAGCAACAATCGTAGGCCTGAAACCTTACATGGAAGTGATTCAAATCGGGCAACAGACGGGAGGTAAAGACACCGGTCTCGCTCTATTACAACCCTATATCGAAAAAAACGGAAAAATAATATTGGATCCTACGATCGGAAATTGGGCGATACTCCCGATCATTTCCCGATATCAGAACAAGGAAGGACACAGCGCTACCGGCGGCCTCTCCCCTGACTATCCTGTAGACAGTTTCTACCTCCCGATGTTAGCCTTGGGCGACCCGCAGGATCCGTTGATAGCCAAAGCACTTGAAGTGATCAGTGGAGTAACCCCGGTTAGGATGAAATCTCTTTCCAGCAGTTCCTTCCCCCAACCGTTTGGCTATAGTACGTCTATGTATGATGAAATAAAGAAAAATATATTTATTAACAGAACCGAGTTGAAGCATGATGGAGCATCCTGATAGAAAAGGAAGGTGATATCTTTGTTTTATGAAACCTTTGCCTGTTGCGCCGCGTGAAAGCGTAGCAGGATTGCGGAAAGGTTCTGAATAAACGACGAACAAAAATCATAAACACATGAAACTGGTATTTGCAACAAACAACCAACATAAGCTTGAAGAGATCAGCCGGCTGCTGGATGGAAAATATGATATCGTATCCCTGAATGCTATCGGTTGCCACGAAGATATTCCCGAAGATCACGATACACTTCAGGGAAATGCCCTGCAAAAAGCCCGTTATATCCAAGAACATTACGGCTACGACTGTTTTGCCGACGATACCGGCCTCGAAATTGAGGCTTTAGGCAACCGGCCGGGCGTATATTCGGCGCGTTATGCCGGGCCGGCCAAAGATTCCATAGCCAATATGCAAAAAGTGTTGGAAGAAATGGCGGATACCGATCATCGGCAAGCTTGTTTCCGGACGGTGATCGCCCTGATCCTGAACGGCGAGGAACATCTTTTTGAAGGACGAGTGGACGGCAGCATATTACGGGCTCCGCAAGGAGAAGCCGGTTTTGGTTACGACCCGATCTTTCAACCCGAAGGCTATACGGTAAGTTTTGCCGAAATGGATATAGATGAGAAAAACCGCATCAGCCACCGGGGCAGAGCTACTCAAAAATTGTATGAGTTTTTGTCACAGCATGATAGTCTGGAGGATAAACGTTAAAAGATGGAACTTGCCCAAGCGGTGATATTAAAAACGATAGACTATTCGGATACGCAGAAGATTATCCATGTCTATTCACTTGAAAAGGGATATTTTTCCCTGATCACACCCGCTTTGGTTTTCCGGAGGAAAAATAAACCCGTTCATCTGCTGCAAACCGTGGAAATCGAATACTTCGAAAATGAAAAAGGCAACTTTCACAAACTCCGCAGTATTTCGCCCCTTTCGAACCTTCCCGATTTGTATTTTGATGTTTTCAAAATGAATATCATCCTGTTATGGGGTGAAATTCTCAATTTGATCCTTCAAAAAGAAGGGAAAAATGAAAATCTTTTCCATTTCATCGTCCAATCCACCGAATATCTGAACTCTACTCAAAAGGACATAGGAAACTTCAATCTTTTTTTTCTTTACCGGCTGGCGGCTCTGATTGGTTTTCGCATCAATACCGATAGCTGGAGGGAAGGATATGTATTTAATCTCAACGACGGCAGTTTCTACCCCTCGGACACCTCTACTCCCTATATTTCGGGCCCTAATACAGCCAGAATCATTTATCAATTATGTACTTATCCGCTTGAGGAGATTAAAACTATTTCTTTAAACCGGGAAGGGCGCAATATTTTGCTGGATGTCATTCTTGTCTTTTACAGTATACACCTGAATGTGAATTTCCGGATTAAAAGCATTCAAATTATCCGGGAAGTATTTTCTTAAATTTTAAAATAAAATTAAGATCTGCCAATAAACCTTCAGCCTATTCCGTTGTCTTACTTTAAATTTATTATAAAAAAATAGGTTTAATGGACAAACTGTAATGCCTTTTATTACCTTTATCACAGTTATTTGGTGAAATCACATGAATATAAGAATCCAGAATCTGACCAAAATCTACCCGGACGGGCATAAGGCGCTAAACAACCTCAATCTGAATATAGAGCCCGGTATGTTTGGTTTGTTAGGTCCTAACGGTGCGGGAAAAACTTCTTTGATGCGGATCATGACCCTTTTGCAAAATGCATCTTCGGGAACAATCTTGTTTGATGATTACGATATTTTGCGTGACCGGAAAGCTATCCGTTCTGTTTTGGGGTATTTACCTCAGGATTTCCGTTTTTTTGAGAAACTGAAAACCTGGGAATTTCTGGATTACGGAGCCGGTTTGGCCGGCATCAAAGGCAAACGGAAAAGATCGGAGATTGTGGATGAAATGCTTCGGAAAGTAGGATTGTATGAGGTCCGTGACCGGTGGGCAAACCGTCTTTCCGGGGGTATGAAACGCCGTCTGGGAATCGCCCAGGCGATCATCGGTAATCCGAAGGTGATCATCGTCGACGAACCGACCACCGGACTGGACCCGGAAGAGCGAATCCGGTTCCGCAATATTCTCTCGGAAGTGAGCGATAAAGACGTTATCATTATCTTATCTACCCATATCGTAGGAGATATCTCCAGTACCTGTAAAAAACTGGCTTTACTGAATAAAGGAGAACTGAAATTCGAAGGTTCGCCCGACGATATGATCGAACTGGCTCAGGGAAAAGTGTGGGAGATTTTTGTCACCAACCGGGAGCTCCAGCAAATCAAAGAAAAATACCCGATCATATCAACTATCCCGTCGGAAGGTGGCTGGGATATCCAGGTGGTGACGGAAAATCCGGAAGGATTCAGTGGTAAGTCGATTACTCCCAATATTGAACATGCGTATGTGTGGTTTATGGATTACCTACTGAAAGATAAGATGGAAATGTATAGCGAAAAAATTGGTGGAGAATTATTCGGTTAATTATTAAATCAGCAAATTTATGAATCCGCATAACATAAATGTCATCGCCCGATACGAGGTGAAATTATTAAAGAGAAGCTGGTTGTTCCGGATATTCGCTATGCTGGCTTTAGGAGGTATTTTAGTCTTGGCCTTATCCCAATTGACGCCTATTTTAGACCGTCATGGTAATATATGGCCCAAAATAGCCGTTCCTTCGTTTATCCCGTTTGCTATTACTTATTTTTATAGCATCGCCCAATCGGTTATCGTGATCTTCCTGGCAGGAAGTTTTCTGAAAAGAGATAAAAAACTGGATACAGCCGAAGTGATTTATGTACGTCCTATGAGTAATGCCGATTACATCATCGGTAAAACCTGGGGAATTGTCAGGGTATTCATCTTTTTGAATATTATCGCCTTGTTAATCGCTGCTTTTTTCAATCTGCCGATCAATCGTTCCCCATTCAGCCTGTATCCTTACTTATTTTATCTGCTGACTATTTCTATCCCCTCGCTTATTTTTATCCTGGGTTTATCTTTCACGGTGATGTGTCTGTTGAAAAACCAGGCGGTGACTTTTATCGTCATGCTCGGTACGATCGGCACGGTACTTTTTTACCTGACCGATTCACTTTACGGTGTTTTCGACTTTTTCGGAGTGAATATCCCTGCTATCTTTTCGGACATTACCGGCCATGCGGATATCCGTCTGTTCCTGTTGCAACGCCTGACCTATTTGCTTGCCGGTATGGGGCTGATCTGTTTTACCATAGCCCTGGTCAAACGTTTACCCCATAAGCCCTGGAAAATCATTGTTGTATACATCTTAGGAGGACTATTTTTAGCGGCAGCCTGTACATCGGGTTTATTATATGTACTACATTACCGCCATCAGGCCAGCCTCCGCAACGAGTATATCGCTTCTTTCGACAAATATGCTGACAATAAAAATGTCGAAGTCATCGTAAACGATCTCACCATTACTCCTAACGGTAAACAACTGACAGGAAAAAGTGTGATGAAGATTGTCAACCGTCATACGGAGAACCTGGATGAAATCATTCTGTACCTGAACCCGGATTTAGCAGTGGGTTCTATCGAAAGTGACGGTTCGTCTGTCGCTTTCCGACGCGAAAACCAGGTGATCGTCGTGGACAAACCGATTGCCGGGAATAGCGAACTAAATTTAACCCTCCACTACCATGGTCGTATAAACGAAAACATCTGTTATACGGATGTCCTGGAGAAAGATTATTTCGACAACAGCGCGACGAACTTTATTTATCGTACTGGTAAACGTTATGCGTGGCAAAGCGAGCGATACACGCTTTTCACCCCGGAATGCCTGTGGTATCCGGTATCGGTAGCTCCGGTAAATCCAGAGGCTCCTTACAAGGTAAAGAAGAATTTTACGGATTATACTCTGACAGTGAATTATGCCGGCGAGAAAACTGTCTTGTCGCAGGGAAAAAGCAATCGAAACGGAGATCAGGTGATATTTACCAATACCACTCCCCTGCCGGGAATCAGCCTGTCTATTGCCGACTATGAAAAAAAATCCCTTCGGGTGGATTCTGTCGATTACGAAATTTATTATTTCAAAGGGCATGACTATTTTTCCAACTATTTTACTCTGCTCAAAGATACGCTTCCCGGAGTAATCCGGGAGTTAAAAAACGACCTGGAAATTCAAAAAGACCGTGACTACCCGTTTTCTAAATTCGTTTTTGCCGAAACCCCGGTTCAATTTGCCGGTTACGTACGGAACTGGAAAGGGTATACTGAATATGTTCAGCCGGAAATCGTATTTATACCCGAACGAGGCGTTGCGCTCAACTATGATTTTGCAGCACAAAAACGCCGGATGCAGGAATGGAGACGGCATGATCAGGGAGCTCCGGACGAAACAGAACTGACCATCAATACGTTTCGTGAGTTTATCAGAGATTTTGTCAGAGAAACGGTACAAATCGGCTGGTCGTGGCAAAATAAATATATCAACAAATTCAACATCAGCCCCATGTTTTTCGCACATACCGGCTTTATCGATTCGGACGAACTGCCCGTGATCGATATTGCCGTGAACACTATGCTGAACACATCTTCGGATCAGGGGTGGCGTCCCTGGGGAGGCATTATCAACGACCAGCAAAGAGCCAATCTTTACCTGGAAGACAAAAGTTTTAAAGAGTCTATCTCAGATAAAGAGATTAAACCGGAAATTTTTTACGAATTGCTAAAGCTCAAAAGTACAGCATTGTATAATTATATCACTTCGAAAGTTCCTTCTGAAGATTTCGACCAATTTTTAAAGGAGTTTTTCGGAAAATACCGGTTCGAGAATGTTCCCTTCGCCACCTTCCAACAAGAATTGAAGGATCGCCTGCATATTGATATCGCTCCTTATACACAAGAGTGGTATCACATCGATCACACCCCCACTCTTTTCATCAAAGATGTAGACGCAAACCAGATTGTTTTTGAAGAATTTACTAAATATCAGATCAAATTCAAGGTAAACAATCCTTCGGATGTAGATGGAATCATTTCTGTGCGTACGATGCAGGGAGGAGGATTCGGCAGAGGTCCGCGGCAAATGTCTTTTGAATCGAATAACGAAAGCTGGAATTACATTATTCCGGCCGGAGAAGCCCGGGAAATCAAAATCATCAATGACGAACGCCCGGCCAATGTGACGATCAATACCAATATTTCGCATAATTTGCCTACTTCGCATACTTTCAATTTTTCAAAAATAGACAATACGATCACAGATACGACTGCCGGAATTTTCCCTATCGATCCCAAAGTCTTCGCACCGGACCCGAACGAAATTATCATAGATAATGAAGATGCAGGATTCCGCACCATCGCTTCTAACAGCCGCCATAAATTAAAGGATATTTTCCAGAAAAAAGACGAAGAAAAATATAAAAACTTTATGCCTTGGTGGATGCCTTCCCAATGGACGGCCATGGCTGCCGATTATTGCTATGGCGAAACCATCAATTCGGCGGTATACAAGCAAAAAGGCAACGGGGCCAATCGGGTGGAATGGCAAGCAGAGATTCCGAAAGACGGTTATTATGAAGTGGCTATCTGGAATCCTAAAATGAATATGACGTTTATGATGGGAGGTCCCCGCCGGAGAAGAGACCGGGAGGAGCGTAACCAAACCTATACGATCCAGTACGGCCATGAGAAAGAATCCATCACCATTGACCTGGAACAGGAATCCGAAGGATGGATACCTCTGGGAAATTTCTATTTTTCCCAGGGAACAGTCGTCATCGGGTTAACGGATAAAGTGTCGGGAAGTTATGTCATTGCCGACGCTGTAAAGATAACGGCAAGTGCAGATTAAAATAAATCGATTAAATAAAACGTGTATGCTTAAACAAATACTGATTTTTGTCCTTTTAGCCCTTGGCGGGTTAAAGTGCGCTGTAGCACAGGAGGTTTTGACGCTCGAGAAAGCGTTGAACATCGCTTTCGAACACAGTCCTTCGTTGATACAAAGTAAATTGCGTCTGGAACAAAGCCAATTGAATTTGAAAGCGCAAGAGGCATCGTTGAAATCTCAATTTTCACTGGATGTAAGCCCTTTCAACTACACCCGTAATAATCAGTACGATAATATCAACAGTAAATGGTATGCCAACGAAACGATGTCCTCGAATGCTTCTTTCGGTATTCAGCAACCTATTAAATGGACGGACGGAACCATCTCTTTGGTCAACGATTTTTCCTGGCAGGACGCTTCGAATAAAACCTATGGAGGCAAGAATACTTCTTTCAACCATAACCTTTCGTTACGTTTAAATCAGCCTTTGTTTACGTATAACCGGACTAAAATGCAACTTCAGGAACTGCAATATGCCCTGGAGAATACGAAAATCAGTTATGCTTTACAGCAATTGAATATAGAGAAGAACGTTACCAGCCAGTTTTACAATGTTTATCAGGCCCAACAAGACCTGAACGCTGCCCGGGACGAATATGCCAATCAGAAACAAAATTACGATATTATCAAAAATAAAGTAGAGGCCGGCCTAGTAGCCAAGGAAGAACTTTTTCAGGCAGAAGTGAACTTACTGACCAGTGAATCTTCGGTATATTCGAAAGAAATCAGCTTTGAAAACACCAAAGATAATTTTAAATTGCTGCTGGGTATGGGATTGGACGAAAACGTGATGGTACTACCGAATACGGGTATTGTCTCTGTGGATATCAACAGTAATAATGCCGTTAAGTATGCCCTCGACCAGCGGATGGAAATCCGTCAGAAGCAAATTACGCTGGAACAGGATGTTTTCAATATTATCAGGACAAAAGCGGAGAACGAATTTAAAGGTAATATCACCGCCCGTGTAGGTTTGGATGCTTTGGGCGGGAAAGTTAAAAATATGTATGATAATCCTACCGACAATGAACAGGTAGGGATTACTTTAACTATTCCTATTTTTGATTGGGGTGCTAAAAAAGCCAGAGTAAAATCGAGCGAGCTAGCTATGGAATCTGATGAAATCGACCTGGAAGAACAGAAAAAACAGATTACCCTGGATGTCCGGCAGATCTGCCGAAACCTTCCCACTCTGGTACGGCAAATCGAAATCAAAAAGAAAAATATCGATAATGCCGAACGTACTTATGAAATCAACCTGGAGAAATACCGGAACGGTAACCTAACCGGTATGGAGCTTCAGCAATACCAGAGCCAGCTGACAACAGCTAAACAAGACTATACGAATGCGATTATCAGTTATAAACTTGAATTGCTGAATCTGAAGATTCAAACTTTATGGGATTTTGAAAGCAATCAGAGTTATCTGCCAGTAAATCTTTTAAAATAGAAAGTTTATCGCAACCACATCATTTAAGCATACTGAAAATAAAAATCCTTTAGCTAACAAGTAAAATACTATATCATGAACAAACATTTAAAAACGATCGGGGCTGTTTCGCTGGCAATTCTGTTATTCGGATGTAATAACAACAGGGGTAATTCTTCATCGGAAACCACTACGCCAGTATGGATCGAAGAGGTACAATTCAGAAGTATTGAAGAATATATTACCACTACGGGTACTGCGAAAGCTGCCAAAACAATCGAAATAAAATCCGAGACTAACGGAGCTTATGAGTTACAGAAAAATCCGAAAACCGGTAAACCTTATCAGTTGGGAGATATCGTAGAAGCAGGCGCGGTTATTATCAGACTGGAAAACAAAGAATACGAAAATAATGTACAGTTAGAAAGTAAGAAACTTCAGATCCAGATTACTGAAAAGGAATGGGAAGGCCAGAAGGTGTTGTTTGAGAAAGGAGGGGCTACAGAGAAAGACGTGAATAATGCCGAAAATTCCTATATCAATGCAAAACTGGCTTTGGAAACAGCTTATATCACTTTGGGAAAATTGGATATTACCGCTCCGTTTAAGGGAGTGATCGTCAATTTGCCTTATTATACCCCGGGCGTAGAAGTGGCATCGGGCAGTGTGATGGCAGGGATTATGGATTACAGTAAAATGTATGTCGAAACTCAGTTTTCTGAGAATGCCCTCACCAAATTAGAGGTAGGACAAAAAGTACATATCACTAACTATAATATCAAAACGGATACTTTAAAGGGCACTTTAACTCAGTTATCACCGGCTATCAATGAGGATACCCGAACATTTTCCGGTTATATCACGATCGATAATCCCGAACTAAAACTCCGTCCCGGTATGTTTGCTAAAGCTGATGTTGTCACGATACGGAAAGATTCGGTGCTTTCTATCCCTAAAGATATTATCAAAAACCGCAGGGGCGGTAAATTGGTGTATACGATCGACCGCAATAGCGCTAATGAAAAAGTGATCCACACCGGAATTAGTAACGATAAATATATTGAAATAGAAAAAGGATTGGAACCAGGCGATAAGGTTGTGGTGAAAGGATATGAGTGGCTGCGTAATCGTAGTAAGGTGAAGGTGATGAAATAATGGGACAATGTACTAATGTGCTAATGTAACAATGTAATAATGTACCAATGTAGTAATGTTGCAATGGGCTAATGTAGCAATGTAAATATTATGGGAATAACGAAATTTGCAGTCAAATATCCGGTCAGTGTATTAATGATTACGCTGGGAGTATGTCTGCTGGGTATTATATCATATAATAAATTGGGAACGGATTTGTTTCCTGATTTAAAGAACCCGGCACTCTATATCGATTTACAGGCAGGAGAACGTCCTCCGGAGGAGATCGAGAAACAATATGTGGAAAGGATCGAATCCATGGCAGCCCGCCAGGAAGGAGTAAAAGGAGTAAGCAGCAGCAGTAAGGTGGGAGGTGCTACTATTACAGTGGAATACGACTGGGATCAGGATATGGATGCCGCTTTTCTGGACCTTCAGCGAAGTATGTCGCAAATCGGGCAGGACGAAGAAATCACTTCTTTGAATGTTTCGCGTTATGATGCTAACGCTACTCCGGTGATGATCATTTCGATGAACCACCAGGAGATCAAAGATATGAATGAACTGCGAAAAATTGCAGAGAATTATATGCGAAGCGAGCTTGTCCGGTTGGACGGCGTAGCGGATATTCAACTCAACGGCCAGGAAAACGCTTATATCGAAGTGAAAACCGATACTTATATGCTCGAAGCTTTTAACCTGACAGCCGAAAGTATTGCTTCAAAAATCGAAAGCCTGAACCGGAATGTTTCGGGAGGAACAATTGTCAACGATGATATCCAGTATACGATCAAAGGAGTTAACCTCATCAAAGATCTGGAGGATATCCATAATATTATCGTCACTTTCAAAGAACCGACTTCTGCTTCAGAAGGAAATAATTCGGAGTCTGCCACCTCTACGATTAAGGCTCCTGTCTACCTGAAAGATGTGGCTAAGGTTAATTTGAAAAATAAAGATCCGGAAAATCTGGTCCGCTATAATGGAGAAAGGAGTTTAAGTATCAGTATTTACAAGGAAAATAAATATAATACGGTTAAAGCGGTGGAAAATATCGTGGCCAAACTGGACGAACTGAAAAAAAGTATGCCCGGCTATGAATTCCACGTCATCAGTAACCAGGGAGATTTTATCGGAGCTTCTATCGGCGAAGTGAAAGACTCCGCAGTGATGGGTATTTTGCTGGCCATGATCGTGTTGTATATTTTCCTCCGCCGTATCAATACAACCTTGATTGTCAGTGTATCAATTCCGGTGTCTATCATCGCGACTTTTAATCTCATGTACTTCAATGGTTTGACGATCAATATCATGACTTTGGGAGGTCTGGCTTTGGGAGCCGGTATGTTGATCGATAATGCAATTGTGGTGATGGAGAAT
>JAETOX010000333.1 GCA_021771575.1 Bacteroides sp. | reverse complement strand
TGATGAAGAGACTAATCCGTGGAATCGGGTGGTCGGTTCGAAAATCAATGCCTACATCAATTTAGGCTTTATGCTGAACTGGCAGCTTGCCCCCAACACAAATTTGCGGGCAGGGATAGATGTCACGCATTATTCCAACGGAAATACCCATTATCCGAATTCCGGGGTGAATACCATCGGGACCTCTGTAGGTGTTACGCATTTCTTTGGAAATGGTGTGCCGGAAAGAATCCTTTCTTCCGGTCTGCAACGGGAAAATACTTTTCATAGATATGTGAGTTATGACCTCATTGTGTATGGTGCTACCCGGAAACGGGGAATCTTTCCAGCCGATTCGAATCCGGTACTGGCTCCAGGGTCTTTCGGTATTTTAGGATTGAATTTCAACCCGCTCTATAACTTCAGCAAGTATTTCCGGGCTGGCGTTTCGCTGGATATGCAGTACGATGAGAGTGCCAATATCGGGAATCACGTGGCCAACGATTATTTTCCGTCCGACCCGGATGAACTGCAGTTTTATCGTCCTCCTTTCCGGGAGCAGTTTTCGGCTGGCCTTTCCCTGCGTGCCGAAATCGTCATGCCCATCTTTTCCATCAATCTGGGTATAGGAAAGAATTTCTTTTGTCACGGAGCGGATAACAATTCTTTCTACCAGACTTTTGTCCTGAAAACGAACATTACAAAGCATCTTTTCCTGCATACGGGCTATCAGCTGTATCGTTTCAAGGACCCGAACAACCTGATGCTGGGAATCGGTTTCAGGTTCAATGCCCGATGAGGAGATTCAATATGTGACTTTTTTGTATGAGGAGGTATTTTCAATGTAGTATTTGCTTATTATCTTCATTTTAGAAGTATGAAATTAAAAGAATGATGTTATGAAAGCGAAGATTTTATTGGGGATGCTGACAATCGATGTAAACTACAATATAGGATATGTCGGTTCATGGTAAACGTAAAATATCTTAAACCGCAGGTTTGCGAAAAGATTATATCTTGATTTTATTCTATCTTTGATAAAATTCTAATTTGAATTGCATATTTATGTGTTACGATACCGATGGATAATCTGATTCTTCAAATACAGCAGGATAATGAACATGCCTTCAAACAACTCTATCAGGCTTATTACATAAGAGTGGTGACTTTTATTACAGGAATCATTAAGAAGCATGATATTGCCGAGGATTTGGCACAAGATGTGTTTGTCAATTTATGGA
>JAETOX010000332.1 GCA_021771575.1 Bacteroides sp. | reverse complement strand
CGGCGGAAACGCATAGAAGCGTCCCTCATAGATTAAGGACATAAGTGCCGTTTCTATAACATCGTCCATATGATGCGCATAGGCGACTTTGTTACATCCAAGCGTAAGCGCGTTATCTTTTAGTGCTCCTTTCCGCATTTTTGCATATATATTGCAGGTGGTTGACCCCTCCGGTACTTTACGCTTCAGGATTGAAGCAATTTTCGTAGACACAATATGACAGGGCACATCCAGTTCTTTGCACATTGCTTCAACCGACGACAAATCAAAACCGTCATAGCCAAGGTCTACCGTGATAGCCTGCAATTCAAACTTGCGCGGGTAAAAACGCCTTAAATGTGAAAGCGCGCAGAGCAGTGCAAGAGAGTCTTTGCCGCCGGATATCCCGACTGCGATATGATCGCCGTTCTCAATCATTCGGTAATCGTCAACCGCCTGTCTGGTATAACTTAATAATTTCTGAAACTCCATAATAGAATTTTCCTCCCGGAATAGTTGAAAAATATCTGTCAGATCGCGTATAATAAATCTCGTCTGCAGTAATCCAGTAATCATCGAAAATAAAGAGTCTCGCAAATATAAGGAGGATTCCCATGAAATTTGTTATTCAGCGTGTGACACAGGCTTCCTGTACCGTGAATCATAAAATTACCGGACAAATCGACCGCGGTTTTCTGGTTCTTATCGGTATTTCCGATTCGGATACCAGAGAGATTGCCGATAAAATGATAAAAAAACTAGTCGGTTTACGCATCTTTGAAGACACCGAGGGAAAAACAAACCTGTCACTTCATGATGTGGGCGGCAGCCTTTTACTGATTTCTCAATTTACGCTGTATGCGGACTGTAAAAAAGGCAATCGACCATCTTTTATCCGTGCCGGAAAACCTGATATGGCAAACAATATGTACGAATATATCGTGGAACGCTGCAAAACCGAAATTCCGGTTGTTGAGCGTGGGATTTTCGGTGCCGATATGAAGCTTTCCTTGCTAAATGACGGCCCGTTTACGATTATCCTTGATTCGGATGAAATCTGTTAAACCGCCGCTTTCGATTTTATACCATATCCGCGATGCGGATATGCTGTCGCGTGGGCGACCTATGGCTATTCGGCAGTATAATGTCTGTCGACATTATACCATAAATCGCCGCATTGTTAAACTAAAATACGAATAGTTTTGCATGAGACAGATGGGATAGCACTTTGTGGCATCGTTTTATT
>JAETOX010000331.1 GCA_021771575.1 Bacteroides sp. | reverse complement strand
ACTCGGAATCGCTCTTCGACGTACTCCATACCATGTCCGGTCGTTTCAACTGCCCGGAAAGCGATTTTGCATAGACTCCGGCAAAAGATAAATCCTTTATATCATATAACGCCTGCTCATTGGATTCCTGTTTTCCGAATCCCTGCCCTTCCTTGGATGCCAAGAAGCTTTCCCTCAGCCGCGCCGCCATATATGCATCGTCCTGTTTCAGCCATTGATCCGAGGAGCCGTCTAATTGGATATAATCAGTTTGCGCCAGATGCTCTTCATAAGCAGCGGCTTTCTTATCTATCATTGCCAAAACACTGTTTTTCATCTCTTCCGAAACGCCCATCTGTCCCAAGCTCTCATAAAACTTCCCTATCGTGTCTCCATAGGAATCCGCCATTCGCTCTTTTTCTTTGGAGTAAATTTCCTCCAGCTTTTGCATTTCCTGCTTTTGCTCGTCGCCAGTGTATTGTTTCTCAATCCGGTCCTTCAAAACTGCATACCGTGAAGCGAGAAAATCCGCTTTTGTTTCAAGGCGTTCAATATTGTCAAACCCAACGTTCATCTGCACAAAATCCGATTCTACGCCGCGCCAGTCTATCTCGTCGCCTAATCCCTTTTCATTTAATTCCTGACGAAAACGCTCCAATTCAGATTCACTTACCTGGCTTGCCAGACAAATTCCTGTCGGTTTTGAGGAATCCCATACAAATTTATCGCCTTCAATACGTCCATTGATACGAAACTGTTTCATATACTGATCCAATAAAGCGTCTTTTTCCGTGTACGAAGTGCGTTCCGATGGGGGGATAATTTCATACGTGCGCAGTCTTTCGTCCGGGACCACATAGGTGTATTCAACAGGCTCGATTACGCGCATACTATTTCCGTTCGGTCTATATATGCCAGATTCACATTTGTTTTGTGCAATACCGGAACTTATCATCACAGAATCCCGGCGAGTGAACGACTGATTCCATTTCAATAATGTAGAATTCTGATTCCTTCCTGAATGGTTTAAACCTATCCGGTTCAGGTAGCTATTGCTTCCTATTTTCCCAATATACATTCAATCACCTCCTAATATCGTTCCTAACTACTATTTTAACAATAGGATTTCTCCGTATTGTCCCATATAAATGGTACTTGGAATGTTTCCCTCTCCTTCTCTCACCAAATACGTTACTTTTATTTTATCGGCAACTTGGGCATTCTTTATAACTGATTTAAACTTAAC
>JAETOX010000330.1 GCA_021771575.1 Bacteroides sp. | reverse complement strand
GTCGCAAAGCAGCGTTTTATCCACAGCGCCGAGGATACCGTAAGAGGATATTTCCACAGCATCGCCGGATATGAATACCACCGTATCTCTGGGACCCTTGCCGGATTTTTCCTTAAGTGTTTTTATGAACTGCTTTCGTATTTCTTCTTCGAGTTCTTTCTTGTTTTCCAGCCCGAAGCCCTGTGCGGCGGAAAGCCTGCTTCTTTCATCGATAATTGATTTTCCTATTCTTCTGAGCTTTTCTTCGAAAACAGCGTTGTCTACAGGCTTTACGATATAGTTTTCGATGTCCAGATCCACGGCTTCAAGGATGGTGTCGGCGTCGGACACGGAGGATGTGATGAGAAATCTGCATGAGGAATTCGTTTCTCTTATTTTCTTTATCATCTCAAGTCCGCCCATGCCGGGCAGAAGGATATCGACGATGGCGATATCGGGTTCAAACTGATTGAACAGTTCTATGCCTTTTTCTGCGTTCTCGGCGAGAAAAACCTTGCCGAATCTTCGTTTGAGGAATCTTTCGATGCTTGAGCGTGTGTGATCATCATCTTCGATATATATTACCTTTAAGTCCTTTAAATAATCCATTATGCTGTCTCCTTTCGGATTTCTATGGTAAACGTAACGCCGTTTTTGCTGTTTGTAAAATATATGCGTCCGTCAAAGTGACTTTCTATTATCTGCTTTACGAGATAAAGTCCTATGCCGGTTCCGCCCGTGGCTTCCTTGGTGGAGTAATAAGGCAGGAATATTTTTTCCGCGTTTTCCTCCGGTATGTTTCGGCCGCTGTTGAATATATTGATGAGCGCGGTTTCATGCCCGTTTTTTGTCGTGGTCTCCGAGTATATTCTTATGGTTTTTGGCTGTATTGCCGAAGCGACGGCTTCATCTCTGGCGTTTTCCAGAAGATTGAAGATACATTGGGTGAATTCGTTTCTGTAATTTATAACAAAGATGTCGGGATCAACTTCGTTCACGATGCTGATTTCGTTTATCACAAGGTTTTCCTTCATGATGGACAGCGCTTTGTCTATGCTTTCCCTTATAAAGAATTTATCCTTTTTTCTGTCAGGCTTGAGGAAATCGGCGAGGTCCGTTATTGTGCTCGACATCATGGACACGTTTTCCCGCATTTTGTTTTCATATTCATCGAAGCGTTCCGGTGTAAGTTCATTGGCATAGTAATCGTCCTTCATGTTTGAAATGTCGATATTCATGCAGTTTAA
>JAETOX010000084.1 GCA_021771575.1 Bacteroides sp. | reverse complement strand
ATATTGTTGGGCCATTTATCGTTAAAATTCTCATTGAATACATAATATACCAACAAATCCCGTTTTGCCACCGAGAAATCGCCTAACATTTCAGCCCGCGTCGCCCACCAGTAAGGCTCTTCCTCTACAGGAAAATCAAATGCCAGGGGTTCTGTTTGTTTATCTGCAACGGAACGTAACATCACATTGGCATAATCCCAGGTTTCATCTGTGATGCTGTAATTGCTCATGGGGAAGAGGTTCAAGATGACAAATTCCTGTTTCTCTACCGACCAGTCTCCCAGTGCAGAGTTTCTCCACCAGGACGACATTTTTTCGTTCCGGGGCACTTCAATATCGGTTCTGCCCTCTTTCTCCAATTCTTGGCGGAACAGGATATTATAATATTCCAGTCGTTCGTTTTGTCTCAATACACCTCCGACGATATTTTTCATGAAAGTATGTTTCTCTTCGGAGAATTCGCCCAGCAAATGCAATTCCGAATCCCACCAGATGGGTTTCGTCGTCTCGGGAAAGGTAAATTCTTTACGGTCTTCCGGAGCGGCAGACGCATTGAATTCAGCCAATGCCTGACGCAATTCGCGGTTGTAAGCATCCGTTTCATTCCACATGTGGTTGTTGGCTTTACTGAACGGTTTTTGAGCAAAAGTCACCATAAAAGCATATTTTTCCTCGTCGAACTCACCTAACCATTCTTTGCGTTCCTGCCAACCTTCCGGTTCTTCGTAAACGTCTTTGATCTCCAATTCCAACACCGATCTCTCCAAAGCGCCTTTTTCGAAAAATCCGTCGCTATTTTCCGTATCCACCACGACGCCAATCCGGTAGGTGCCTCTCGTTTGGGGACGATAAACGGTAAACCGGATCGTGTCGCAAAGCTCATTGGCTGCCAAACTGTAGTAGGAGTCAAAAACTACTTCCGCTTTCTTTGTCGAATCCTGTCCTTCCAACAATACGGTTTTCAATTTATAAGGCCGCTCATCGGGGGTCGGGAATCCCTGTAGTTCTAATATAATGTCGGTGTAAGTAAACGACGCCAAACTGTCTCCGTAATAGTATTCCACCTTGATGCCGTTTTCTTCGCGGGTATAGGTTGCGGTAGCAAAATTGAATTCCCGCTTGGACGAAATTTTTTTGTCTTCGTCAACCAGAAACTGTATGGCGTCCTTTTCCTGGTCATATTTGACCAACTCGTCTTCCTGACAGGCAAACAGCCCGAGCAGGAAAATGAAATGCATATATCTTTTCATCATTTATCCGTTTTAAGGGTTCAATTATTCATCTCCGGTTCCGTAGGCAATTTCATCGTCGGGAGTGGGTAATACGTAATATACCATCCGACCTACGGGGCAACGATGGAAAGTGGGGTAATCGTGACGTTTCAGGAAATAGAACCATTGTCCCTCGGCAAAGAAATCTTTCTGATATTCTTTGTTCAACGCTTCGATTCTTTCACTTTCGGATTTGAAACTCAGGTTGTAATTGCGTGATATACCACGCGCATTTCTTACAGCATTGAGATAGTCCTCACTCCCGGCCAATTCTACGGATTCCGCCAGGATATAGTACATTTCGGACAGGCGAATCAATGGAATTTTCTCCGCATACAATGCTGATTTGCCCAAATATTTACGACATAACAACCCGTTGGTCCCATGAATAAAACCGAATCCAGCCCGATAACGGATGTCGTTCACCCCTACTGTAGAATATTCAAATACGCTACGCGCATTCTCCAAAGAGATATAATATTGGGTAGAATAAATGGTAATATCTGTCCAATCGTCTTTCAGTTTTTCCTTCATGTCATCCATGCCAAGGGCGAAAATCGTTTCTTCGAATGCAGAGACATCCTCCAAGTTGGTACGCACCAGCTTCAGCCCGCATTCATCGATGACTTCTTTTGCCTTGAGGGCCGCATTCTCTTTGTCGCCGATCCATAAATAAACCCTTGCCATCAAAGCTTTCACAGCCATCCGGTTCATCCGGAATTTCCGGTCTCTTACCTTTACATCCTCCAACGACCCGTCTGTCAAAAGGGATTCTGCCTCCCTGAGGTCCTCCAGGATATGCCCGGCAATTTCACTTGCCGACACCAATGGCAAGCGGACTGGGTTGAACTCTGTACGCCAGGGCAGGCATCTCATTTCCGGCTCCTTCGAATAGACAGGACCGTAAAGACGTAACAAGTCGAAATAATGGAAAGCCCGCAATCCCAGTGCTTCTCCTTTCATCTGTTCCCAAAGTCCCTCTGTCAGAATAATGTCGCGTCCACCATTTTCCAAATGATTCAATAAGCTATTGAGGTTGGCAATTGTGTTGTATAACTCCAGCCATAACTTATTAACATACGTTTTGGCATCCTTGTTGTTTTTATAATCGTAGCGCTCGGCACGTTTGGCATCCGTAGGTGCCGCCGCTATATCATAGTTGTCATACCGTTGTGCCAGCTCTTCAATGTAACCGTAAGATAAATTTTTTCCGTAATTATCCTTCAATGTCATGCGGGTATATACCCCGATGAGAGCACTCTTAAAACCGTTTTCCGAATTGAACAGTTTTTCGGCTTCCACCTCTTCTTTTGGGGAAACATTCACCCAATCGGCACAAGCGGACAGCAACACGGCCAAAGCCATTCCAATGATTATTATTGTTTTTTTCATCATAACCTCCCTTTTTTATTAATTAAACAACACCGATACGGAGAGATTGAAACTCCGGGCAAAAGGGTAATCCAAACCGCGTTCCTGTTTGACTGAGGAAATCCGTCCGATGTCCTGCATGGAAGCATTCAGCGACAAACTGGCGATTTTACAAGCTTCAAGGAATCTGAATTGTTTGGGTTCGAAACGGTAACCGAGTCCGATGGAACTGAACACAAATTCATTGTAACGCTGCAAAAAACGAGTGCTGATCGGAGTCTCCTGGTTTTCCAAAGAGATTTTCTTGTATTTGGCATACCGGTTGGTAGGGCTCCAACGGTCGGCACCACCAGCCCGTTTGTCCACATTCTTGGAAATATCCGAATTTTCGATTTTGTCCAACAGGGTTTGATTGAAACGATCGGCTCCCATCTGGAAAGCAAACGCCATATTGACGGACAGATTCTTCCACATGAATGAAGTGGGTATCGTGCCTCGTATTTTCGGCTCGGTATCTCCTACGGGAATTTTGTCGGCAGCATTCCATTCGAAGGTCTTCTCACCGTTCAGCTTCCGGAACAGCTCTTTTCCCGTTGCCGGATCAATTCCCAAAGAAGGCACCAATTTCAGAATTGTTGTAGATTCCCCTTCTTCATAAACGGGAAGGATTTCATCCTTTTTGTCTTGATTTTCACGGTTCATCTCTTTCAATTCATTTGAAAGTTTCTTGATGACATTGCGATTATGGGTCAGATTTATTCCTAACGACCACTGAATTTGGCGTTCGTAATCACTAATGAGCAGACCGTTTACCGTTACATCGATACCTTCATTGAGTACAGCACCCACATTTCGCGTAAAAGTAGGAAAGCCGGTAGAAGGTTGTACGTTCGTAGCCAGTAACATCTGGTCTGTGTAATTATGATAGTAGGAAGCCGATACATTCAAACGACTGTTCCACAACCCCAGCTCTACCGCAACAGATTTCGCTTTAGTCTTCGACCAACCCAAATCGGGATTTCCGATACCCATTAATTGTGCCCCCAGCACATCCGCTCCCGGGTAGGGGAACATCAAGTCTGCAAACGAATAGGTCTCTTTGGCCTGATAAGGAGAATAACTCTGCGAACCGGTAATACCCATGTTTGCAGATACAGTTAAGTTGGAAACGCTGGTCCCTTCAAACCATTTTTCACGAAAAGCATTCCAGCGGAATCCCACGGACCAGAAAGGTGCCATACCGGTATTTCCGCCGAATTGAGAAGAAAGGTCACCCCGGATATTGAAATCCACGGAGTATTTCTGGTCATACATATAATTCAAACTTCCCAATACACCTACGGAACGGCTGGTTGCCTCATTTCCGTTTACCCGCTGATCCATTTCAAAGGCGAAAAGGAAATCGTTCATATTATCGTTCGGAAAGCCTTTGGCCGAAAGGTTGATTGCATCACTGACAGAGGACTCCACATTCCAACGTGCCATGGCGAACAACCCATGTTTACCGCTCACCAGGTTGTAATTAAGGGCAGCATTGGCATTCCAGCTGACGGATTCTCCGGTACTTTTGTTGTATGATCCCCGTTCCGCTAAATTTTCCACCTGGGCAAAGTCCGTATGATTAGCCGATTTGAATTGTTCCATCCGTGCAGTCCCTTTCGTAAAAGAAACCTGACCGTTCACCCGCAAATTATCCATGATGGCATATTCGATGGAGAAATTGTCGACAACACTGAAATTTTTCGATAAATCTTTGTTCGGAAATTGTGTATTATACAGCGGGTTGGTAATTGTTTGCTGTTGACTTCCGGCCCCCATCGGTTTGACTTCAATGATGTTTTGGTATCTGCCGTTCTCATCTTTCATCCGATAATAAGGATTCAGCTTTGTATATTCGGAAAACGACCCATACGGCGAATTGTTTGCCACGGTATTCGTCATACTCAGCGAATTACCGATGTTCCATTTTTTACGCCGATACTGCAAAGTGAGGGTCAATCCCATATTATTACGGTCGGAACCTTTCATGACTCCGAATTCGTTGCCATAATTCAAAGCAAGGCTGTAACGAATAGCTTCGTCCCCACCTTCCATGCTGAGGGTATGACGATGAGTAACAGACGTGCGCACCGGTTCCGAAAGCCAATAAGTATTCACTCCCCGTAATATCTCGGCTTTGTATTTGTTATAATAGTTGAGCATGTTGGAGTTAGTGAATAATCCTGCCCGACGTTCATATTCCAATTTTTCGGAAGCGTTCATCAGGTTGTAATCGGAAAGATCGGGTACCGAAATCCCGACGTTACCGCTATAACTCAGGGTAAGGGCACCGGGTTTCGGTTTTTTGGTCTCGAAGATCAACACCCCGTTCGATGCTTTCGATCCGTACATGGCAGTTCCGGCAGCATCTTTCAAGATGGTGATGGATTCCACCCGTTCCGGGTCCAGATCGACGATGCGCTGTAAGGAAGTCTCAAAACCGTCCAGAATGAACAAGGGCATATTAGGACGGTTGGAGTAATCGCCCATCATCATTTGGAAGTTGGCTGTACCTTCGTTGATGGTCCCTAATTGTACGTCACCCCGTAAACGGAATTCCGGCAAGGCGTTCGGATCGGAACCACGTTGATTATTCTCAACGATTCTAAAACTAGGGTCGAACATGGACAATGCCTGTAAAAGATTGTTAGGATTGAGCCGTTTGAGTTCTTCGCCTTTTACTGTAACGTAGCGCCCGGTAAAACCTGAAGCCTTCCTCGGTGCCATACCTGTTACTACTACCCCTTCCAATTCGGCAGCTACAGGAGTCATTTTCACTTTCACGTCCTCCATGTTGCCGGCTTCCGATAATTTCACTTCTTCGGTCTGATATCCGACATAACTGATGACCAATGCCGTCGCGCTACCCTGCATCAGTTCGACATGGAATTTCCCGTCGATATCTGTCACCACGCCAACTCCCCGCTGTTCTTTCAGGACAACGCTCGCCCCAATCAGCGGCTCTCCATTTTTAATGTCAATCACCGTACCACTTATTTTTTGCACCTCAAGGGAGGGTATCGATGTTTTCTGACGCAACACTACCGTGTGGTTCAACTGATACTCCACCTCCACCGAATAGCCCGCCAATACCTGCGCAACGACCTCTCGCAATTCCCGGTCCTTTACATCGATGGTCATTTTTTTCTGAAAATCGAAAGCCGAATGATTGTAAAAGAATCGAACGTCTGCCGCTTTACCGATTTTATTCAGAATTTCTTCCACCGTTTCATCGACTGCCTGTAGTGAAATTTTCTTTTTCTGATACTCCTCCTCCACAGCAGCCCTCAATCCTCCCGAAAAAACCAGCATAAACAAGGCAAACACAAGGAACCGGTTTCCCGATACACCTTGCCATAGTCTTTTTTTCTGCA
The DNA here is from genome assembly GCA_021771575.1 of Bacteroides sp. Taxonomy (GTDB): domain Bacteria; phylum Bacteroidota; class Bacteroidia; order Bacteroidales; family Marinifilaceae; genus Odoribacter. The sequence goes on along the minus strand of JAETOX010000084.1, from coordinate 6,706 downwards.
TAATGTAAATATTTAAGTTAGTAAACACACATCGACCTGCACACAGGCTTATTTCTGCATTTCAGTCAATTCTTTTCTGTAATTCTTATTTTTGTTGTATTTCTTGAAATACTCCTTACTGAGCCTGGCAATCAGATCGAAATCTTCCTGCTGGGAAGTAAGTGCATTGTAGAGCAGGATATACAAAGCGGCATCCCGAACATTTCCGTCATAGAAAGCAACCAGCCCGTCGTAAGATTTTTGTAAATCCTTCACATAATGCCATTCCTGTCCGGCACGCCGGGCTTCGAGTTTATCGGCATATTCCTTATAGTCGAGCAGCCAGCTCATATAAGTGAAACTTTTCAAAGCAGCTTTGGAATCTTTCACACGGTATCCGTCGAGGGCATTCCAATATCCGTCAGGAATACAATCACCGATGTTCTTTTTCGCTACGTCTGCCACGATGTAAGGATATTTCACCAGGTTGGAGAGATACATACCTTCCAATTCGGCATAAATGTAGTCGTAAGCGAAAGGATCAATCCCGGAGCGTACCGCCTCGAGTAATTCCTGTTCTTTTTTCCAGTTAGCCTGTGTCTGTTCATAATACTCATCGGCAGGAATTTGAGTAACTACGGCAGCGAGAGGATTCGTTTTATAACGTCCGGCCACCCGATGGTTACGCCCGTCACGAATAGCTTCATTGAGGGCTACCGCAGCAGGAGTACCACTGAACTCCGCAGTCCGGTAATTTTTTCCATTATAATGGATATCGGCATGAATTTCATCCCCCGGGCACACCAACAACCATATCCATAGGTTGATTTTGACAAGGGCCGGTTCTTTCAATTCCACCTCAAATTCCATCCGTTGGCCGGAAGCATAGGGAAATTGCATATTATTATCGGGATTATCGACAAATTCAAAATCGATTACCTTGCCATTATAACCATCAACGGCAGCACTGATTTTGGTCATTTTTTGCGCTTGCAGCCCTACCGCCAGTAAACAGGCACACACGCATATAAATAGTCTTTTCATAACGATTTACTTTTTCTTTTTCAATAAAGATTTAACGGTATTGATCAACTGCTGCCCACGCAGATTGATGGCCTCCACTTTTCCCTCAGGATTGATCAGGACGGTATAGGGAACAGCACTAAGATTGTATTTGCGAGCCACCGGACCTTGCCATACCAGGAAGTCGCACGCCTGCGGCCAGGTCATTCCTAAATCCTTGACAGCCTTTTTCCAGTCGGCTTCTTTCTGATCGAGCGAAATTCCGATAATCTCGAAACTTTTTCCTTTACATTCTTTGTAAAGTTTTACCACATTTGGCATTTCACGCCGACACGGACCGCACCACGAAGCCCAAAAGTCCAGTAATACATATTTGCCGGCATAATCTTTCAATTCAATTTCCTGTCCGTTCATACCGCGAATACTAAAAGCCGGAGCTTCACATCCCACTTTGAATTCTTTATTGACAATTACTTCGTCGAGTTCCTTAGTATAAGGATGGTTGTTTAACCGAGGGTCCAATTGTGCGCGAAACGCTTTCAGTTCGTCCAACGACAACTCATTAGTCATTTCGAAGAGGAGGATAAAAGGAGCAAAGGCTTGCTCTTTGTAGTATTTCACCATGCCTTTTTCCATTTCCAATTTACTATGATTCTGGAAATGGGTACGAGCCCGGAAATTGCTATCCTGTTGTTCGTGAGTCCCTAGCCCGAAACGCATCCAATCAGCATTGGCCGCAATACGCATGCTATCTTTTTTATATTCGTAAAATAGCTGGTGGAGATTCCATAAATTATTGTTGATGGTTCCCTCGCTCCGGGCACCTAAAAACCAATCGGCCCGGATACGTGTCCGAATAGTTCCCGGCTCCAAAAAGATTGGTGCCAACTGCCCGTCGGCGCTTTGGATAAAATGAATGACAGCATATTCAGGTGCCTCACCCGTAAATTGAAAACGTCCATCCACCACTTCGCAACTATCAATACGCTTCTGTGGACCGTGCATACGCTCTTCTTCCACCAAATACACTTTTCCCTGATATTTTCCACTGATTCCACCGTCAATTTTATATGCTCTGGCATTTTGAGCGGTTGTTGTTCCATCCTGTTGCCCGAAAACATACGCTACCGTCAAAAGGCAGCAAGCTAAGGTTATCCATTTTTTCATTGGCTTGATTTTAAATTAATGTTTATATGAATTTATTGAATCGACACTACATTTCCCTTGCGGGAGCATTTTACATCCGATACTTTTTCCAATCGACTGAGGAAGACGTCTATTGTTTCTTCTTTATTGACCACTCCGGTATAGGTTGTATGGGCAGCAACCTTTCCTTTTAATACAATTTCCACATTGTACCAACATTGTAAAGTCAAAGCTACTTCAGCCAAATTGCACTTTTTAAATACATAAAATCCCCGTTTCCAGGCCAACACATCGTCGACATCTACAGTCCGGATAGCCACTCCTCCGGTTTTCTCTTCCAGCGACAACTGATTTCCGGGAGTAAGGGTATATGTTTCTTCGCCAACCCGGGCAGCTACTTTCCCTTCTGCCAAAGTGACTCTTGTTTCATTTTCATGTGAATAAGCCCGCACATTAAAACAAGTGCCCAACACTTCGATTTTCATACCTTCCACCATCACTGAAAAAGGCCGGCGATTATCTTTGGCTACCTCCAGATAAACTTCACCACTGACATATATAGTCCGGGAATCTGCTGCAAATTGTACAGGATAACGCAAATAAGAATTGGCATTCATCCATACTTTCGTACCATCGGCAAGGGTAAAATGAAAATCACACATCGGCGGCACATTTACTGTATTGTAACCTGATCCAGCAGGAGAAAAAATGTCTGTCTGCTGCCCGAAAATTCCGTCCTTCGCTGCTGCCTGTCGTCCATGCGCTGCTTCTCCCGGCATTAATCCACTCTCCGGGATTACAATCTGCATTCCCGAAGCTAAAGTCAATACAGGCCGCCTAGCGGTACTATCCTGCCTGCTGTCCTCTAACACTAACCTCTCTTTTCCAGCCTGTTCCGGCCGCATCTTTTGCCATTGCAACCAGGCGCCACCCAGTGCAATCAATACCACGGCGCAAACCGCCAATTGATAAATCCGGTGTCTGAAAGCCAGCCGTTGTCTTCTGTGCATAAAATTCTGAAAAGCAGCCTGCACTTCTTCATTGTGATAACGATGGATTTTACTGCGCATGGTCTGCCTGGCACAAATATGTTCAAATAACTCCCGGTGCCTTTCATTTTCGGCTAACCATGAATTCAACTCTTCTTGCTGTTTTTCTGATAATGTACCAGCTAAAAAACCGGATATTAACCCGGATAATTCAAAAAATTTTTTCTGATCGTTCGACGATAACATTTTTAGCCTTTTTTACCGTTTTTATATAAAACGCACAAACCGGCAAAAAGGGGGTGTCTGATAAAAAAATAGGTAAATTTTATAAAGAAGAAATTAATAGACAGAGGAAAGGATTGTCGAGCAATTGTGAAAGTTTGCGCTTCCCATTTTTTTTATGGTCTTTCACCGTTTCTTCTGAAATATGGAGTTGCGCGGCAATTTCCGAGATTTTCAGTCCCTCCAGCGAAAGTTGCATAACCAAGCGGCATTGGGGCGGCAAAGTTTCAATCGCTGCCATCAAATGGGCATACACATCTTCTTCCAGGACTTTTTCCCAGAAATGTTCCAGATGCTCTCCGATATATAGCACTTCCCGGCAATATTTGTCACGAACTTTCTGTTTGCGGTAATAACTGATACACTTGTTTTTCAGGGCACTGTAAAGAAAATATTTTACTTCGTCGGCCGTTTCGAAACGATGAGAAACTTCTAATAAAGAAACAAATACCTCCTGCACCATATCGGCCGCAACCTGTTCATCTTTCACATAATAAAAAGCCAAGGCTTTCAGTGCCGAATAATATACACTGTATAAATGACGATAAGCCCTGTTATCTTTTTGTGCCAGATATTTTAACAAAAGTCCGGTGTCCGAAATCAGCATTCAATCTCTATTTTAACAATCACAAAGATATAAGTTAACCGATATTTTTAGAACTTTCACCCCCCTTTTTTTATTTTTGAGCGTTTTACAGGAAAATACCAATCATGATGAAAACACTTTTACTTTCTATTTTGCTCTTCTGTACACTTCCGCTTTTTTCGCAAGACATAAAGGGCGTATGGTACGGCTATCCGGATTTGAAAACCCACCGGCTCCGGCTGATCATAGAGCTGCAACCCCAGGCAACCACCTATACAGCAACTTTAAAAATCCCGGATCAATCGGACCGGATTTACACAGCCACCGAAGTGAATCTGGTAAATAACCAACTCACGCTGGAATTTCCGGATGCCGGCATTTCCTGCCAGGGCGACATACAAACGGATCAACAGATTAACGGAACCGTGGTCCAGGACGGTTATACCTTTCCGTTGGAACTGGGGAGAAAGCCGATAGTATTCCACCGTCCCCAAACGCCCCGGGCACCTTTTCCTTACCGGACGGAAGAAATTACTTTCCATAATGATGAAGCCGGCATCACTTTGTCGGGAACACTAACCCTCCCCCAACTTCCTGGTTGCCGAAAGGCTGTACTTTTTATTTCCGGCTCAGGTCCACAGGACCGCGACAATACTTTTTGTGAACACAAAACTTTCCTGGTGATTGCCGATTATCTCGCACGGCAAGGCATTGCCAGTCTGCGGGTAGACGACCGGGGTACCGGTTCCTCCCAAGGTGATTTCAATGCATCGGGCCTTCCGGATTTCGAAACCGACGCCCAGGCTGCTTTACGCTATTTGCAACAACGTTCGGAAATTCATCCGGATAGCATCGGCGTCATCGGCCATAGCGAAGGAGCCTTTACCGCTTTTAGCCTAGCCGCCCGCAAAGAAGTTGCCTTTATCATCACCTTAGCCGGAGGAGGTGTGAAGGGAAGCGAATTGCTGCTCCAGCAACGAGCCGCCCTCCTGCGGGCAAACGGAGCCAAAGAAGAATTCATCAACACCTATAATCAATACATGCGACAGGCCCAGGAAATCGTCCTGCAAACAGCAAATGCTCAAACCTGTGAACAAAAACTCGAAGAACTTTTCGCCGGCACACCTTTGGCCGGGCAAGCTGCTGCAACCACACACCAGTTATATAACCCCGGTAAAATCGAATTATTGAAATACGATCCGGAATGGGATTTTCCGGAAATCACCTGCCCTGTGCTGGCTCTGAATGGAGATAAAGATCATCAGGTGCCAGTTGAAAACCTGATTCCTATCCAGAAAGGGATCACTGCCAACGGCAATGCGCAAGTCGTTACGATTGCTTATCCTGGCTTAAACCATATGTTTCAAACCGCCGATAAGGGACTACCCGTCGAATACTCCGATATCGAAGAAACCATTTGTCCGAAAGTCATCGAAGATATCGTCAGATGGCTAATGAATATTTAGCAGAATAAGGCCATAAAACGGCCTACCTGAAAGCCTCGGATACTCAATAGATGTCTGAGGCTTTTTTAATATATTATTAACATTTAAGTGACGTTACTTTCTATTCACTTTCTATTTTCATTCTATTCCTATCCTATTAAAATAAATGAAAATTGACTTTTATTAGTTTTTCAATACTTTTTTATTTCTCTAGTCCCAGTCGTAAAGTATAATTTACGCTTATATGACTAAAGCGAAGCCATCAGGCAACCAGTCACTATCCTGTAGATTATTTTCTCCCAGTCTCATCGGTCCACGTAGACAGCATGGATGTTATCTACATTTTTACCGGGACGCCAAGCATTCATATGAGTATAGCCATCCACAAATATGGAAGATCAAAGAGAAAAAAAAGTCCGAAAAATCAATCATATTTATCGGTTCTAAATCAAAACAGGTCCAATAAAATTCCGGTTAAAAAGCGAGGGTTCCGTACAACACAGCAGTCTTTCCATTACCTGTTTCGTGTTTAATCCGTCCACCCCTTTGGAGATATTTCATTTTTTTTAAATACCCCTTTTGTTTCTTTATACATTCTTTATTTTGAAAATACATTGTCAGAATACATTTTTTGTATTATACTTGCCACGAAATGGAATTACTTATTGCTTTAAATAAGAAAGATTACAAAACATTCGGGAAATTTTTTAATGAAAATTTCCCGTTTTTGGTCATGTTTGCCGATAAATATTTGGAAGACATAGAGTCGGCAGCAGATGTGGCCCAGGAAACTTTCATCCAAATGTGGCGTTTTCAAGGGGAGTTTGAATCGCTCGAAAAAGCAAAAGGTTTTTTATATACAACCGCCCGGCATATTGCCTTAAATCATCTCAAACATGGGCGCATTGTCGAAGAATATGTCAAAATTCAGGAAAAAGAAGCCGATATTTTTTTCCGTAATCAGATCATAGAAGAAGAAACTTACCAGTTGGTCCACAGGGCTGTCAATCAGTTGGCCGAACAATCCCGTAAAATCATACTACTTAGCCTTCAAGGCTACTCTAACTCGGAGATTGCAGAGCAATTGCACATATCCATCAATTCCGTCCGGACACTCAAACAAAATGCCTATAAAAAATTGAGAGGCATCCTCAAAGAACATTTTTATTTACTTCCCATTGTGTTAAAAATGAATTTTTTTTAATACCCATTCGTCTTTTTTTTCATTTCAGTTGTTATTAACCAGAAAAAACGTC
>JAETOX010000329.1 GCA_021771575.1 Bacteroides sp. | reverse complement strand
AATTCGTATGTATCGGGCAGAAACGCAGCTATATAGGTAGGCTTGGTGAATCCCGCACCGGGAAGCACCTCGTCACACGCCTTCATAAACTGCAGCGAGTCGAGTTCAAGCCTCTCGCCCACCCTCGACGCGAGTTGGTCGAGAGTGCGTATATTGTTGAATGTAAGTTTAATCGGAGTTTGTGCGCCGCGCGAAATCTTCCGTGCTATGTCGATGGCCGACATACCCGGTTCGATAAGATAAGCACCGTTTACAGCCTCCTTGCCCGAAAGCCGCATTATCTTGTCGGCCTTGGCACCCGTGTCGCCAAGACGCTGTTTAAGTTCACGTGACACATCGTCGGGCGACGCATTGCTGCCAACATACACCCACTGCTCCGACTCGCCGTCGTAACCGCGTGTATATCCGACAAAAACAGTCACGCCCACAATCGCAATCGCCGCCACCGCCGCGACTACCGATAACAATATTATACTCTTCTTACTCATATCGGATACAAAAATACGAATAAGTTAATATCCCACGAAAAAATCCCCCCATTTTCCCATCCCCCGGTTGCACCCCACCGTCCGCAAATCCCCACGCTTTCGCCCCGCGCAGCGCAGGGCGCACACCACCCGCAAATCCCCGCAACCATGCATTATGCCACCAGGCATTCCTTGCACTTAACCACGGGTTGACCACAGACCCACCCGTAGAAAGGACTCCCGTAGCCCCACCCGTGGACCGGCCGCATAGCCGCCCAAATTCAAATATAGATAATGTATAGAAATCGCGCTAATCAGGTTGCGCTCGACGCCATAGTATATGCGTCATTATTAGGGATAAACGATACGTTAAGCTTATCTTACTTTTTACAATAAGTCCCCTCTGTCATGTTTTAATATAAAAAGATAAAAATCTCTTACCAAGAGATACTTAAATCTGCCGCAAAGATAGTTATTCTTTTTGAAAACAATACATTTTCACCAAAAAAAATATAAATAATTTTTTCGATTTTAATATTGTTTTATCAAATTGTTGATTTTGTATATCCTTAATCTATTGAAATATAGCCATGTGATGGGCTAAAGTATCTCTTGGTAAGAGATGCAAAAATTGATTTGACAATATTTAAGAGTTAACAGGCAATCGGAACTATCCGAAACAGGTTTTCGACAAGCTTTTTAAACGCTCTTGTCGTGTAAGGAAACGTACTATGAATACTATTTCTAAGGTGAAAAAGATTGTA
>JAETOX010000328.1 GCA_021771575.1 Bacteroides sp. | reverse complement strand
CAGTAAGAATATCGCGATCAACCTTCCTAACGACCCACGGGTACATGCAGCCAAAGGAAGCCGGAAATTACAACTGAAAAATTCCATGCAGGCGAAATTCGATAAGATGGTACAACCTATCGCCCGATTGGTGATCACCCCGGAACAGCAAAAGCATGTTCGCTTCGATGCCTTTTTTGAAAATACTATGTTTCATGAGGTAGCCCATGGGTTAGGCATAAAATATACCCTGCAAGGAAATCAGGATGTGCGTAGTGCCTTAAAAGACAGTTATACCTCCCTCGAAGAAGGAAAAGCAGATATTCTGGGTTTATACTGTATTACCAAATTGACGGAATGGGGAATCATTGCCGACAAGGATCTGATGGATAATTATGTCACTTTTATTGCCGGGATTTTCCGGTCCAGCCGTTTCGGCGCAGCCAGTGCACACGGGAAAGCCAATATGATGCAATTTAACCATTTTATGGAAAGCGGAGCTATCAACCGGAATGAAAACGGTTATTATACGATCGATTTCGATAAGATGAAAAAAGATATTGAATTGATTGCAGGGGAATACATTACTCTGGAAGGCGACGGAGCTTATGAAACAGCTACCACCCTGATCGCTGAAAAAGGAGTAGTTACTCCTACTTTACAAAAGGACCTTGACCGCATTGCCGGAGCAGGTATCCCTAAAGATATCTATTTTAAGCAGGGCCCGAAGGTACTCGGCTTATAAATCTTTTTCTTTTGTCCTTTTCCCTGAATGTTCTTTCGGGGAAAGGACAAATCTATAAATTCTACTTTCTCCCCCTTATTCGTTAAATTTGTAACAGAAAACCTTTGCATTTTTGCGTACTTATATTTTTTTTACTCAATTTTTGTTATTTTTGGAATCGAGCAAATCATTTTCCAACTACTAACTAAATATGAGAGCAAGAATGAAAAGATTCAGTTTATTTTTACTGGTTTTGTTAGCAAGCGTTCAAATTAGTCACGGTCAGATCGAAGTCGGACAAATCAATAAGCCTGTGGAACTTTTGAATGATGCTAATGCAGATATTGAAAATGGGAATTACGAATCGGCGGTTCAGAAGCTTATTGCAGCAGCCCGTTTAGAACCCAAGATACGTGAAATTTACCTTTCTTTGAATACAGCCTGTTCATATACCAATCAAACGGATATCCTTAAACAATATCTGATCAAAGCCAAAACTATATTTGAGGAGGACGACGAAATTTGCTATTACCT